>NZ_JAEVHL010000104.1 GCF_016803395.1 Micromonospora tarensis | reverse complement strand
CCGGGGGCGACCACCCGGCCGGCCGGCTGGTCCCGTGCGGCCCGGAACGCGCCGGGGCTGACCCCGACCTCGCGGGTGAAGAATCGGCCGAAGTTCGTCGGTTCGGAGAAGCCGAGGTGCCGGCCGATCTGGGCGATCGGCTGGTCCGTCGCGGCGAGCAGCCGCCCGGCCTGCAACGCGACCCGCTCGTCGATGACCTGCTTGGCGCTGCGACCGGTGACGGCCAGGCAGGCCCGGGTCAGCGTCCGCACCGAGCAGCCGAGGCCTGCGGCGTAGTCCTCCACCCGCCGGGTGTGCGGGTAGCCGTGCTCCACCTCCCGGCGGAACCGGTGGAACGTCTCCTCCTCGGGCCGGGCCGGCGACCTGTCGACGTGGGCCAGGGCCAGCCGCAGCAACAGCACGGCCAGCTGATGCCGGAGCAGCGCGCGGGTGGTGGGACCGTCGGGGTGTCGCTGGCAGTCCACCGCCAACTGGCTCACCTCGGTGATCACCGCGTCCTCGTCCTCCCCGGCCAACTGCCGCCAGGTCACGGCCGTGGCCAGGTCGACGTCGACGTCGCGCAGCGCATCGGGTTCCCAGGCGACCACTGTGGCGTCGAACTGCGGGCCGGCGCAGCGCAGCACCTGGCCGGGGTGCACCCGCAGCAGGGTGCCGGGCCGACACGGCAGCGGGTGGAAGTCGAGCTCCGCGTCGCCGTGCCCACGCGTGGTGAGAATCAGCAGTTCCCGCTCGACGATCACCGGTCGACGCCAGCCCGGGTCGCCGGCGAGGTCGGCCAACGCGAACGTGGCGATCTCGTCGGTTATCGGTGACGCCATTCCGATCGGTGGCGCGGGGGAGGGATCGGTGGAGACCATCGCTAGCGACGGTAGCCCGAACCGCAGGTCATCGCATCCCGGCCGCATCCCGGGACGGAATCCGTCGGACAGTACGGGCTTGTCGCGATCCCGGCGGCCGGGCTACGTTACCCGGCGGTAGCGCCGTCCGGTCCGCGGTCACCTCGTTTCCACGCCCGCCCGACCGGCCGACGGCCCCCGCCGACTCGCGATGGGATGGGCATGACGCAACTGTTCTCGGTCGAAGGTAAGAAGGTCCTGGTCACCGGCGGATCGCGGGGGATCGGGCTGATGATCGCCCAGGGCTTCGTCCGAGCCGGCGCTCACGTGATCATCTCGTCCCGCAAGGCGGACGTCTGCGCGGCCGTCGCCAAGCAACTCTCCGCCGAGGGTCGCTGCGACGCCATCCCCGTCGACCTCGGCGACGACGCCGGCGCCGAGGCGCTGGCCGCCGCCGTACGCGAGCGCTTCGACCGCCTCGACGTGCTGGTCAACAACGCGGGCGCGACCTGGGGCGCGCCGCTGGAGAACTACCCGGAGGCCGCGTTCGACAAGCTCTGGGCGGTGAACGTCAAGGCCGTCTTCCGGCTCACCACCGCGTTGCTGCCGGCGCTGCGCGCCGCGGCCAGCGCCGACGACCCGGCCCGCGTGATCAACATCGGGTCGATCGACGGTATCCGGGTGCCGTTCATGGAGGTGTACGCGTACTCGGCCACCAAGGCGGCCGTGCACATGCTCACCCGCAGCCTCGCCCACCAGCTGGCCGCCGAGCAGATCACCGTCAACGCGATCGCGCCGGGCCCGTTCGAGAGCAAGATGATGGCGTTCGCGCTGGACGATCCGGCGAGCCGCGCCGCCATCGAGCAGCAGGTGCCGCTGGGCCGCATCGGCCGCCCCGAGGACATGGCCGGCACCGCCATCTACCTCGCGTCCCGGGCTGGCGCGTACCTCACCGGCGCGGTGATTCCCGTCGACGGCGGCATCACCACGCACGGCTGAACACCGGCCGGCCCGGGGCGGATGTCCGGGTCGCTCCGGCCGGCCCGGGCGGGTGTCCGGGTACCCGGGTATGCCGGGGCCGCGCGGACTCGGCAGATCCGCGCGGCCCCGGGTTGGCCGGTGTTGCTTCTCCGGCGGTCAGCGACCGGCGAGCAGCCGGTTCACCGCCGTGTCGACGTCCAGGTGCTCGGCCTCACGGCCGCGCGGGACGACGACGTACGTGCGTCGAAGGAAACGCACCAGGACGCTGCGCGGCACCTCGAAGAGGGCGTTGCCGTCTGGTGACGAGAGGGCCAGCGCGACGAAGTCGCCGCGCGGTGTGGCCCAGGGCCAGACCCGCACATCCCCGATGCCGGCCGGCTCGTCCAGGCCGGTGACCAGAAGTTCGCGAGCGAACGACCAACTCACCGCCTCGCCCCCGGCCGATTCGGCATGGAACAGGACATGGACCGCATACGGGTCAGCAGGGTCGTAACGCAGACTGGCACGCACCGGCAAGGCGGTGGCGTCAGGCGCGACGAGCCTTAGCGACGTCTCGACCTCTACGGTCGTCGGTCGGATGACACTCATGGACGTTCTCCCCCCGGCACCGCTGCGGAACGCGCGTGTCCCGCTTTTCCCATACTCAGGTGCTACTCCTGGCTACGCTCCGCCATACGCTGACTTCACCCAGTGGTGGGAAGGGGGACGGAAAGGCCGCGTGAATGTGAGGATTCATGTAGGATTTCCGGTTCTGCCCAGTGCGTGATGCCGCCCGGCATCGGGTGGCTCAGTCGTCGACTTACTCCGGTAACGTCCAGTCGGGCGTTGCAGTGACGGGCCCGAGCGACACTGGGGGGTGAAATGGTGGCGAAGCGATCCTCAATGGATCCGGCGACGGCGCCCGGCCCACCGAAAGTCGCGGCTTGGGCAGCCGAAAAGCGGGGGTACGCAGTGCCGAAGGAGCAGCCTGAACTGGCCAGACGGTCGGCGCCCGACTCCGGCGGAGTTGACGGTGGTGGCGACGGCCCCGGTGGTGGTGCCGGCGGTGTCGCCGCCGGCCGCGGTGGCGTTGGCGACGGCGGCGCCGGCCGTGGTGGCGCTGGTGCGGGTGGCGTTGGGCGTGGTGGCGGCGTCGCCGTGCAGGACCCGCCGCGTCGGCCCCGCTGGCGGAAACGGATCTCGATCACCCTCGACCTGATCCGCGCCAACCCCACCGGCCGGATCGCACTCAAGATATTCATCGCGATCGCCGGCGCCCTCGTGGTGACCATCGGCATCGCCCTCATCCCGCTGCCCGGGCCGGGCTGGCTGCTGGTGATCGCCGGGCTGGGCATCTGGGCCGTCGAATACCACTGGGCGCGCCGGCTGCTCGGCTTCACCCGCCGCCACGTGCACGGCTGGACGCGGTGGGTGACGCGACAGTCACTGGCGGTGCGAGTCGTGCTCGGCTCCGTCGGCCTGATCTTCGTCGCCACAGTGGTCTGGCTGTCCCTCAAGTACAGCCTCGGCATCGACGTGGTCGCCGAGGCGATGCACTACCTCGCGACGCACTGACCCCGGATTTCCGGTCCGGTTCCACGATCGGGTAGAGTCGGTGTCGCTGAGGGCGATTAGCTCAGTGGGAGAGCGCTTCGTTCACACCGAAGAGGTCGCTGGTTCGATACCAGCATCGCCCACCCTCAGTTTGTGCAGGTCAGAAGCCCGTTACCGGAGTAGCCGGTAACGGGCTTTGCCGTTTGTGCTGCTTACATTGGGAGCAGATTGGGAGCAGCGGCACGTAGCCCGGTAGTGCGGCGGTCGCCGCGATGATGGTGCAGGCAGGCGTGGCGCTGGCTGTGCTCGGGCTGGGTGGTGGCGCCGCGACGTTGCTGCTGGTTCCCTGGCGAGGCCGCGACGGCGTACATGGCCCGCCCGAGTGGAACGCTCCGATGGTGGACAGCGGTCCGCTTATGGAGGCGAAGAGCCGAGAGCTACTTGCGCGTGTCCTTCCCAGTATCCCGAGCTTCGCCGCTACACCGCTTGTGGTGTCCGTCGTCGCCGTCAGCGCTCTGTGACTCTCGAGGCGGCCGAATTGTGGGGCGTCGTCGCTTGCTCGCCTGGGAGTTGACGCGATTGGGCCTGTCAACAGTTGTGGGAGGAGGGGAAGCCGCCGTCCTTTCTGTCGACGGTTGGCCTGCGGATCACATGTTCAGCGAACCGAATGGAACGGCGCGGGTTCGTTGGCTTGTGGTGGGACTGGCTTTGGTTGGCCAGGCGTGTGATGGTGCGGGTTTCGCCGCATGGTGCTCAGGGTCGGGCCTTCGGGCAGGGTGATGGTCGGTTGTGGTGCATAGCCGTGACGGAGGTGCATGTTTTCCGCGTCGGCGGTGGTGCTGGTCCAGGACAGGAGGTTCGCGTGGTCGAGTCGGCTGCGGTGGTGGTTGAGCAAGGCCGTGGCGCGTCCGGAGCGTCTGGCGGTGGGTTGTACGGCAAGGAACGCGAGGTGGTAGTGGAGTTCGCTGGGTCGCTCCTTGGCGAGCAGTCGGTCGAGTAGGTCGAAGCGGTCGGCGTGGGGGCCCGCGGCGTCGCTGAGGCGGGTGGGGTAGTTCGCGGGGGGTGGGATGGGCCGGTATCGGTGGAAGCCGACGGTGGCGGCGGTGGCGTCGTCGGTGAGGTAGATGTCGCCGTAGAACATGGCGTGTTCGATCCAGATGGCGAGGACGTCGGTGAGGATCCGGCGTCGTGGGCTTGGGTCGGGGATTAGCCATGTGGCGAGAGGGCTGGGATGGAGGGCGTCGGCGATGAGTGCGGCGACGTGGTCTTTGTCTGCCCAGCGGGCGGCGCGGATGCGCGGGACGGTGTCCATGGCATTTCCCTTGAAGTTGTTGGCGGGGTCAGGAGTTGTCGCTGCTCGTGGTGTGGGTATGGACGAGGAACAGGTGGTAGTCGTCGACGAGGGCGCCGTTCCGGTCGCTGTCGGCTGGCGGTGTAAGTGCGGCTCTCTCGTAGGCGAGTAGTTCGCCGGTGCTGGGGTTGAGGATCAGCAGGAAGCGGATGTCGTCGGCGGTGGCGCTGAGGCCGATGCCGGTTTGGCCTGCCCTGTCGGTCACCGATGGGCGGTAGGTGATTCCGGGGGTTTCGCGTAGGACGGTGAGGATGAGGCCGAGGTCGGCGAGGAGGCAGGCGAGGGCGGCGCTGTGGTCGTTGGGTTGTTCGTGACCGGCGGCGAGGTAGCGCAGGCGGTAGCGAGCGATTACCGCCCATTGCTGTCGGAGGGCAGGTGGGTGTCGGCGCGCATGAGGCCGCCGAGGCGCCGTCCGGTGTACTGGCGCAGGATCCCGCCAGCAAACAGGCCGGCGCTGGTGCGGTCGTACGCGTCGGCGAAAACCCCGCAGCCACTCGCGCAGCAGCGGGTGAGCGTTGCGGATGGTGGCGGCTGCGGCGCCGACGATCAGGTCTCCGACTGGCCGGTCGATGTGCGGGTGTATTCGCTGGTGGTCCGCTGCGTGAGTGTCGATGTTCGGGTCAAGGGTCACCCGCCCGGCCAGGTACCGGTCGATCAGGACTGCGCCCGCGAGCCCGAGGGCGAGGGTCTGTCGGTGCACGTGGGGGTGACCCGTGTCGTCGTGGCCGAGGAGGAATAGGTCATTGCAGCGGAAGACCTCTCCACGGCCGAGCCAGGGCGGCTCCATCGCCTCCGCTACTGAACTGAGGTTCATTGGATCTTGCTGGCACGCTTGACATCGTCTGGGGTTGCAGAGCAAAGCGTCGTCAGGGCATCAAGGTGGGCGCAATGTTCAACGACCTCGCGGTTGGCTTTGTCGAGCTGGCCGTAGTCCTGGAAGAAGCTCCTGCTGAGACAGGGGCGTTGCGGCCAGATGCGTGTGGTTAGGCGTACGAGGTCGCGGGCGGGTAGGTCGTAGCGGCTGTGCTCGAAGTCGATCAGTCGGACTATTCCGTCGTCGCCGTAGATCATGTTGCGAGGCATGAAGTCGAGGTGACACGGCACGGCCGATAGCGGTGCGAGGTCTCGTAGCGCTCGCATGTGGGCGCGCACCTCGGCGCGGCAGCTGTGCGTGATCCGCTCGCCGGCTAGGTGGATCCAGTGCTCGGCGCGTTCGGCGAGCCAGGCCGTCCAGTCTGGTTCGAGGCGGGGCGGTCCGGCGGTGTGCAGTGTCTTGAGTAGTTGTCCTGCCTGCCGGTATGCGTCCTGCTCGGCCTTGGGGTCGAGCTGTCGCTGGCTGAGTGGGAGGCCCGGTACCGCGGTGATGATGATGGCCGGTGGGTCGTCGGTTATCGCGAGCAGCCGGGGTGCTCGTTTACCGAGGCCGCGGATCCAGGTGCGGTAAGCGTGGACTTCCTGGGTGTGGCGTTCCAGGCTGCGGTGGATCTTGACGATGACCTCACCGTGCGCGGTCGTCGAGGCGCGTAGGGCGCGAGTGCCGGCGTGGCCGGGGTGCCAGCTCACGGGCTTGGCGTCGGTGTCGAGGAGACGTTGGCAGAGCGCGAGGTGAACGATGCGGTCAGTCATGGCGGGGTCGGAGGTGTCGGGTGTCGTTGTGGGTGACCATCTGCCAGACCGTGCGGCCGAAGCGGTTGGTTGGCCGCTGCCACCGGGCGAGGGAGGCGTGGTCGGTGACGAAGCCGAGCCGTAGGCATGCGTTCCGGGGCAGGCCGAGGAGCAGCGTGTGCGCCGCTTCGACGGTTTCCCCATGGGCCGCGAGAAGAATTCGTTCACCGTCGTGGCGGGTGAGGATCTTCTGTAGCGCTGCGGTGGCCCGGTCGAGGTACTCGTTCCATGTCTCGGAGCCGGAAGCGTACTGATGGTCGGGGTTGTGCTGAGGCGGCCCTTGGAAGGAGGTCTTCACGTCTGCCCAGGCTCGACCGTCGGCGTCGCCGTGGTCAGGGCCGCGGAGGTCCGGGTCGATGGCGGCGGGCAAGCCGAGGGCTCTGGTGATGATCTCGGCGGTCTGAGTTACGCGAAGCGGGGGTGTGGCGTAAAAGGTGGCATAGGGTCGGTGGGCGTGCTCGGCCGCCAGCCGTGTAGCGAGCTGTCCCGCCTGGTTCCAACCGAGGTCGGTGAGGCCGGTGCAGCCCTGTTTGCCGCCGACGATTCCGGCGACGTTGCAGGCGGCTTCGCCGTGACGGGCGATCACCAATTCGGTTGTGGAGGCCATCCGAAGGCTCCTTCCCTGGTCGGCACGGCTGGGAACGGGTCGGGCCAGGGCCGGACGGTGGGCCAGGGGTGCCGGTAGCCGTTGCGGCCGAGGTACCGCAGTGTCAGCAGGTGGTGCAGTTCGGCGTACTGCTTCAGGTCGGCCAGGCTGCAGAGCAGGGGCGCGATCACGACGCGGTAGGCGTGAAGGCAGTGGGCGATGGTTTGCTCGTCGAGGCGGCCGTGGGTCATGGAGGCAGTGACGAGCAAGCCGGCCAGGTCGTAGCCGAAGGGAGCGAGCGTCATGTCGTCGAAGTCGACGACGGCGACGTCTTCCTCGTTGGCGAGGTAATTACGGATGTTCGGGTCTTTGTAGAACGCTGCAGGCTGACCGGCCCGATCGAGTACCGCGCCGATGCTCGATCCGGGGACGCCCGCCGCGGCAGCGGCGCGGTGCAGCGCCTCCTGACGTGGGCTGGTGAAGTCGGGGATTACGAGTCCGGTCGAGGTGATGTGGGGTTGATCGAGACGGGCGGCCCGAAGCTCATGCCCGTGCGCGGCAGCGTGGAGCCGGCCGAGTGCTGCAGCGGCCCGCGGAAGATCGCCCATTTCCGGTGTGTGCCCCGGCAACCGTTCGAAGATCAGATGCCGGACACCCCGCGCGACAAGCGCGGGCAGACGTACGCCGGAGCCCAAGCCGGCTAGCCAGGCGTGGTGGGCGGCAGCGGCGTTGTAGCGTTCTGAGTCGTCGTACCGCTTGACGAAGACGGCGCCGCTCATGGCCGCACCGCCACGGCGTAGCTGACGGTGGATCGGGTCGTGTAGGGCGGTGCGGACAGCCGCTGCCGGAGGGCCGCTGCGAGGGCGGGGATCCCGCCGGTGAGGGTGATCCGGTATTTGGGTGTGGTGATGAGGTAGCGGGCGAGGTGTGTGGCGTCCGCAAAGTGGAAGAGGTGTTCCTCATGCTGGACGTCGATGACGGTCAGGTTGGTGGCGGCGACGGTGTGCAGGTTGCCGCTGTGGAAGCTCTCGTAGAGGCTCGATCGACTGATGGCGTCCGGGTCGAGGCCGGCGGCGTGGACCAGATGGTCGAGTTCCGCGTAGCTGTTCAGCGACTTGGTGACCAGGACGGCGGTGCCGCCTGGGTGGAGGCAGCGGGCGATCTCCGCGATGGCCAGCTCCGGCGTCGCCGAGTGATACAGGCAGAAGGCAGCGACCGCAGCGTCGGCCACATCGTCGGGCATTGGCAATTGGTGAAAGTCGGCGCAGACCACCGAGCGCCGCGCCCTGGCGTGGCCGAGGCGGTCGCGGGTGGCGTGGAGAAGCGCAGCCGAGGCGTCGATGGCGACGAGCCGCCGGGGCCGGAGTCGGTCGGCCAGGCGCAGGGTTGTGGTGCCGCGCCCGCAACCAATGTCGAGCACGGCCGCCCCCAGTGGGACCCGGGAGGCGAGCAGGTCGGCGATCGTCTCGGCGACGTCGTTTCCGCTGATCTTGGCGCGATGCAGCGCGTGGGTGCGGTCGGCGAGCCGGCTGTCGCTCCGGTAGAGGTCGCCGTGGACCAAAGCGGGGTCAAGGAACGGGTTGGCTGACATTCGTCGCCTCCCGTTCCGCTGCGGTCAGGTCACGGGCTGGTGCTCGTCGCGGACGCGGTTGATCAGATGGGCGGCCTGACGGCGGCTGGTGAGGGTGATCAAGCGGACGTGTGGTCCGTGCTCGCGGAGCAGGTTCTGGACCCGTGGGCGCATGGTGCGCCGATAGCTGAGAACGTAGCGAACGAAGTTCCAGGTGATGCGGTCGTAGACGCCGTCCTGGTGGTGTTGTCCGCCGCGGTAGCGCCAGCGGCGTTGGGCGATGCCCCACAGGCAGGTTGTGGCGGGCAGGTCGAGGAAGATCACGGTGTCGGCGGCGGCGAGCCGGATGGGCAGGGTGCCGGCGTAGTTTCCTTCGATGATCCATCGCTCGCCAGCGACGAGTTTCTCCTGCTGGGCGGCGAACTCGTCCTGCGGCAGCGGCTTCCAGTGCTCGTCGTAGTAGGTCGCGTCGAGGTGAGTCAGCGGTACGTCGAGGATCCGGGCCAACTGGCGCGCGACGGTGGACTTGCCGCTGCCGCCGCAGCCGATGATGGCGATCCTGTCCATGGTTCTCCAGGGTAGAGGTGCGGTGAGCTCGTTCGGTGGTGACACGGTGAGTCATGACTGCACCGGCTCCGGGTGGCGCAGCAGGTAGTCGAGCACTTCGAGTTGGGTTGAGAGCCGGAACGGGTCGAGGTGACGGAGGCATTCGGTGATGAGGCTGGCGTGCTCGCCGGTGCCGGCGATCTCGGTGAGCCAGCCGATGCGGTGTCGCACGTCTGCGGCGTCGCCGACGATCAGCGACGAGGGAACGAACGCATTGATCCGCCAGAGAAGCCCTCACGTACCAGGCATCCGACTCCTGGTCCGCGACAAGCTGCTGCTCAACCAGCATGTACCCCAACCCGATCGGCTCGTCTCATCTCAATCCGCTTCCAGACGTACCTGCTTCCTCACCCATGTATCGCCACCTGAGCCCCAATGAGTTCACGGTCGGACCTGCCGCGTTCCGGCCGCGACCGGCGACTGAGGGTTTGGCAAATGCAGCATTTCGCCACTCCGTTGGCCGCCGGTGCAGTAAACGCAATCTCGCGTTCACTAACCCTCTGCTAATTTATAGCGGTTCTCCCGAGGCGAGCGCACGGAATTGGTTTCGAGGTTGTCACGGCGAAACCAGCCTCCTTCCTGAATCGGGGCGGCCTGTCACTGCAAATTAGCCGAAAATGGGTGCCTGCAGTGAATCTGATCTGGAAGGAAATGTTTCGGCATGCCTATGAGTGATGAGTTCAGTCGGCGTCTTCTTCCGACGCTATCGCGGATCGCGGATCACTTCGGAACCCCGTTCCACATTTATGACATGCAGGGTGCCCGCGACACCGCCGAGGGCTTGAACCACGCGTTCCACGACCTGAACTTCCGGGAATACTTCGCTGTCAAGGCGCAGCCGAACCCCCAGATCCTGCGCCTTCTGGCCAATCACGGATTCGGCTTCGACTGCAGTTCGCTCGCTGAGCTCGTGGCTGCCCGGGAGGCCGGCGCGTCAGGCGACGACATCTCCTTTACCTCGAACAACACCAGCTACGAGGAACTCGTTGCAGCGCTCGACGCGGACGCCATCATCACCGTAGACGACGAGACCGTCGTCGACAGGCTCCTGAGCATGCGGGCGCGGCCGCGGTCGGTTTGCTTTCGGGTGCACCCGGGGCGGTCGGCATCAGTGCAGAATATGCACCTGGGCGGAGGTGATTCGTCGAAGTTCGGCATCCGGATCGACCGCCTGCACGATGTGGTGGCGAAGGCGCGAGGGCTCGGTGCGCACACGTACGGGCTGCATATCATGCTCGGTTCGCACCTGCAGGTGCCTGACTCTTTTCTGAAAAATCTCGACCTTCTGCTGGATGCCGCGCTTCTGCTGCAGGACGCGACGGGAGTGCGCGTCGATTTTGTGAATCTCGGTGGCGGAATAGGAATTCCGTACCGGCCGGGAGAGCGAGAATTTGACCTCGCCGGGCTGGCGAACGGTGTCCGAGACCGGGTGAATGCTTTCGAGCGTGAACACACGTGGCCTCTGCGGGTCCTGCTGGAATCCGGGCGTTACGTAATGGGCCCGCACGGGGTGCTCGTCACCCGCGTGCTCAACCGGATGACCAAGTGGCGTGAGATCGTGGGCGTCGACTGCGGCATGAACGGACTGATTCGCCCGGGAATGTACCCGGACGCCTACCACCACGTGTCCGTCCTGGACGGCGACGGACGCGGCCTTGAGACGGTTGACGTCGTCGGGTCGATGTGCGAGAACAACGACAAGTTCGCGATTCAGCGGGTCATTCCGCGCACCGTCGAGGGCGACCTGGTGCTGGTGCACGACACGGGCGCCCATGCGCTGTCCCAGGCCTACACCTACGGCGGTCGGCTGCGCCCGCAGGAGTTGCTGCTGCACCCCGACGGGGTCGTGGAGCGCATCCGTCGAGCGGAAACCGTCGAGGACTACTTCGCAACCCTGCATTGCGACGCGGACCGGCTCGAGACCGCGGCGGTGCTGCGATGACTGCTGACCTCGTCTGGGACCTGACCGTCTCGTCGAGCGACGGCCGCTCCGTTGCCCGCCCACAGCTGATCGACGGCATCATCGCGCGCGCCGCAGAACGGCCCTTCGCGCACGCCCTGGTCGACGGGGACCGCGTCCTCACCTACGGCGAGCTCGTCACCGCGGCGCAGGGCGTCGCCGAGTGCCTCCTCGTCGCGGGCATCGATCCCGGGGAGCCCGTTGGCGTCCCGGCGGTCCGCGAGGCGGACAGCATCATCGCGATGCTGGGGGCGCTCTTCGCGGGAGCGGCCTTCGTCCCCTTCGACCCCAACGACCCGCCGCAGCGGCTCGCGCAGATGGTGCAGGACGTCAGCGTCAGGCTGTGCGTCGCCGACCCGGACCGGTATCCGCGGTTCGCGAGCGTCGGCCTGACCTGCCTCTCCGTACGGGTAACCGAGAGCCCGACCGCGTCGTCCGCAGCGGAGCCCCACACCGTGGCGCGCACCGGCGAGGCGACCGAATCCGATGACGAACTGCCGGCGTATGTGATCCACACGTCCGGCACGACGGGCCGCGCGAAGGGCGTCGCCGTCCCGCGGCGGGCGTTGGACCACTTCTCCCGGGTGTCCGTCGCCCACTTCGAGATGACGCCCGACGACCGGGCGCTGCAGTTCTTCTCGCTGGCCTTTGACGCATCGATCGAGGACATCTTCCCTCCCCTGCTCGCGGGGGCGACCATCGTCCTGCGCGACAACGAGATGGTCCTGTCGGTCGACCGGTTTCTTGAGCGCTGCGCGCAGTGGTCGATCACCGTGCTCATGCTGCCCACGGCGTTCTGGCACGAGATGGTCGACGCGATGGCACGGGACAGCCTGGCGCTGCCGCCTACCGTCCGCCTCGTCACCATCGGCGGCGAGCAGGTGCGCGCCGAGCGGGTGGAGAAGTGGCGCCGCCTCCCGGTGCACCCGGGCGTGCGGCTGGTCAATGAGTACGGGCCCACCGAGACCACCGTCACCGTGACCACGGACGAGTTGGCGGGGCCGCACGCCGAACCCGACGCCGAGGAGCCGACGATCGGCCGTCCGCTTCCCGGTGTCGTCGTGCGGATCGTGGACGACGGCGGAAAGGATGTCCCCTTCGGCGAGTCGGGCGAGCTGCTGCTGGGCGGCCCGACGGTGGCGATCGGCTACCTCGGGCAGCCGGAGCGCACGGCCGAGCGATTCGTCACTGACGCCGACGGCGGGCGCTTCTACCGCACCGGCGATCGCGTGCGCCTGCGTGCCGACGGGCGTCTGGCGTTTTTCGGGCGCATGGACCGGCAGCTCAAGGTCCAGGGCCACCGCATCGAAGGCGCGGGGGTCGAGCAGGTGCTGCTCAGCCATCCGCTGGTCGACGACGCGGTGGTGGACCTCGATCCCGCCAGCGGGCTGTTGGTGGGCTACCTGATCCTGAGCGCCGAGGCCGGGGACCGGGACGACGAGGTGCTCGCCGACATCCGCCGCCACGCGAACCGGCAACTGCCGGCGTACAGCGTGCCCCACCACCTCCGGCGGGTCGCGGTCTTCCCGCGCACTGACCGGGACAAGGTGGACGTCGCGGCCTTACACCGGGAGTTCGCGCCGTCGACGGGGGCGCCGGTCGGCGGCGGCGAGACTGAAACGGAACGCGGCGTGCTCGCCATCGTCGGGGAGGTGCTGGGCGCCGAACCCGACGTGGTCACCCCGCTGTTGGATCTGGGGGCGCACTCGCTGGCCATGGTGCAGATCGCGACGCGCCTTGCGCGTGCGTTCGGCGTGCGCCCGGCGGTGGGCGAGCTGCACGGCGCGGTCACGGTGCGCGGTATCGCTGCGTTGGTCGCCGAACGCGAGGTTAGCGAGCCGCAGGCGACTCCCGCCCGCGCGGCGGGTCGGATGACCGCGTTCCAGCGCGATACCTGGCTCGCGGAGCAGTTGCACCCGGGTACCGCTCTGCACACCATCGGGGTGCGGTACCGGATTGTGGGCGTGACGGATCCCGTTGCGGTCCAGGCCGCGCTGGACGCGGTCGTGTCCCGCCACGACGCGCTCCGCGCGCGCTTCCGCCTGGACGGCGATGAGCCCGTGATGGACTTCGGCGCCGAGGCCCGGCCGGTCCCCATGACGGTGCACCGGTCCGACGGTGCCGACGTCGCCGCATCGCGCCGCGACCGCGCACAGACCGTCTTCGACCCTGAAGTGGGCAACATGCTGGCGGCGACCCTGATCCTCGGGGACGGCGAAGCTGAGTTGATCGTGGCGGTGCACCACCTGGTCTTCGACGGCTGGTCGGCCGCCGTGCTGGCCGACGAGCTCGCCGCCGCCCTCGGCGGTGGCGAGCTCGCACCCACCGTCAGCTTCGCCGAGCATCTCTCGCGTACCTCGCCCGACTCGTTGCGCTATTGGGCCGAGCGGCTGGCGGGGCTGGACACCGATGTGTCGATCCCGACGGACCGTCCGCGCCCCGCGGTGCGCTCATTCCGCGGTGACCGAGTCGAGGCGCCGATTGGAGCCGACCGGTTCCGGCGAATCTCCGCGGAGGCCGAACGGGCCGGAACGAGCCCGGCCACGGTGTTCCTCGCGGGCCTGCAGGCGCTCGTCGCGCGCATGACGGGGCGGTCTGACATCACCGTACTGTCGCCGGTCGCGCATCGTACTGAGGTCGACAGCGAGCGTGCGATCGGTGCCTACCTCACCGTCGTGCCGCTGCGCACCGAGGTCGCCGCCGGCGCGGACTTCCGGCAGATCGTGGCCCTGGCGCATGACGCCGTGCTGGGCGCGCTGGACCACGACGACCCGCCGCTCGCGGATCTCCCCGCCGCCCTGGGCATTCCGGCCCGTTCCGGGCGCAGCCCGTTCGGCCAGGTCAGCCTGATGGTGCACAACACCCCGAGCGCGGTGGCCCGATACGGCGACATCGCGGTCGAATTCGTGGGCTCGACCCACCCGGAGCGGACCAAGCTGGACCTTACGTTCAGTATCGACTTCCCGGCCGGCGAACCCGTCCTCTACCTCGAATACGCGACGGAGCTGTACGACCGGGCCACCGCGGCGCGGCTCGTCGAGCAGTTCCTGGTACTGCTCGACGAGGTGACCGCGGACCCCACGCGGCCGGTCATCGAGACGCGCAGCACGGCGGAGGCCACCGCCGACCCGGCGGGCCACTGGCGCCGACGCCTTGCGGAAACCGATGTCACGGCGGAACTTCCCAGCGACCGGCCGCGGCCGCGTAGTCGGCCGTTCGCGGCGGCTCGGGTCGCCCGGGCGCTCGACCCCGCGCTGACCGCCGGCCTCGCGGCGGCGGGCGGATCCGTCCCCGCGGCAGTCGCGGCCGGGCTCGCGATCGTGCTTGCCCGCTACACGGGCTGCGCCCGCCCGGCGCTCGTCGCTCCCGTCTGGAACGCGGCCGAAGGGTCGGCGCCCCTGCTGCCAATCGTCGCCGACGTCGATGCCGCACTCTCGTTCGGGGACGTGGCGCGGCGCCTGCACGGCGACTACCTGCAGGACCTGGCGCACCGCGACGTACCTGCCGCGGAGCTGGTCGCGGCCGCGGGACGCACGGCCGACGCGGGTCGGAACCCGTTGGGAGACGTGGTCTTCGGCGTTCTGTCGGCGAATGCGGAGGACTGCGGCAGCCGAGGCGACGACGTACCCGCCGAGATCGCCGCCGACCTCGTCGTCACGTTGCGCACCGACCCGTCGGGTACGGCGCTCGACATCGACTACGCCACGGCGATGTTCGACCGCGGGCGGATCGAGTGCTTGGCCGACAGCGTGCTCACCGTGCTGGGCGCGGCGGCCGACCGACCGGACCTGCCCGTCGGCGGTCTGCCTCTGCTCTCCGACGCCGAGCAGGACCGGATCCTGCACGACTGGGGCGCGGACGACCTGGCGGTGCCGCCGACCGAGGCACTGCACCTGCTGTTCGAGCGCCACGCCGCAGAGACCCCGGACGCGCCCGCGCTCACCTTCCGGAGCGAGACCATCTCGTACGGGGAGCTCAACCGGCGGGCGAACCGGCTGGCGCACTACCTGCGCGAGCGCGGGATCGGCCGCGAGGACCGCGTCGCCATCTGCCTGGACCGTGGCCCCGACGTGTTCGTCGCGATGTGGGCTGTGCTCAAGTCCGGTGGCGGTTACGTTCCCCTCGACCCCGACTACCCGGCCGAGCGGCTGCGCTTCATGCTCGAGGACAGCGCGCCGGCGATCCTGCTCACCCGGCAGGCCCGCACGGAGGCCGTGCCAGTCCCCGCCGGTGTCCAGGTCGTCGCGCTCGACCGCGACAGCGAGCGCATCGCGGGGCTGCCGGACACCGATCCGGTGCCGGTCACCCGCAGCTCCGACGCCGCCTACCTGATCTACACATCGGGCTCGAGCGGCCGGCCGAAGGGCGTGACGGTGGAGCACGGCCACCTGGTGCACGCCGCAACCATGTGGCAGGAGGCCTACCGCCTCCGCGCAGAGTGGACCTACCAGCAGGCGGCCAGCTTCTCGTTCGACATGTTTGTCGGCGAGACCCTGCGCGCGCACTGCACCGGTGGCCGACTCGTGATCGTCCCCCGGGAGACCCTCCTCGACCCGGCCGAACTCTACGACCTGATGCGCACCGAGCGGGTGTCCTGCACCGAGCTGGTGCCCACCGTGCTCCGACGCCTGCTGGCCCACGCGGAGACCCAGCCGGAGCGCCTGGAGTTCGTGGAACTCCTTATCGGCGGCGGCGAGAAGTGGGACGTCCAGGACTTCCGCCGGGCCCGCCGGGTGGTGGGGCCGCGGTGCCGGGTAATCAACGCGTACGGCGTCACCGAGGTCACGGTGGACAACGTGTACTTTGACGGCGACGTCGACGACCTCTCGGACGACGCACCGCTGCCGATCGGCCGGCCGTTCCCGAGGAACCGCGTCTATGTGCTGGATGCGAACGGCTCTGCCGTCCCGCCCGGGATCGTGGGGGAGATGTACCTGGGCGGTAACGGTGTGGCCCGCGGCTACCACGAGCGTCCCGAGCTCGACGCCGACGTCTTCGTACCCGACCCGTTCAGCCCCGCCCCCGGCGCCCGGATGTACCGCACGGGCGACGCAGCGCGCTGGCGCCGGGACGGCGTCGTCGAGTACCTGGGGCGGCTTGACCAGCAGGTAAAGATCAACGGATATCGGGTGGAGCTCGGCGAGGTCGAGGCGGTGCTCGCCACGCTGCCCGGCGTCGCGACCGCGGCCGCGGCCGTGCACCGCGGTGCGGGCGGCCACGCCTACCTCGTCGGCTACGTCGTCGGCGGTGACGACACCCCGCCTAGCGAATCGTCGCTGCGGGAACGGATGGCGACACTCGTACCCGGCCACCTCGTGCCGAGCCGGATCGTCGTCGTCCCCGCCCTGCCGCAGACTCCCAACGGGAAGATCGACCGCGCCGCGCTGCCCGAGCCGGCGCGGCAACTCCCACCGGACCGCGAGCCCACGCCGTGCGAGATCGAGGTGACCGCCGTGTGGCGCGAGGTCCTCGGCCTGGGGGACGAAGCAGCCATCGGCGTCGACGACAACTTCTTCGAGCTCGGCGGCGATTCCTTCTCGGCCCTGCGCATCGTGCGGCGGCTGGACCCGCGACCGCCGCTGCTCACGCTCTACCAGAACCCCACCGTCGCTGGCGTGGCGACCTGGATGAACGGGACCGCCGCCGGCGGTGGGAGAACGGATCGGCTGCTGCACAGGCTGACCCGTGGCGAGGCGGATCCGGTTGCGGGCGGGATCACCGTCGTGGCCGTGCCGTACTCCGGCGGCAGTGCGGTCGCCTATCAACCGGTCGCCGACGCCCTCCCGGACGGATGGGCGCTGTACGCCGCCGAGCTCCCCGGGCACGAATGGGCACGCCCCGACGAGCCATTGCTCGGGGTGGAAGAGACCGCAGCGCGCATCGCGGACGAGGTGCGCTCGATCCGAGGCCCGGTGCTGCTGTACGGGCACTGCCTGGGCGTGGCGATCACTGTGGAGGTGGCCCGGCGCCTTGAGCGGGACGGAGTCGAGTTGGCGGGGGTGGCCCTTGGGGCGGCATTCCCGACGGCGCGCCTCCCCGGGCGGCTGTTCGATCTGGTTTACCGACTCATCCCGCAGGACCGGCTCGTGTCGAACCGCGAGTACCTCGCCTACCTGCGCGGCCGCGGCGGCTTCACGGACATCGAGGACCCCGAGCAGCAGGCGTTTCTGCTGCGTAACGTCAGGCACGATGCGCAGGGGGCCGAGGAGTACTTCACGGCGCTGTTCCGGCGGGCGGACCAGGCGCGGCTGCGGGCCCCGGTGCTCAGCCTCATCGGCGGCCGGGACCGGGTCACCGAGCTGCACGAGGAGCGCTACCGGGAATGGGAGCCGTTGGCCGAGAGGGTGGACCTGGCCGTCATCCCGCGGGCCGGGCACTTCTTCGTCCGCACCCACGCGACCCAGCTGGCGCAGGCGCTGGTGACCCATGTAGCGGCCGCCAGGAGCGAGGAATCGGCCAGGCCTGACTCGGACGAGCCGGTGCCCGCCAGCCGGGAGCCGAGCCGCCAGCCGCACGGTCCAACGCCCGGCCTCGGCCGGTTCGCCGCGGTGGCGGGTGGGCAGCTGATATCCATGCTTGGCAGCGCAATTGCCGCGCTGGTACTCAGCATCTGGGTGTTCCGTCAGACCGGTTCGATCACGCAGTTCGCCGTGGTGTCCGCGCTCGGGATGCTGCCTGGGATCGTCGCCTCGCCCTTCGCTGGCGCCGCCGCAGACCGGTGGGACCGACGCAAGCTCATGCTGATCGGCGACATCGGCGGCGCGGCCGCAATGGCGACAGTGGCCGCGCTGGCTCTCAGCGGAGAGCTGCGGCTGTGGCATGTGTACCTCGCAGTAACGGCCGCCTCGCTGGTCGTCGCCTTCCAACGCCCCGCGTACCTGGCGGCTGTCGCTCAGTTGGTGCCCAAGCGCTACCTGGGCCGGACCAACGGGATCACGCAGCTGGGGACGGGTACGGGCCTGATCTTCGCGCCGATGCTAGGCGTACCGCTGATGAACACCATCGGTGTCGGCGGCGTGATCGCCATCGACTTGGGGACATACCTCGTCGCGATCGTAACCGTGCTCGCGGTGCGTTTCCCGGACCGCCTGTTCCGGCGGCGCGAGGAGCGGTTCACGAGTGAGATCACGGGCGGCTGGCGGTACATCGCCCAGCGGCCGCCACTACTCGCGTCGCTGCGCTACTTCATCGTTGACAACATCTTCTTCCTGCTCGGGTTCGCCGTCATCATGCCGCTGCTACTCAGCGAGCAGAGCCCCATCGCGCTCAGCGCCGCGCTGACGGCAGCTGGTCTGGGCACCGTGACCGCGGGTCTGGTGATGGGGTTGTCCGGCGGCACCGCGCGCCGGGCCGACGGGATGCTTCTGTTCATGGGGGTGTGCAGCCTCGGCATGGTCGGCATCGGCGTCAGCACCTCGCCCGTATTGGTCGTGTGCGGGATGTTCCTCATGGCCTTCGGCGAATCGATGGCCACCGCGCACTGGCTGACCCTGCTGCAGGTGAAGGTCGGTTTCGACCTGCAGGGCCGGGTCCTGTCCTTCTTCCTCACCGTGATGCTCCTGACGGAGCCGCTGAGCTACCTCGTGGTGGGGCCGTTCGCGGACGCGGTGATGCGGCCACTGCTCGAGCCTGGCGCGCCCTTGGCGCACGTGTTCGGCCCACTGTTGGGCACGGGCGCCACCCGCGGTCTCGCCCTGTTGCTCGTCCTCAGCGGCGTCCTGCAGTTGGGGTGGGCCGTGCGTGGCTGGTTCTACCGGCCGGTGCGGCGCATCGAGGAACTGTTGCCCGACGCCATTCCCCCCGACGAACTGGGCGACCGCGACGAGCTGCAACGCCTCGCCGACAGCCGTCTCACGAGCCGCAGCTGAATCCCCGACAGCGAACTAAGGACTCCCACCAGCATGATGACGGTTTCTTCGCTGACCGCGCCGACCGGCGCCTATGACACACCCCTCTACGACGCGTCCACGCTGACACCCCCGAGCTGAACGCCGAGCGCTTGGGCCTCGACCCGTACGTGCCCTGCGCCAAGCGTGGCATCGCGTCGTGCGTGGTCACGGTGCAAGCGCCAGCTTCGGGGTGGCACGCCGGACTGGGTACGCCGTGACGACCGATGGCTCGGAGGCGGATGAGAAAGCCGTCCTGGACGCAGGACGTACTCGGCCGCGGGCTGTCCGCCCACGTGGTCAACGCCAGGATCCTCACGTTCACCGCGCTGCCCCTGACTCCGAACGGCGAACTCGACAGTCGCCGGCTGTCCGCGCCGTCCGACACGGCTGCCGCTGCCTCTTTGTTCACCACTCGAAAGGCTTCCTGATGGACACGCTTACCGCTCCAGTCGATGCATACGGAACCCCGCTGATCGACGCCGGGGAGCTCGTGCCCGGCGCCCGGATCCTCATCAAGGACGAGACCCGGTACAGCTCCGGCAGTCACAAGGAGCCCGCCGCCCGGGCCGTGGTCGCCCGCGCCATCGCGGAGGGCAAGCAGCGGATCGTGATCGCCACGTGCGGCAACTACGGGCGGGCGATGTCTCTGGCCTGCGGCGCGATCGGCATGCCCTGCACGGTCGTCCTGCCGGCCGGCTGGAGCGACGGCGGCGAGTTCATGCGCTCGGCCGGCGCCGACGTCGTCCTCGTCGACGGCAGCTACGAGGACGCGGTGGACGAGTCGAAGCGCCTGGCCGCGCTGCCCGGCTCGATCGACGGGAACGTTGACGGCCCGTACCTGGATGCAGTTTTCGCCGGCCACGGCGTTGCTGCGGCTGCGGTGCACTCCGTGCTGGGCGAGCCGCCGGCGGGCATGTGGATCCCGGTCGGCAACGGAACCACGGTCATCGCAATCCACCGCAGGTTGCGGGAGCTCGGGTGGGCGGTGCCGCTGCACGGCGTTGGGTCGGCCGCTAACAACCCGCTCGTGACGAGCTGGCCCGGGCCGTACACGATGCTTGACCCCGCCGCCGTGACGACCACGGATCACAACCAGCCGCTCGTCAACTGGCACGCGTTGCAAGGCCCGGAGGCTCTCGACGCGATCGCGGCCAGCGGCGGCGCCGTCCACGCCGCCACGGACGACGAGCTGCTCGCTGCCCGGGACCTGCTGCGCGACTACGGGGCGTACCCAACCGCCGCCGGCGCCGTCGCGCTCGCCGGACTGCTCGCCCAAACCCGCACCAATCCGCTCACCGGAACCCATGTCGTCCTGCTCAGCGGTCGCTGAGCCTCTTGCAAGGAAACCCATGACGGTCACCGCCGCCGCCCCCAAGCTCCTCTTCACCCGCGCTCGAACCGGCGCGGCCGACGAACGCATCTACCTCGCCAAGCTGGCCATACTCGCCGCCCTCACGGCCGCCGGCGTCATCCTCGCCCTGCGCCCCGAGCCGGTCGCCGTCGTCGCCGGCATCCTGCTGCTCGCGGCCATGTACACCCACGCCGTCGAGCTGCAGCACCAGGCCCTGCACCACTCGGCCTTCCGCAAGGGCTGGCCACACCGCCTGGTCGGCGTGCCGCTGGGCATCCCGCTGTTCGTTGTTTACACCCATTACCGGGTACGCCACCTGCAGCACCACCGCGCGCTGGGCACTCCGGACGACACCGAGTTCTTCGGGTTCGACACCCGTCAGCCGCTCGCCTTCGGGCTGCTGCTGGAGGGGCTGTTCGACTACAAGCGCGTGGCCCTGGTCTTGTGGGACGTCGTGCGCAGCGCGACCGGCACGTGGACCTACGCCTTCGGCGACATCAGTCCCAGGATGCGCCGCCAGGTCAACCAGGAACACGTCGTTCAGGGCGCAGTCGTGCTCGCGGCCGTCGCGCTGACGATCCTCGGCCACGGCGATTACGTCCTGCTGCTGTGGGTGCTGCCGCTGGTCGCCGCGGTGCCGATGCACTTCCTGGTCGAGCTGCCCGAGCACATCCTCTGCGACACCGAAACCACGGACGTGCTGCGCAACACCCGGTCGATCAGGGGCAGCTGGCTGAGCACCTGGTACACGAACGGCAACAACCTCCACATCGAGCACCACGCCGCGATGAGCGTTCCGATCAACCAGCTCCCGTCCCGCCACGAGGAGACGAAGCTTTACGCGACGCACGTTGAGCGCACCTACGCCGACTTCTACGGCCAGCTGTGGCAGGCATTGCGTACTGCTAAATAGCCCGCTCGAAACCTGAACCCCCTAGGCAGTGTCTTCAAAGGATCTTGATGTCGGATGATGTAGCGCGTGGGTCGTCGCTACGAGTTGTCTGACGTCGAGTGGGATGCGCTGTCGAGGTAC
>NZ_JAEVHL010000103.1 GCF_016803395.1 Micromonospora tarensis | reverse complement strand
CCGCCGAGCGCCGCCACGGCCACCCCGAGCGCGGCCAGGTGCCGGCCGCCGCGCCCAGCAGCAGGAGCACGAAACGCGGCGCCAGCCAGGCCCGCCGGTCCACCGGCGCGCTCGTCGCCCAACTCTGGGTGGCCGGGGTGACCAGCAACGGACCGAGCGCGCGCAGACCACGCCAGGCGAGCCCGGCGCCGGCCAGCAGCGCGGCCACCACCAGCCACCAGCGCACCCCCGGCTCCGACCGCCCCACCGTGGGCGAGTCCAGCAGGTCCCGGCTGGCGCTGATCGCGAACCAGCCGTACATGCCGACGAACAGCACGATGACGTACGCGTCGCCCAGCACGTCGCTGAGGGAGTGGTCGTGGTGCCGGCTGCGGGCCCGGCGCAGGTGCGTCCGCAGTTGCCGGGCGGTGGGCACCCCGGTGGGCGTTCCGGCGACGGTGGCCGGTGGGGCGGTCACTTGCCGATCTCGATGCGCTCGTCCACCACCGCGTCGATCAACTCCGGGTCGTGCGAAGCCATCAGCACGGCCGTGCCGGCGTCCCGTTCCCGCAGCAGACGCTGGGCGAGCCACTGTCGCCCGCGTACGTCGAGACGCTGTTCGGGCTCGTCGAGGATCAGCACCCGGCGGGGCCGCACGAAACACGACGCCAGCGCCAGCCGGCGGCGCTGCCCACTGGACAGCGTCACCGGCAGCTGGTCGCGGGCCGGCTCCAGACCCAGCTCGGCGAGCACCTCCCCGACCGGCTCGGCGTCACCCCCGTGGGCGTACGCGACCAGCTCCAGGTGCTCGACCACGGACAGGTCGGGAAAGAAGTCGATGTCGTCCAGGGCGGCGGCCACCAGCGCCCGCACCCGAGGATCGGTCTCGTCGGCCCGGCGACCCTGCACCAGCACCTCGCCCGCGTCCGGCCGGTCGGCGCCGACGACACAGCGCAGCAGGGTGGTCTTGCCGCTGCCGTTGGGGCCCAGCACCACAGCGATCCGACCCGCCGGGAGCGTGAAGCTCACGTCGTCGAGCACGACCAGGTCGCCGAAGTTGCGGCTGAGTCCCCGTACGGTGAGCGCGTCCACGATCACAGAGTCTCGCAGAGCGGTGCCACCGGCCAACCCGAGCGACCTACGTCACGCGGTCGTCGGCCTCGGCCTCCAGTCGGGCGTCGGCGGTGGCCCGGCACTGGTCGTCGGCGACCTCCTCGGCCGCCGTCGCCGCGTCCGCCCAGTGTCGCCGCGCGTCGGTGTGCTCGCCCAGCGCGGCGCAGGCGTCACCCAGGTAGAGCAACGTGCGGGCCAGCCCGGCGCTGGGCCGGGTCTGCTCGCGCAGCCGCCGACTCTCGGTCAGCAGCTCGTACGCCGTCCGCGCCTGCCCCGGGGTGCTGCTCAGCAGCGTCGCCCCGGCGTTGAGCAGGGCAGTCGCCCGGCTGGTCGGGTCGTTCACCGACTCGTACTCGCGCAGGGCGGCCCGCCACGCCTGGGCGGCGTCCAGGTGTTCGCCGAGTGCGGCGTGCACCAGCACCAGGTTCGTCAGCGCCGCCGCGTACCCACGCGCGTCACCCACCGACCGGAACGTGTTCGCCGCCCGCACCAGGTGGTGGTGCGCGGCGTCCAGCTCACCCCGGGCCAGCTGTGCCGCGCCCAGACCCAGGTCGGTCAGGGCGTGCCCGGCGCGGTCCGCACCGGAGCGGTGCCGGCGGGACATCTCCAGGTGCTCCACCGCGTCGTCGAGCTGCCCGAGGTCGAGCAGGGCCAGGCCGAGGTTCATCCGGGCCTGTGCGGTGCCCCGGCGCCCCCGTTCGTTCACCGCGAGGGTGAGCGCGGCGGCCGCGCCCTGCGGGTCGTGCCGGCGTCGACGCAGCACACCCAGCTCGTTGTGCGCCCACCCGGCGATCTCCGGGCGGTCGTCGGCGGTCGGGGTGGCGAGCACGGTGCGGCAGACCTGCTCCCACTCGTCCAGCCGCTCGGTGTACGCCAACCACCCGCACAGCGCCACGGCCAGCCGGAACCACCACCGGCGCACCCGCCGGGGCAGTGTCTCGGCCGCGCCCGCCGGCACCCGCACCACCGCCAGCAGCAGCTCCTGGTGCAGGTCGAACCAGCCGTACGGGTCGTCGTCGAGCGGCAGCGACCACTCCCGGTCCGGCGGGGCGCCGAGCACCGCCAGGTTGGCCGCGTGCCGTTCGGCCCGGCGAGCCAGGTGCCGGGTCAGCCGGGCCTGGGCGGCGACCCGGGCCCGGACCGGGTCGGCGTCGCGCAGGTGCAGTCGGGCGCTGGCGGTGAGCAGGGGGCGGAGTTCGTACCGGTCGCCGGGCGCGCCGACCACGAACGCGGCGGCGGCCAACCGGTCCAGCAGAGCGGTCACCCGCTCGGGGTGCCGCCCGGCCAGCGCGGCGATGGTCGGGCGGTCCACCGGGGCGGGAACCAGCGACATCAGCCGGTACAGCCGGCGGGCCTCGCGGGGCAACGCCTGGTAGGCGATGTCCCGCTCGGTGACCAGGCGGGCCGCCGGTGAGACGGCGAGCCGCTGGTGCGGTGGCGTCTGCACCGCGCGGCGCAGCGCGTCCAGCACGTCAAAGTGCCGCCAACCGTGCTGTGCGGTGCGGTAACCGAGGGCGCGGACGGTGCGCGGCTGCCGCCCGCACAGGTCGACGATCTCACCCACCGCCGGGTCGGTGCGCGGATCCGCCCGGCGGACCCGGGCAGCGGGCGCGGCCCCGCCCGCGGTCGCGAACAGCTCCACCGCCTCGGACGTGCCCGGTTCGGCGATCCAGTGCGCGACCACGCCCTTGAGGCCGACCAGCGCCGGGCCGCCGGCGAGCAGCAGACGGCAGGTGCGCGCGGTGGGCGGCAACAGGGCTCGCACCTGGTCAGGACGGTCGACGTTGTCGAGCACCAGCAGGATCTTGCGACCGTCGAGCTGACCACGCAGCGCGTCGGCGGCGGCGGCGAGCGCGTCCGGCCGACCGGAGGTCGGCGGTGCGGTGCCCAGGATCCGGGCCAGCGCGGTGAGCACCTGCCGGGCCGAGCGGGGCCGGCCGCGCCGCCGCACGTCGAGGTAGTACTGCCCGTCCGGGAAGTCTGCCCGGCACCGGTTGGCGGCCTGCACCGCGCACGCGGAGGTGCCCACCGCGCGCCGGCCCAGGACCGCCACCGCGTGCTCCCGGGCGAGCAACCCGACCACCGTCTCGACGTGCTCGCCGCGACCGGTGAACTCGGCGGTGTACGGCAGGGTCGGCGCACCGGTGGCCGGCGCGGCGAGCACGTCCGTCGGTTCGGGGTCCACCTGCCGGTCGGCCCGGCGGCGGCGCACCTCGTACCCCACGTAGCCCACGATGCCGCCGACGCCAGCACGATCGTCGCCGGCCCGAGCAGGCTGGCGGCCAGCTCGGAGAGCAGATCGCCGGCCAGGTTGCTGGCCACGTTGGCGAGGATGCTGCCGACCACCCCGCCGATCGCGATCAACGCCGGCCAGCGCGAGCCGCCCCGGGCCCCGCCCGGCCGGGTCACCTGACGCCCCCGGAGACGAGCCCGGCGACCAGGTGCCGGCGGGAGAGCACCACGAGCACCACCGGCAGCACCGAGGCGAGCACCGAGCTGGCGGCCAGCGCGCCACTGTTGCTCACGAAGCTGCGGGTCTGCTCGGCCAGGAACGGGCCGAGCGGCGACGCCCCCGGCCCACTGAACAGCCGACCCACCACCAGGTCGTTCCAGACCTGGACGAACTCCAACACGGAGACCGCCACCACCGCGGACAGGTTGTGCCGGGCCAACCGACGCAGGGTGTGCCACCATCGGCGGCCGCCCAGCCGGGCGTCGCGCACCTGCTCGACCGGTAGGTCGGCGAACGCGTTGCGCAGCACCAGCACCGCGAACGGCACACCCAGCGCGGTGTGCACCAGCGCCAGCCCCTGGGCCGTGCCGGAGGACAGCACCAGCCCCAGCACCTCGTTGACCGGCCCGGCGATGACCTGGACCGGCACGACGCTCGCCGCCAGCAGCAGCAGCCCGGTGGCCTGCGCGGCGGGCCCGGTCAACCAGGCCAACGGGTACGCGGCCAACAGCGCGACCACCAACACCGTGGTGGTCACCGCGGTCGCCAGGAGCAGCGTGAAGCCCAGCGTCCGCCACAGCTCCGTCCCGGCGACCACGTCGCGGTAGGACTCGGCATCGGGTGGCGTCGACCACCAGCCCCGGGCGGCGGCGTCCACCCGCCCATGTGCCGACGTGCCGACCAGCACCACCAACGGCACCAGCCAGGCGACCGCGGCACCCGCCGCCAGCAGCCGGAACACCCGCCGGGGCGGGGCCACCGGGCCGGGCTCCGGCAGCGTCTCGACGGGCGGTGGAGGCCACGCCTGCCGGACGAACAGGGCGGCCACCAGGATCCCGCCGACGACCGCCACCAACCACACCACCCCGAGCGCGGCGCCCTCACCGGTGGTGGTGCCCCCCGACGTCTGCCAGATCCGCAGCGCGAGCACCGACGCCTCGTCGCGAACCGACCCGGGGGTCATCACCAGGATCAGGTCGAACGTACGGCTGGTGCCGACCGCGACCAGCGCGAAGACCACAGCGGTCGTGCGCAGCAGCAGCGGCCGCCACTGCGCGTCCCACAGCACGTGCCGGCGCTTCCCACCGTAGGCGCGGACCGCGTCGGCGAGACTCGACGGCACCGCGTCCAGCGCGGACCGGAAGACCAGCACCGCCAACCCCACCCAGGCCCAGACGAACGCCGACATCAGCGCGACGGTGACCAGCCCCGGCCCGAGCAGCTGCGGCGCGTCGTCGGCCACCCGGCCGGTCAGCCGGGCGGCGACCACCGTGGCCAGCCCTCGGCTCGGGTCCGGGTCGTACATCAGCCGGAAGATGACCCCCGTGACGACGAGCGGCAGCGCCACCGGCACCAGCAGGATCAACCGGACCAGGCCGCCCTCCTGCGAACGGCGGGACGCGGCGGCCAGCAGGTAGCCCAGGGCCGTCACCACCGCCGGCACCAGGAGGGCCCAGAGGACCGTCCGGCCGACCACCGCGCCGGTGTCCGGGGCGGCGAGCGCGGTCCGGAAGTGCGCCACGCCGACCCAGCGACCATCGGTGGTGACGCTGGCGTGCACGGTCCGCAGCACCGGCCACAGCACCAGCCCACCGAGCAGCACCGCGGCCGGCAGCAGCAGGGCCGAGGTCGCCCCCGCCGCCGGATACGCCCGCCCCCGCCGGGGCGGCCCGACGTCGTCGAGGACCGCCAGTTCGCCGAGGACCCGCCCCTGGCTCATCGGCCACCGCCCGCCGTGCGGGCCGCCTCGGCGAGCAGTGCGGTGGCTCGGCGGATCGCCTCGCCGGCGGGTACCCCGTCGGTGACATCGGCGAAGAAGCCTTGCATGATCCGCCAGATGCCCACGCCGTCCGAGCCGGTGAACGCGCCGGGCAGCTGGTCGGACAGGTCGAAACGCAGCGTGCCGGGCTCCCGCATCTCCAGGGCCAGCCGCTGCCCGACCCGGCTCCGGTAGCTGGTGATCGCGACATTGGTGTTGGGGGACAGGTAACCGCCGGCGCGCAGCCAGGGTCCGAACGAGTCGGCCCGGGTGAGCCACTCGACCAGCTCGACGCCGCCCCGGGCGTCGGCGAGGACCACCGCGGCGTCGCCGCCGACGATCAGTGGGCCGCCGCCCGGTCGGGCGCCCGGGAACCGGAACGTCGTCGCGCCTCCCCGCCACGTTGGAACGGGCCGACGACGTCGGCGGTGAAGTCGGCGCCGACGAGCATCACCGCCCGCCGGGCGTGCACCACCTGGATCACCGACTCCTCGTACTGGGTGAGCAGGGCGCGCCGGCCACCGCCGAGGAACGCGCCCCGAATGCTCCACAGCTCGGCGAGCCGGTCCAGGGTGTCGCGCACCGGCCCGCCCCGCCAGTCGGCGTCCGGGCGGGCGAGGGTGTTGTAGCCCTCCGGGGCCACGTCGGCCAGCACGTTCTCGAACCAGTCGGTGAGCACCCAGCCGTCGGCGGCGCCGATGGCCAGCGCGCCGGGCCGTCGCCGCGCTGGGCGAGCGCGCCGAGCCGCCGCGTCTGCCCGACCAGGCTGTCCCAGTCGCCGGGCGGCTCGGGCAGCATGGACGGCAGGTGCCAGACCAGCGACTTGTGCGCCGCCTTCACCCAGACGCCGTAGCGTTCACCCTCGGTGGTGAGCAACTCGCCCAGCCCGCCGGGCACGGCGTACTCGTCCGACGGGCGCAGCGGGCTCAACCAACCCCGCTGGGCGTACTCGGTGACCAGGCCGGGGCGTGGCAGGATCGCCACGTCCGGGCTGGTGCCGGCGAGGTGCCGGGCCCGCAGGAACGCGTCGATGTCGTTGCCGGCGCTGACCACCTGCACCCGGGCGGGATAGTCGGCGACGACCCGCCGGAACCGCTCCAGCTCGCTGGTGCTCCAGACCACCGCGACCTGCACCGAACGGGTCCCGCCCGAGCATCCGGTGGCCAGGGCGGCGGCGCCCACGGCGGCGGCGCGCAACAGGGTACGACGACTCGGCCGGGCGGTCGGCCTCATCGGGCCGCCTCGCTCGGTTCGGTGACCAGGTCGTGCCGCAGCGGGATCTCAGCCAGCGTGGCCGGGTCGGCGGTGCAGACCAGCACCGCCATCCCCGGTGCGTCCGGTGGGGAGAGCCGGGGCACCAGGTCGCCGAGGCGGCTGTCGCCCGCCGAACCGGCGGGCAAATCGACCACGAGCACCTCGGGCAGGCAGGCGGCCGCCCGGGCAAGGGCCACCCGGAACCGTTGGGCGGCCGAGATCTGGTGCGGCAGCAGGGTGAGGGAGAGCGCCAACTCCAGCCGGTCGACCACCATGGCCGTCCAGTCGTCGGCCACCGCGTGCACCCGTTCACGTTTGCGTTGGCCGTACTCGATGTTGCGGCGCACGGTGAGCTGCGGCAGCAGCGCCCCACCGGCGGGCACGTACCCGATCTGCCGGCGCGGGGGCGGCAGGCCGGTGATGTCCCGGTCGCCGACCAGGATGCGGCCGGTCACCGGGGCGGCGAGCCCGGCCAGCACCCGAGCGACGGCGGTGCCGTACTCCGGTGGCGCCACCAGGGCGGCGAGCGTGCCGGCGGGGACGTCGAGGGTGACCGGCCCGGTGCCGGGGACGGCGACCAGTGCGCGTAGCCGTAACGTGACCCTCACCTCCGGTAACCGCCGCTGCCCGTCCCAGGGTGGCACACCGTGCCGACAATCGATGCCCCCGGCCCTTTCACTGTGGAAGGGTGAGCCCGCTCAGCCGGGGGCGTAGAGCGCGGCGAGCCCGGCCGCCGTGGCGGTCAGCCGTTCGCGCAGCGCCACCGGCGTCAGCACCTCGACGTCGGCGCCGAGGCGCAGCAGCTCACCGTGGGCGTGGGTGAGCGACTCGATCGGCAGCACCGCGGTCACCCAGCCCCGCGCGTCAGGTGGACCGGCGCTGGCGTCCACCGCCCTCACCGCCGGATCGCCGCCGATCTCCCGCAGCCGCTCGCGCCCGGCGGGGGAGAGGCGCACCGTCGCCTCCTCGCGGTGCAGCCGGGCCCGGAACTCGACCACGTGGGCCCGCCACCAGGCCGGCAGGTCGAAGTCGGCCGGTCGGTCGAACTCCTGCGCCAGCGCGGTGAGCGCGAGGATCTGGTTGACCCGGTAGGTCGCCGGTGCGCCCCGGCCGGGCTGGTCGGCCACCACATACCAGCGGCCACCCTTGAGCACCAGGCCGTACGGCTCCAGCACGCGGGTCACCTCGCCGTGCCAGCTGCGGTAGCGCACCTCGATGCGGTGCTGTCGCCAGACCGCCTCGGCCGTGCGGGCCAGCTCGGGGGAGGCGTCGCCGTCGGCGTACCAGCCGGGCGTGTCCAGGTGGAAGCGTTGCTGGAGCTGGGTCGCCCGGTCGCGCAGCGATGCGGGGAGCGCGGCGTGCAGCTTGAGCTGGAGCGCGGCCACCACGTCGCCGTAGCCCAGCTCGTCGGCGGGACCGGGCAACCCGGCCAGGAACAACCGGTCGGCCTCCTCGGCGGTCAGCCCGGTCAGCCGGGTCCGCCAGCCGTCGACCAGTTGGTAGCCGCCGGCGTGCCCGGCCTCCCCGAACAGCGGGATGCCGGCGGCGTGCAGGGACTCCACGTCCCGGTAGATGGTGCGGGGGGAGACGGCCAACCGGTCGGCGAGCTGTGCGGCGGTGAGCCGGCCGTGCGACTGGAGCAGCATCAGGACGGAGAGGAGTCGACTGGCCCGCACTTCACTGACACTAGCTGTCAGGGGACCGCTCGTACCGTCCCGGCATGGCATTTCGCGACAAGGACCTGAGCGCACCGGAACCGATCACGGTGGACGGTCGACAGCTCAAGCGCTACCACCTCGACCAGCCGGACCGGCCGCTCGAACCGGAGGTGGAGAAGGCCGCGTACGAGCAGCTGCCGCTGCTGCTGGTCGACATCGTCGACGACGGCACCCCGGCCGCCGGGTGGGTGGTGCTGCACCGGGGCACGGACACCGGCGCCTACCTGCTGGCGTACACCTGGATGTGGGACAACGCGGTGGAGGTCCGTGTCGCCGCGGCCGGGCAGCCGGCGCTGGACTGCCCGGACGACGACCCGACCCACTTCGTCGAGGTACGTCGCCCCGCCGTCGGCTGCGTCTGGGAGTTGGCGGTGCTGGAGCACGAGCGGACGGCCTGGGTGCGGCACATGCTCACCCCGGAAACTCCTGACCTGGCCGGATATCTGCACGACACGCGTGCGGAAGGGCCGGTGGGCCGCTGATGGGCGACTTCGACTTCTTCGTGGGCACCTGGAACGTGGTCAACCGACGACTGCGCGAGCGGCTGGTCGGCTCCGACGAGTGGGAGGAGTTTCCCGGGGTTTCGGTGGCGCACGGCTTCTTCGCCGGCGGCGGCCACTTCGACGAGATCACCTTCCCGACCAAGGGCTCCGCCGGCGCCACGGTCCGGGTCTTCGACCCGGCCCGGCAGGAGTGGTCGATCTACTGGATGAGCAGCGACACCGGGGTGCTCGGGCTGCCACCGATGGTGGGTCGCTTCGTCGACGGGGTCGGCCGGTTCTACGCCGACGACCAGCACGAGGGGCGTTCGGTGCGGTGCCGGTTCAGCTGGTCGGACATCAGCGCCACCACCGCGCGCTGGGAGCAGGCGTTCTCCGTCGACGGCGAGCAGACCTGGGAGACCAACTGGATCATGATGTTCAGTCGAGCGGCGGAGCACCAACCTCCGGACCATGCGGAGATGGCGGCGGATGGACCCGACGGCGGGGGAGGGGTCTCGCGCTGACTTTTGGCCATCCGGGTGCGGTGTTAGTGTCCGTCCACCGCCCCGGATGGAGGGACGCGATGGCCTCCGACCACGTCGACGTGCTGATCATCGGCGCTGGCCTCTCCGGCGTCGGGGCCGCCTGCCACCTGCGCCGCGACTGCCCCGACAAGACCTACGCGGTGCTGGAGGCGCGTGACGCCATCGGCGGCACCTGGGACCTGTTCCGCTATCCGGGCATCCGCTCCGACTCGGACATGTTCACCCTCGGCTACTCGTTCCGGCCGTGGACCGCCCCGAAGGCGATCGCCGACGGCACGACCATCCGGGAGTACGTGCGGGAGACCGCCCGGGAGTACGACGTGCCACGGCACATCCGCTTCCGCCACCGGGTGCTGCGCGCCGAGTGGCACAGCGACACCGCCCGCTGGACGGTGACCGCCCAGCGCACCGACACCGCCGAGACCGTGGTGCTGACCTGCTCTTTTCTCTTCGCCTGCACCGGTTACTACCGCTACGACGAGGGCTACACGCCGCCGCTGCCCGGCGTCGACGCGTACGCCGGGCAGGTGGTGCACCCGCAGCACTGGCCCGCCGACCTCGACCACACCGGCAAGCGGGTGGTGGTGGTCGGCAGCGGCGCCACAGCGGTCACCCTGGTGCCGGCCATGGCCCGGCGGGCCGCGCAGGTGACCATGCTCCAGCGCTCACCGACGTACGTCATGCCGTTGTCCTCCCGCGACCGGCTGGCCGACGCGGTCCGGCGCTGGCTGCCGGCGAAGATCGCGTACCAGGTGGTGCGCGCCAAGAACGTGCTGCTGGCCACCGTCACCTTCCAGCTCAGCCGGCGGGCACCCGGCCTGGTGCGGCGGGTGCTGCGCCGGGCCGCGCGGGCCCGGCTCCCGGTCGGGTACGACGTCGACAGGCACTTCTCGCCCGGCTACGACCCGTGGGACCAGCGGCTCTGCGTGGCACCCGACGGTGACCTGTTCACGGCCGTGCGGGAGGGCCGTGCCTCGGTGGTCACCGACACCATCGACACCTTCACCGGGCGCGGTGTCCGGCTCACCTCCGGTGTCGAGCTGCCCGCCGACATCGTGGTCACCGCGACCGGGCTCAACCTGCTCGCCCTGGGCGGCCTGACGTTGCGGGTGGACGGCGTCGACGTGGACCTGCCCAACACCGTCGCCTACAAGGGCATGATGCTCTCCGGCGTGCCGAACTTCGCCCTGACCCTCGGCTACACCAACGCGTCGTGGACGCTCAAGGCCGATTTGGTCGCCGGCTACGTCTGCCGGCTCCTGCGGCACCTGGACCGCACCGGTCGGCAGGTCGTCACGCCGCTCCCGCCGCCCGGGGCCGAGCGGGTGCCGCTGATCGACCTGCGCTCCGGCTACGTGCTGCGGGCCGTCGACACCCTGCCCCAGCAGGGTGCCGCCGCGCCGTGGCGGCTGCACCAGAACTACCCGCGCGACGTGCTGCTGATGCGGCACGGCCGGCTCACCGACGAGGGAGTGCGGTTCTCCCGCGCGGGCGAGGCCGCTGCCCCCGGCGGCGTCCGGCGACCCGTCCCATCGACCGCCGGTGACCGCCAGCACCGCCGGTGACCGCCAGCACCGTCGGTGACCGCCAGCAGAGGAGCACGATCGTGCAGAGGTTCGACTTCGTCGGCGCGACAGCCGTGGTCACCGGGGCCGCCAGCGGTATCGGTGCGGCGCTGGCGCACGCGCTGGCTCGCCGGGGCAGCAACCTGGTCCTGCTGGATCGCGACGCCGAGCGGCTGGACGCGGTCAGCGGCGCGATCCGGGCCGCGCACCCGGACCGTCAGCTCTGCACGTACCTGGTGGACCTCGCCGACGCGACCGCCACCGCCCAGGTGGCCGCGGAGATCGGCCAGCGGCACCCCCGGGTACGACTGCTGGTGAACAACGCCGGTGTCGGTCTCGGCGGCCGGTTCGACCAGGTGACGTTCGAGGAGTTCAGCTGGGTGATCGACGTCAACTTCCGAGCCGTGGCGCAGGTGACCCACGCGCTGCTGCCCACCCTCCGGGCGGAGCCGGGCGCGCACCTGGTCAACATCTCCAGCCTGTTCGGGCTGATCGCGCCGGCCGGGCAGGCCGCGTACTCGGCGAGCAAGTTCGCCGTGCGCGGCCTCACCGAGGCGCTGCGCCACGAGTTGGTCGACGACGGCATCGGGGTGACCTCGGTGCACCCCGGCGGCATCCGCACCCGCATCACCGCGAACGCCCGGATCGGCAGTGGGGTGTCGCACGACGAGTACGCGGCCGGCCGGGCGCAGTTCGAGAAGCTGCTGACCATCGCGCCGGAACGAGCCGCCGAGGTGATCCTGCGCGGCGTCGAGCGGCGTCGGGGCCGGGTGTTGGTCGGCTGGTCGGCGAAGCTGCCCGACCTGCTGGCCCGGGTCCTGCCGGGCTCGTACAACCGGCTGCTGGTCACCGGCCTGAACCGGGGCGTGACCCGCCCGGCGTCGGTGGCCCCCGGCGTGCCCGCGCAGCGCCCCGCCGACGTCGAGTCGGCGCGCGAGGTGGCGTGACCCGTCACCCGGTCACGGTGGTGTGCCGCCCCGCTTCTCCTCCTGCGCCAGCACCGCCTCGCGGTGCTCCGGCTCGTCGCGGCGGGCCAGTTCGGCGGCGAGCCGAGGATCGGCCACCAGCCGGGCCCGGTTGCGGTGCAGGAAACTCTCGAAACCCCCGGTGTACGGGCAGGCCAGCTCGCCGAGCGCCCGTTCCGGCAGGTAGCGGCACCCGGCGCAGTAGTCGCTGATCTCGTCGATGTCCGCGCCGTCCACCGCGTACGGTCGGGTGTCCACCCGGGCCAGGTCGGCGTACTGGCTCATGCCGACGACCGTCGCGTTCATCACCCAGTCGGTGCCGTCGACGAAGCAGCGCTGGAACCAGTCCGCCAGCTCGGCCGGGCGCCAGCCGCGTTGCAGGGCGTAGTTGGCGAGCACCAGCAGCCGGGGGGTGTGGTGCGTCCAGGCCCGGTCCCGGACGGCGCCGAGCACATCGGCCAGGCAGCGGGCCTCCACCGCGTCGGCGTCCAGCTCGGCGAACCAGTGCGGCAGCGGCTCGGTCGCGGCCAACCAGTTCGCCCCTCGGAACCCCGGCTCGACATACCAGTACAGCTGCCAGAGGAACTCCCGCCAGCCCAGCAGCCCTCGGATGAACGGCTCCACCGCGGTACGCGGGGCGGTGCCGGCCCGCCACGCCTGCTCCGCGGCGCGCACGGCCGACTCGGGGTCGAGCAGCCCGAGGTTGAACGAGGACGACAGCACGGAGTGCGCGAACAGCGGGTCGTCGACGCTCATCACGTCGGCGTAGCGGCCGTACCCGGGAAGTCGGTGGGTCAGGAAGTGCGCCAGCCGGGCCTGCGCCTCGGCGTGCGTGGCGGGGTGCTGTCGGGGGCCGTCCCGGCCGACGAACCGCACCCCGTCGGCGGCCCACCGGTCCAGCTCGTGGCGGACCTCGGCGTCGATGTCGTCCTCGACGATCGGTGGGGGTGGTGGCGTCGCCGGCGGGTTCCGGTCCTCGGTGCGGGCTCGACGTCCGGCCGGGCCGGCGGAGGCCGTCAGGACGCCGTGCCGCCGACGGGCGTACCGGTAGAAGTCGGTCATCCGCAGCGGGCCGCGCCGGGTGCGGTCCGCCCACTCGGCGAAGTCGGCCCGATCAGTGACGAAGCCCCGCGGGGGCAGCACGGTCAGCCCCGGTACCGATCGGGCGAAACGCAGCGCCGACCGGGAGTGCGGGTGGCACACCTCCACCGGTTCGGCGACCTGCGCCAGCGCCTCCCGGAAGGTGCCGGTACGCAGCAGCAGCGCCCGGTCGCCCAACTCGGCCGCCCGATGGCGCAGCGCGGCGAGGATCAGGTGCGCCTTCTGCCGGTGCATGGGCCGTCGGCGGAAGAGTTCTCGGACCTCCACCAGCAGCACCGGCTGGTCGGGGTCGTCGAGGAAATGTGGCCCAAGTTGGTCGGCCAACAACCATCGGCGGCGATGCATGCCATGATTCTGCCCAACCCCGGGTCATCGCGCCCGCCGTTAAGCCGGGTCGGCCACCGTCGCGCTCGGTCCGGCGTCGCGGCGGCGCAACAGCACGGTCAGCGCCACGAGAGCGACCATCAGCGCCGCCAGCACGTACACCGGGGCCGGGCCGAGCGGTGCGAGCAGCGCCAGCAGCGCGACGACCGGGAACGCGACGCTCACCGTGCCGTGCTGCTGCCGGCGTACGTGCAGCACCCAGACCGTGAGCAGGAAGACCGCAAGGGGAACCGCCACCGCGTACCCGGCGGCCCGCTCGGAGAGGTGCGTCAGGTGCCGCTCGAGGTCCACCGACACCGTCAGGCCGGCGCCGACCGCGGCGATCGCCCCGAAGATCAGGTAATGGCCGTAGCCCCAGATCAGGGAGTACGGCAGCCGGTCGGGCGCCTCGATCGGCCGGTCGAAGTAGAGCCACCAGAGCGCGTAGACGATGACCGCGCCGGCCGCCGCCAGCGTCCAGAGGCCGTGCTCGCCGGCGTCGAGCCCGGTCTGGATCGCCACCGAGATGGACAGCACCACCTCGCCGAGCACGATCAGGGTGAACAGCCCGTACCGCTCCGCGATGTGCCGGGGGTGCCACGGGGTCATGCCGGGGCGTTCGGCGACCGCCGGCACCAGCAGGTCGGCCAGGACCAGCAGCACGAACGACTCCGGGCCCCACTCGGTGGGCAACAGCAGCCGCAGCAGCCAACCGATCTGCACCACTGTCACGCCGATCGCGTAGCGGCGCGCCGCCGCACGGTGGGCGGGGTCGCCGACGGCCGCCCGACTCCAGTGCACGATGGCCGCGAGCCGCATCACCACGTACCCGTACGTGATGACGCTGAAGTCACCCTCGGTGAAGGCGCGCGGCACCCCAGCAGCCAGGATCAACGCCCCGGAGATCTGCACCAGGGTGGTGATCCGGTAGACGTCGTCGTCGGTGTCGTACGCCGAGGCGAACCAGGTGAAGTTCATCCACGACCACCAGATCGCGAAGAACACCATGAGGTAACTGGTCGCCGCGTGCCGGAGGTGGCCCTCGGCGACATCGTGGTGCAGGCTCGTGGCCGCCTGCGCCACGGCGACCACGAAACACAGGTCGAAGAAGAGTTCCAGCGGGGTCGCCGCGCGGTGCGGCTCGTCGCGGCGACGGGGCCGCATCGGCCGGTAGAACGGCCGCACCGAACGAGTGGTGGACAACGCGGCTCCTCCGGCCGGGCTCAGCGACGCCGACGGCCGTGGCTCAGCCCCTCCAACACCATAGTCAGCCCCGCCCCGACCAGCCAGACGTCCTTGGCCAGCCCCGTGCCCTGCTGGGTCGGGCGTATCCCACCGGGCCGGCGCATCCCCGGCGTCTTCAGGTACAGCTGCACCAGGCCCACGCCGAACGCGGTCAGACCGAGCCCGACCAGGGGCGCCGGCACGAACGGCGCGACCAGCGCGGCCCCCAGGGCGATCTCCGAGTACGCCAGCAGCTTGGCGAAGCGAGCCGGCTCCAGCTGGCCGAGCTGCGGCATGGCGGCGACCGCCATCCCGTGCATGCCCTCGGCGGCGGTGCCCTCCAGATTGCGTTTGCCCAGACCCGAGTCGAGGAAGTACGCGCCGATACTGACCCGTAGCGGCAGGTGCGCGAGTTTCATTGTCACTCCCGATGGCCGTGGTCGAATGCGGCAGGCGTACCCCGGACTGCCCGGGATAACCCGCCGGGCCGGCTGGGCTGGCCGCGGTGGTCGCGGTAGGTTCGCCCGGGGGCCCACCGCCGAGCGCGTGGCACACCCGCGCACCCCCCGGCGCCCGGCCCTGCCGCAGACCACCAGCAGGAGGCGAAGTGAGCCAGGAAGTCCGGGGAGTCATCTCCCGCAGCAAGGGCGCACCGGTCGAGGTCACCACCATCGTGGTGCCCGATCCCGGCCCCGGTGAGGCCGTCGTCCGGATCCAGTCCTGCGGCGTCTGCCACACCGACCTGCACTACCGCGAGGGCGGCATCAACGACGACTACCCGTTCCTGCTCGGCCACGAGGCGGCGGGCATCGTCGAGCAGGTGGGCGAGGGCGTCACCGACGTCGCCCCGGGTGACTTCGTGGTGCTCAACTGGCGGGCGGTCTGCGGGGTCTGCCGCGCCTGCCGGCGGGGTCGCCCGTGGTACTGCTTCAACACCCACAACGCCGCCCAGCGGATGACCCTCACCGACGGCACCGAACTCGCCCCGGCGCTGGGCATCGGCGCGTTCGCCGAGAAGACCTTGGTGCACGCCGGGCAGTGCACCAGGGTGGACCCCGCCGCCCGGCCGGCCGCCGTGGGTCTGCTGGGCTGCGGGGTGATGGCCGGGCTGGGCGCGGCCATGAACACCGGCAACGTCACCCGGGGCGACTCGGTCGCGGTGATCGGCTGCGGCGGCGTCGGAGACGCGGCGGTCGCCGGCGCGGCCCTCGCCGGCGCCACCACGATCGTCGCGGTGGACACCGACGGCCGCAAGCTGGACTGGGCCCGGAAGTTCGGCGCCACGCACACCGTGAACGCCTCGGAGACCGACCCGGTCGAGGCGATCCGGGCCGCCACCGGCGGCTTCGGCGCCGACGTGGTGATCGACGCGGTGGGCCGGCCGGAGACCTGGAAGCAGGCGTTCTACGCCCGGGACCTGGCCGGCACGGTGGTGCTGGTCGGTGTGCCGACCCCGCAGATGCAGGTCGAGCTGCCGCTGCTGGACGTCTTCGCGCGCGGCGGCGCCCTCAAGTCCAGTTGGTACGGCGACTGCCTACCCGGTCGGGACTTCCCGATGCTCACCGAGCTGTACCTGCAGGGCCGGCTCGACCTGGACGCCTTCGTCACCGAGGAGATCACCCTGGACCAGGTCGAGAACGCCTTCGACCGGATGCACCACGGCGACGTGCTCCGCTCGGTGGTGGTGTTCTGATGACCGCCCGGGTCGACCGAGCGGTCACCTCGGGCACGTTCTCCCTGGACGGGCAGACGTTCGAGGTGGACAACAACGTCTGGGTGATCGGTGACGACCACGAGTGCGTGGTGCTGGACGCGCCGCACGACGTGCTCGCGATCCTCTCCCTGGTGGGTGACCGGAGGGTCAAGGCGATCCTGGCCACCCACGCCCACGACGACCACGTCCGGGTGCGCCCGAGCTGGCCGAGGCCACCGGCGCCCCGGTGCTGCTGCACGCCGCCGACCGGGTCCTCTGGGACCTGGTCCACCCGCACCTGCCGCCGCACGGCGAGCTGCACGACGGGCAGAGCATCGAGGTGGCCGGCAGCACGCTGCGGGTGCTGCACACTCCCGGGCACAGCCCCGGCGCGTGCAGCTTCCACGCACCGGAGCTGGGCGCGGTGTTCACCGGCGACACGCTCTTCGCCGGTGGCCCGGGGGCGACCGGCCGCTCGTACAGCGACTTCGACACCATCGTCCGCTCGATCAGCACCCGGCTGCTGACCCTGCCGGCGGAGACGGTCGTGCACACCGGCCACGGCGACGACACGACGATCGGCGCGGAGGCACCGCACCTGGAGGAATGGTTGGCCCGGGGCCACTGAGCCCGCTCGCGCGGCTCACCGTTCGTCGGCCGCGCCCAGCACCGGCTTGACGTCCAGGATCGGGGTGCCGTCGAGAGCTTCCAGGTCGGCCACCTCGACGCGCAGCCCGTCCACCGCCAGCACCCGCACCCGGTGCAGCCCGATCGGGTTGGGCCGGTGCGGGGAGCGGGTGGCGAACACCCCGGTCTGCGGCCGGCTCTCGTCGCCGCGCGGGTGTACCACAAGCACGTCCCGCCGGGCGCGGTCCAACCAGGTCAGCACCAGTAGCTCCGCACCCTCCGCCAGGTCGCGCAGGGCCGGCTCGACCTGGGCGTCGAAGAGCAGCCACGCCGGCGGTGCGCCCTCGTCGCCCTGCCGGGGCGCGCTCGCGGCGTCGGTCAGCGGCGAAGCGACCCGGCCGACCGGGCGCAACAGGTATGCGTCGTCCACCTCTGCTCCCTTCTGGACGGTGTCACTGTAGCCCCGTCGTGACGTTAGGCTGCCGCGCATGGCCGCCGAGTCCCCCGCTCCCGTTGTCCGACAGCTGCGCCTCGTCGTCGAGGCCGCCGACCACGAGGCCGCCGTCGCGTTCTTCCGCGACGCGCTCGGGCTGCCGCAGGAGGCGGCGTTCGTCAGTGCCGGTGACGCCCGGGTGGTGATCCTGGACGCCGGCCGGGCCACCCTGGAGATCGCCAACCCGGCGCAGAAACGCCTGATCGACGAGGTCGAGGTGGGCCGGCAGGTCGCGCCCCGGATCCGGGTGGCCTTCGAGGTGGACGACGCCGAGGCGACCACCGCCCGGCTGGTCGCCGCCGGCGCGGGTGAGATCGCCCCGCCGACGCGTACCCCCTGGCAGTCGCTCAACTCGCGCCTCGCTGCCCCCGCCGACCTCCAGATCACCGTGTTCCAGGAGTTGCGGACGCCGGACGACTGCTCCCGCATCCCGGGCAACGAGGGCTGAGCCGGGCGGGTTACCCACCGGCGCAGGCGCGGACCTGGCGTACCTGTGGTCGGTGGCGGTGCCCGAGCGGCATACCGCGCTGCGAAGCATGGCGGCGAACGGGCGGGATGTCCGGATTTCCGGGGTGACCGGGACCGCAGCTCGCGGCCGGTCGGGCATTTCCGGAATGACCGACAGGTGAACCTGGTTGTGTCCCCCGTACCGCCGGAGCCCAAACCCCTTTCCGCGGTCATCTCCCGAGGAGTGTTCACCCCGGAGCGCTCCGCACGATCGAAAGGGCAACCATCGTGAAGGTCGACTTCACTCGATGGCTCCCCGCCATCGCTAAGGATTCGTACCGCAAGACCGCGCTGAGCGTGGCGGGTGTGGCGGCCCTCGGTGGTCTGGCGCTCGCGCCGACCGCGGCCGCCGCCCCGGTCACCAGCGGACCGCACCAGGGCGCCGTCGCCGCCATCGACCTCGCCACCGGCAAGGCGGCCAGCTCGGCACGGCAGGACGACCAGCCCGTCGAGTCCGGGCTGACCACCGGCTCCGCCACCGGCAAGCCGCCGGCCGGCAAGCCGAGCCGGCCCAGCTGATCCCGCACGGCATCGAGGGCGCGCAGTCACGCGTACCGCTCGACGACGCGCAACTGGCGAACGCCCGGGCGATCGTCGACGCCGCCAAGAAGACCGGCGTCGGTGACCGGGGCGCGGTGATCGGCGTGGCCACCTCGTTGCAGGAGTCGAAGCTGTACAACCTCGGCCACCTCGGCGCCTACAACGACCACGACTCGCAGGGGCTGTTCCAGCAGCGTCCGTCGTCCGGTTGGGGCACGCCCGACCAGATCACCGACCCGGAGTACGCCGCCACGGCGTTCTTCACCGCGCTCAAGAACGTCGGCGGCTGGCAGGACCTGCCGCTGACCACCGCCGCGCAGACCGTCCAGGTCTCCGCCTTCCCGTACGCGTACGCGCAGTGGGAGGAGCAGGCGGCGGACATCGTCCAGCAGCTCTGGTGACACCCGCACGCACACCGCGCCCCGACTCGGGGCCGGCCGGTTTTTCTTCGTCCCGCGAACAGCCCGCCGCCGAGCGCCCGACGCCCAGAGTCAGCAGGCGGGGTAGAGGCGGCGGGTGCCGACACCGGCGGCGTACGCGTCCCGGTCGCTGAACCGGCAGCCGTAGTCGGGCCGGGCCACCACCGCCGGATCGGTGACGGTGTCGCCGGCCGGGCGCTTGCCGGTGCGTACCCAGGAAACCAGGTCGTCCCAGGCGGCGCCGGCCTCGGCCGGGGTGAACTCGCAGTGCTGGGTGGCCCGGATCGCCCGCTGGACCAGCAGCTTGCCGCGACCGTGCCGGGCCACGTCGGTGGCGTACGCCTGCTCCATGCTGAACGGCACGAAAAGGTCGCCGAGACCGTGCAGGCTGAGCACCGGCGCGGTGGGGCGGCCGGCGATCCGCGGCACCTCGGTCAGCGTCGGCAGGAGCCGTTGCACGACGTTCTCCGGGGCGACCCGCCGAACGCCCGCGTTGACGTCGACCGGACTGTTCGGGGTGTAGCGGGTGAGCAGGTTGGTGGAGAGCTGACCGGGCCGTTGGGCGGGGGAGTCGCCGCCGCTGGTCACCGTGATCGAGAAGAGGAAGTCCTTCCAGACCGCGAACGCCGCGTCCGCGCCCGGGCGCGGCCCGCCGGAACGATTCACCGTGATCGCCCGCAACTGCCTACCCCGGTCCGTGGTGGTGTCCGGTCCGGTGGGGGTCAGCCCGGCCAGACCGAGCGCCGCCTGGATCCGGGGTACGGCGTTCGTCAGGTAGTCGGCCGGCGTGGGGTACGCCGGAACACCGGCGAGCGCCTGCGCGACCAGGTTGTAGTCCAGGTAGAAGTCGAGCAGCGTCTGGTCACCGAGCACCCCGCACATCGGCAGCGCCCCGTCGTAGTAGCCGGGAAACTGCTCCATTGAGCGACCGATGACGTACCCGCCCATCGACACCCCGGCGAGGTAGGTGTGCTGCGGCCGGCGGACCGTCCGGCCGAAGTGGTCGGCCAGATCCTTGGTGCCCAACACCCCGGAGCGGATGTCGAAGCCGTTGCGGTCGTACGAGGACGACGCCCAGGCGTACCCCTGTTCCAGGAGGCGCTGGCGCAGCCCGAAGCCCGGCGGCTCCGGCGAGAGCACGGTGCCCTGGCCACGGTAGCCGTGCGCCCACAGCACCAGGTCGCCGTTCCAGCGCGCGGGGACCTCGATGAGGTAGCCGGCGTGGCGGTGCACGCCCTGGCGTACCGTCGTCGCCTTGCCCCCCACGACCAGCGGCGACAGCGGCGGATTCTCGATGGTGTAGCCGGGCAGCGGCTCGCCGCCCCCCGGGTCGTGACCGGTGGCGCTGGCCGGTACGGCACCGACCAGGCCGACCGTAAGGGTCAGCGTCGCGGCGGCGGCAAGCAGTCGGCGGAGGGTGCGAACGGGTGCGGACAGCATCGATGCTCCCCATCGGACGGACGTCGCCCTCCCGGGGCGACCAGGCGGGGCGGTTGCCTACCGGCCGGTAGCGTCCTGAACCTAGAACCGCCGTCGACCAGTGTCAATGGCTTCGCTGATCGGCCGGTCAAGCACCCCGGTCCGGTCGGTCAGCGCCCGAATCTGCTTGCAGCCCGCCGCCCGACCGGCAGGCATCTCCCGCCGGCCATGCCCGTGCGGTTTGTTCGCGTGCGGGTCGTGTGCGTGCGGGTCGTGCGCGTGCGGTTGTGTGCGTGCGGGTTGTGCCCGTGTCGGTTGTGCGCGTGCCGGTATGGCCGCGCGGGTTGTGCCCTTTGTGCCCGTCCCGGTCATGGCCGCGCGGGCTGTGCCCTTCGGCGGTTGTGCCCCGCCGGTCATGCCCCGTCGTCGGCCGGGTTCGGTCGCTGCTGGTTCCCGTTCGTTCGAGAGGTCGCCGCCCCCCGGTTGTGCGGGGAGGAGGGCCGGTCGGGTTGACTGGTCGCCGTGGACGAGTCGATCTGGGAGGCGGCCCAGGCGTCGCGCGGCTGGCTGGACGCGGCGAACGGCACCGGGCAGACGGAGTTGACCTGCCGGATTCTCAAGCTGACCGAGGACGTCCGCTGCCTGGATCGGTCTGCTCGGGCAGAATCCACGCAAGGGCGTCACGCACACCCGCGAGGACGTCGCGGCCGAGTTGGCCGATGTCGCCTTCACGGCGTTGGTCGCGATCGAGAGCCTAGGGCTGGATGCGCGCACGGCCCTGGACGCCTGCGCAGCGAAGGTCCGCTCCCGCCTCCCCGGCTGAACCGTCGAGGCGGCCACGCCACGTGCGGCGGCACCCGCTCCGACCCAACCAGCCTGGGCGTTACGCCCCATATTGTCGGCACCGTACGACGTCACCACATCCATGATCCACACGACCTCCCTGATTCCGCGGGATCCGGTACGGACGGATGGCCCGACTTCCATGAACCCGAGTCGATCATGCCTTCGTGAGCCTTCTGGGACGTCAGCCGGAAGGTCGATGGGCGATCTGTCCGGGTCCGGAGCTCGCTGGGGTGTGACCGGCTGCACCGGTGGGCCGGAATCATGGCTGGGCCGGGGTCGTTACACACCCTGACGATCGCAGGACCTCGGCCGATCACTCGGCCTTGG
>NZ_JAEVHL010000102.1 GCF_016803395.1 Micromonospora tarensis | reverse complement strand
GGCGGCGTCCAGTCCAGGAGCGGGCCCGACCGGCGGTGCCGCCCACCCACTCGCCGACGTCGCTCGCGCCGTCGCCGAGCCGGCGCAGCAGCCCGACCAGCGGGTCGGTGGATCGGCTGAACTCCTCCCGGTACGACTCGGCCGCCGCCCTGATCTCCTCGGAGACGCTTGTCGAGCCGTCGTCGTCGCGGCGCGGATAGTCCCCGGCCAGCACCCGCCCGTACGCCCCGGAGTCGATCCACTGGCGCAGCTGCGCCGCCCGGGCCACCGGCGTCGGGTGGGTGCTCCACGCGGTCATCCGGATCTTGTGCAGGCTGTCCCGCAGGTCTCCCCCGCCGGCGTACTCGGCGGCCTGCTCCAGGAAGGCGGTGGTGTCGACCTGGGACAGGTCACCGCCGCCGGCGAGCTTCATCAGCAGCCGCAGCGCGGCGGCCGGATCCTGCCCGGCGAGCAGGCCGGCCCGGTCGGCGGAGAGTTCCGCCTTGCGCCACCACTCCAGCATCGCGGCGATGATGGCCCGCAGCGCGAGCGCGCCGACCGGCAACCAGCTCAGGTTCGCCGCCCACCGGGTGAGGATCATGAGCATCGTCTTGTAGACCGCGTGCCCGCTGCCCACGTGCCCCAACTCGTGGCCGAGCAGGCAGCGCAGCTCGTCCTCGTCGAGTTGCTGCACGCACGCGGAGTTCAGCACGATGAACGGCCGCTCCAGCCCGACCGCCTCGGCGCCCAACCAGGGCGACTGGGTCACGTACAGCTCGGGCAGCTCGGCCACGTCGAGCGCCGCCCCGGCCTCGGTGTAGCGCTGCCACACCGCCGGGTACTGCCGGTGGTCGACCCGGATGCCGGAGGCCAGCACGGACAGCCGGAAGCCGCGCTCGTTCCACATGCCGAAGAACGCCCGCACCACGTCGTCGAAACCGCGCAGCTCGCGCAGCGCGACCAGGGCGCCCCGGTCGGCCGGATGCTCCCAGGCTCGGGAACTGATGCCGGTGAGGGTGATCCGACGCCGCGCGGGCGTCTCCGGTGCCGACATGATGAGTCCCCCGATCGCCGCGGCCCCTCGCATCGTGCCCCAGCAGGTGGCCGACGTCCATGCCCCCGCCCGGCGTCCGTGGCCCGCTCGGGCACTCCTGGCCGGGCCGGTCTGCCCTGGCCTGCCGGAGCACTCCTGGCCGTGCCGGTCTGCCCCTGGCCTGCCGGGCCGCTCCTGGCCGGGCCGGGCGTCGCTGGCCGGCTCAGCGGATCCGCAGGTAGTACCGGTCCGCGTCGTGCGGCAGTGTCGGCGCGCCATCAACCAGCAGGTCGGCGTGGGCCTGGGTGTCGTCGGCGGCGAAGTGCGCGCGCTCCCCGTCGTGCCAGCGGCGCAGCTCGGGCAGGATCTCCGGCCCGTCCCGGTCTAATGCGCGGGCCAGCCGCAGGGAGGCGGGCGCGGTGACGAAGACGGCCAGGGTCAGCTCCGGCCGCACGACGGCGCGGGCGGCGCTGACCCCCTCCAGCACCAGCACCGGCGCGACCGGCACCGGAATCACCCCGGGCAGGAAGCTCTGGCGCACCCAGCTGTACCGCCGGTAGCCGCCCGGTTCGCCGGCGCGCAGCGGGGCGAGCACCCCCTCGTCCAGCCGAGGCCAGAAGGTGACCTGGTCGTCCCAACCGTCGAGCAGGTCGTCGGTGTGCACCACCGGCGGCCGACCGCCGGGCAGCACCGCCAGGGCGTCCGCCAGCCGGGCGGCGAACCGGCTCTTGCCCGCGCCGCTCGGCCCGTCGACCGCGACCAGCCGGGTCCGGCCCAACCGTGCCGGGCCCGCGAGCACCCGGCGGGCCAGCTCGGCGTACGCCTCGACGACCGCCACGGTCGGCCGCCCAGTCCCCGGGTTCAGGGAAGCCTCGCGGGGTGAAGCCTCGCGGCGTCAAGCCGCGCGAGGTGAAGCCGCGCTGGGTCAAGCCGCGCTGGGTCAAGCCTCGCGGCGTCAAGCCTCGCGGGGTGAAGCCTCACGGCGTCAAGCCTCGCGGGGTGAAGCCTCGCCTGGCGCATGACCGCAGTATGCCGCCGCAGCCGTTGGGCAGGTTGATCGACTCCGGATCATTGATGTCGCGGTATCCCTCTCGCCGGGATACCGCGATATCCGTGAAGCCGAGTGGATCACGCGGTTTCCGGGCCCCGCAGGCCGGACTGACCCGTCCGGCTGACCACCCCTGGCAGGTCACCCTCACGTCCGGGGGAATTGGGGCGGCGACGGGTGACGGGCGGCCCGTTCGCCGCCGTGGCCGCTACCGAATCGGCATCATCGGGTGGTGCTCCGAGACGTGATGAGCCCCGGTATCGACGCCCTGCTCGAACAGGCCCGAGCCGGGCTGCACCGACTGACTCCGCAGCAGACCGTCGAGGCGGTCCGCGGCGGTGCGCTGCTGGTCGATACCCGTACCGACCTGCAACGCCGTGAACAGGGCGACCTGCCCGGCGCGGTCGTCATCGACCGGACCGTACTGGAATGGCGACTCGATCCGGCCAGCGCCTGGCGGATCCCGGAAGCCACCGGGTACGACCGGGAGATCGTGCTGGTGTGCCGGCAGGGCTACAGCTCCAGCCTGGCCGCCGCCAGTCTGCAGACCCTCGGGCTGCGCCGGGCGACCGACATGATCGGCGGCGTCGACGCCTGGCTGGCCGCCGGCCTGCCGACGACCGACCGCCCCGCCGACATCCGCCCCTGATCCCCTACCCCGGAGAATGCGCAGATCCCGGGTCCGTTGCCTGGTCGGTTCAAGATCGTGCTCGATCCAGAAAGCAGGCCTCTCCTGCCGCCCAAGAGGCCACTACAACAAGGATCGAGCACGATCACCCCTCGCTGGCCGCCCCACACTCCGCATCGGACGGCTGACCGTCAGGACGGTGGCGGGCCGGGCGGAATGAAGGGCAGGCCGGCGGGTGGACCGGCTTCGATGAGCCGCCAGAGCGCCCCGGTGTCGAGGTGCTCCTCGACCAGGTCACCGAGCAGGTCGAGGGAGCGTTCCCGGGCGGCGGCGAAGCTGGTGGCCGGCGCGACCCGGAACCCGCTGCGACCGGCCAGGCGGGCGGCCTCGGTGAGGAACCAGCGGCGGAACTCGTCTGACTCGAACGCCCCGTGCCAGTGCGTGCCGTGCACCGCGCCGAGCACAGCACCCTCGCCGACACCGTCGTCGCCGGTCAGCAGCGGGGTCAGGTCGCGGTCGGTGTGGGAGACGTACCCGTGGTGGATCTCGTAGCCCCGCACCGGGAGGCCACCGTGGCCGGTGCCCACCGACTGCCGGACGGTCTTGCGCGGATCGAAGGTGAACTCGATGGGCAGCAGGCCGAGGCCCGGCACGCTGCCCTGCCGGCTCTCCACCCGGTCGTGGATGGCGCGGCCGAGCATCTGGAAACCACCACAGAGACCGAGCAGCGGTTTGCCGGCCGCCACGTGTGCGGCGACCGCGTCGGCGAGACCGGTCTCGCGCAGCCAGGCGAGGTCGGCGACGGTGGACTTGGAGCCGGGTAGCACGACGAGGTCGGCGGCGGCCAGCTCGGCGGGTTCGATGGTGAGGCGTACCCGGACGCCCGGCTCGGTGGCGAGCGCCTCCGCGTCGGTGGCGTTGCTGATCCGGGGCAGCCGGACGACCGCCACGTCCAGCCATTCGGTGCCGTGCGGGGCGGCGGGCCGGCCGAGCACCCGGCCGTAGGCCAGCGAGTCCTCCGCGTCGAGCCACAGGTCCAGGGCCCAGGGCAGCACCCCGTACGTGGGCCGGCCGGTGACGTGCCGCAGCATGTCCAGACCCGGCTGGAGCAGCCCGAGGTCGCCGCGGAACTTGTTGATCACGAAGCCGGCGAGCAGCGCCTGGTCGGCCGGGTCGAGCAGGGCCACGGTGCCGAACATCGAGGCGAAGACCCCACCCCTGTCGATGTCGCCGACGACGATGGTGGGCAGGTTGGCGTGCCGGGCCAGCCCCATGTTGACGTAGTCGCCGGCCCGCAGGTTGATCTCGGCGGGGCTGCCGGCGCCCTCACAGATCACCACGTCGTACGTCGCGCGCAGCTCGGCCAGCGCCGCGTACGCGGTTTCGGCGAGCCGGGGCCGCAACTGCCGGAAGGTGCCGGCGGTGATCGTGTCCACCGCCTCGCCCAGCAGCACCACCTGGCTGGCCAGGTCGCTGCCCGGCTTGAGCAGCACCGGGTTGAACCGCAGATCGGGTGCGAGCCCGCAGGCGGCGGCCTGCATGGCCTGGGCCCGCCCGATCTCGCCGCCCCGCCCGTCCGGCCCGACCACCACCGCCGAGTTGTTCGACATGTTCTGCGCCTTGTACGGCGCCACCTTCACGCCCTGCCGGTGCAGCCAGCGGCAGATGCCCGCGGTGAGCACGCTCTTGCCCGCGTCGGAGGTCGTGCCGGCGACCAGCAGCCCCCCGCTCACCGCCGGCTCCCCTGCCCGAGCGCCGCCGCGGCAGCCCCGCGCCGGCCGACAAGCCCGCTCCAGTCGACAAGGCCGCTCCGGTCGACAAGCTTGCGCCGGCCGGCAAGCCCGCGCCGGCCGACAAGCCCGCTCCGGTCGACATGCTTGCGCCGGTCGACAAGCCCGCGTCGTCCGGCGGCCAGACCACACCGCCCCAGGGCACCGACCAGGCGGCCGAGAGTCATCGGGTACGCGGCGGCCAGCCCGACGGCGGCCAAGCCGACCGCGCCGGAGATCCGCGCCGCCCGCCGTAGGTGTCGCGCCTCGGGGCGGGGGCCGTCGCCGAGGAACGGGCGCACCTCGGAGCGGCCGAAGTAGACGTTCCGGCCGCCGAGCCGGACACCGAGCGCACCGGCCATCGCCGCCTCGCACTGGCCGGCGTTGGGGCTCGGGTGGTCGTTGCGGTCCCGTCGCCACACCCGCCAGGCGCGTTGCCGATCCCCGTGCGCGACCGGTGCGACGGCGATGGTGAGCAGCCCGGTCAGCCGCGCCGGCACCAGGTTGAGCGCGTCGTCGAGTCGGGCCGCCGGGGTGCCGAAGCGGGCGTAGCGCGCCGACCGGTGCCCGACCATCGCGTCGAGGGTGTTCGCCGCGCGGTAGCCGAGCAGCCCGGGTAGGCCGGCGACGGCACCCCAGACCAGCGGGGCGACGACCGCGTCGGAGGTGTTCTCCGCTACCGACTCGACGGTGGCGCGGGCCAGCTCCGACTCGCCAAGCGTCGACGGGTCCCGCCCGCAGAGGTGACCGAGACGTTGCCTCGCGGCGGCAGGTCGCCGTCGCGCAACGTCCGACCCATGACTGTCGCTTCGTGCCGCAGTGTGCGACCGCCCAGGACCGTCCACGTGCCGGCGGCCACGAGCACCGCGCGGGTCACCGGTCGGTGCCGGGTGGCCGCTGCCGCGACCGCCCCGAGCAGCACCGGCGCACCCACGGCCAGCGCGGTGAACGCCGTGCCCGCCGCCCGGTCCGGACGGTACAGGCGGCGCTCCAGCGCGCCCGCGGCCTGCCCGAAGCCGGCCACCGGGTGCCATCGGCGCGGGTCTCCGAGCAGCCTGTCCAGCGCGTACCCGGTCAGCAGCCCCACCGCGTTCGCCACCGGCGCTGTCCGTCGCACCCGCACCACCTCCAGCCGGCCAGCCTAGACGAGCAACCCGTGAGCCAGCCCGGCCGAGAAGGATTCCCGAATCTCCTGGCGCGACCCGCGAACGGGCGGGCCGCCGCCACACCCGGGGTGACGACGCCGGTCGCGCCGCCACCCCGCCCCCCGTCGTGCTGGTCCGGGCTGTCGAGCCGGGTTGGGGAGCTAGGCTCCCGTCGTCTCGGGCCAGGTGTCAGGCCGCCTGCGCAACCCGCCCCCCGTCTCGCCCGGCCAGGTTTCAGGCCGGTTGCGGAACCCGGCCCCGGGCACGCCGCCCCCGACCGGACTGCGCCGGCTCGGCCCGCTCCTCGTCCGGCACCGGCCCCAACTCGTCGTCCGGGTCGCGTCGGTGTTGTCGTCGACCGGTTCGGCTGGCGAGGTCAGCGCGTCGTCGAGGCCCGCCGGGGTGAGCTCGCCGGTCGCGGAGACGTCGTCGTCACCGTCGCCGAACGGGCTGGTGCGCAGCTCGGTGTAGTCCGGCAGCTCGAAGTCGTCATCCAGCGGGCGGTCGTCGGGCAGCACGGGCACCTGCCCGGCGGGCACCGGCTCGGTGGGCTCGCCGTGCACCCGGCTCTCGGCCTCCGCGTCCTCGACGGTGCTGGTCGTCATGCTCGGCCGGTTACGCAGGAACCGGGCCCGGCCGCGGGACAGGTCGTGACCGACGGCCACCGCCTCCAACTCGTAGAGGGTGCGGTGGGTGCCGGCGTCGTCGGTCCAGTCGCGGGTGTAGAGGCGCCCGCAGACGACCACCGGATCGCCGACCATCACGGAGGCGGCCACCCCCTCGGCGAGCTTGCGCCAGCAGTTGACGCGGACGCGGAGCGAGTTGCCGTCGACCCATCGACCGCTGTCCCGGTCGAGTCGGCGGGCGGTGGAGGCGACCTTGAAATTGGCCACCAGGGTGTTGCTCTGGGTGGTACGCCGCCACTCGGGCGTCGTCAGCACATTGCCGACGATTGTCACGTAGGTGTCGAACATCGTCCCTCCAGGGGGATCGGAACCGTTCAGCGCGAGTCGACTCGACACCGAGCCTGGGCGCTGCGAGCGACCGGCACCAGCGACCACCCCGCGTCCTGTGGACGACGAGCCCACCTGTGGACAACGCCCTGATCACGCCCGGATGTGGTACGGCCGACCCGGCCGACCCGACGCCGACGGTTTCCCGCCCCCGCCGAACTGGGTAAGGACTTGATCAACGCACCACCGACAGCTCCACGTCGACGAGAGGTCAGCGCCATGATGATCACTACCTTCGGCTCCGCGAACACCTCCGGGGCGCGGCGATGAGCGCCGTGGCGAACCCGGCCACCGTGGCTGAGTGCCTGCGGGTGGGCGCCGGGTTCTCGCAGGGCGACCGGAACTGGATCGCCGAGCAGTTCGCCACCCTCGACGCCCGGCTCGCCGGCTTCCACGCCGACGCCACCGAGCTGGAGGTGTCGGTGAAGGACCGGGAGGCCCGCGGGCAGAAGGTCACCCTGGAGTGCTGGATCGCCGGCCGGCAGAAGATTGTCACCACCTCGACCGAGGAGGACCTGCACGCCGCGCTCAACGACGTCCGCGACGACCTGCGTCGCCGGCTCAACGACGCCAAGACGCGCCAGGAGCCTCGGCACAACAAGCACCTGCGCGACATCCCGCAGCCGCAGAGCGAGCCGGACCCGGCCGACGAGCAGGATCAGAACTCCGCCCGGGTCGACGCGGAAACCGTCTGAGCCGCGCCCCGTCCCCCGCGATCTTGCCCTTCCGGCCGGAAGACGCGACTGGTGCGCGTCGGGCCACGGCAACCGGGGCAAGATCGCGGGGCGGGACGGGCCAGGCGTGGGCTACCGCTCGGTAGGGTCGGCCGCGTAGCGTCGCGTTCGTGGAACCGGACGTGTTGGGGCCGCCGTACGAGCGGCAGACGATCGACCTGGGCACCGACGACGAGGGGCCGGTGGTCGCGACACTGGTCCGGCGGCGTGCCGAGCGCCCCACCGGACGGGCCGTCCTCTACGTGCACGGCTTCGTCGACTACTTCTTCCAGACCCACCTGGCCGACTTCTTCGCCGAGCGCGGCTGGGATTTCTACGCGCTCGACCTGCGTAAGTACGGGCGCAGTCTGCTCCCCGGCCAGACCCCGAACTTCTGCCGCGACATCAGCGACTACTTCCCCGAGCTGGATGCGGCCGCCGAGATCATCCGCACCGACCACGGGCACGAGACCCTGCTGACGATGGGCCACTCCACCGGCGGCCTGATCCTCTCGCTCTGGGCGGACGCCCGCCGGGACACCGGCGTCGTCGACGGCCTGGTGCTCAACAGCCCGTTCTTCGACCTGAACGCCCCCTGGGCGGTGCGCCGACCCCTCGCGGCCGCCGTGTCCCGGCTGGGCCGCAGGGCGCCGCACCGCATCCTGCCGTTCGGGCTGGGCACGGTGTACGGCGAGAGCATCCACGCCGACCACCGCGGCGAGTGGACCTACGACCTGGCCTGGAAGCCCCTCGCCGGGTTCCCGGTCCGGGCCGGCTGGTTGACCGCGATCCGCACCGGGCAACGCCGGCTACGCGCCGGTCTGGACATCCGGGTGCCGGTGCTGCTGGCCTGCTCGACCCGCTCCTTCCGGGGCACCAAGTGGCACGACAACGCGGCCCTGGCCGACGCCGTGCTGGACGTCGAACACATGGTCCGGTACGCGCCCCGCCTCGGCCGCCACGTCACACTGGCCCGCTTCGACGGTGGGCTGCACGACCTCACGCTCTCCGGCCCCGCCGTACGGAAGAAGTTCTTCGACGAGGTCGGCCGGTGGGCCGAGGCGTTCCTCGCCGCCGGACCCACCGCCCCGGCGGCGGCGACCCCGATCGACGCGGATCCGGCCGGCGCGGCCACCGCCGGAGGCTGACCAGCCCCGGTGCGGCTCAGAGGTCGCCGGGCGTCACCGGGAGGACGGCGCGAATCCGGTCGAAGGTCGCCACCGGGTGCGCACCGACGCCGGGCAGGACCAGGCCCAGGCAGTACGGCGACACCTCCCCGGTGGGGTCCGCCTGGACGATGAAGACCGGCGCGCGACGTACCCCGGCGGCAGCTCGGTGGTGATCCGCACGGCGTCTCCGTCCCGGACCACCCGCTCGATCGCGACCTCCAGCGGGCGCGACCCGTCCTCGCGTACCCCATGGGCCAGCACGAAGGCGGAACCCTCGTCGGCGGTGAGGCGGGCGACCACCTCGGGCCCGGCGGCGATCCCCGCCGGCACCGGCTGGACGCGCCACCGCCAGCCCCCGTCGCCGGCGTACCGGTGCAGGCCGGCGGTCGACAGCACCGCGACCCCGTCGGCCGGAAAGCGAGACCAGCCCGGCACGATCCCAGCGTCGGAGACGACGGCCGGGGCGACCCCCGCCGGCTCGGTGACGCTCGCCCGCAGCCTCAGCTCACCACCCGACCCGCCGACCAGGTCGGCCGCCGTCAGCAGCGACTCCCCCACCGGGTCGTCGCCGCGCTGGAAGAAGAACGCGGTGCCGAAGTCGCCACCCGACCGGTACGGCAGGATGGCCCGACCGACGACCTGGCACAGCTCGTAGGCGACGTCACTCTCGGCGTCGGAATCCAGCAACACCAGCCCACGGTACGGTCCGGGGCCGGGCAGGTCAGCGGTAACCGGGATGCCCGAGGCGGGGTCGACGTGAGACCCTGCTCGGCGACGTGGACGCGGGCACCCTTTACGCCGTCAGACAGCCGGACGGCGGTACCCTCTGGGCGCGACGATCCACGCCACACGCGCCCGTAGCTCAGCGGATAGAGCAGGGGACTTCTAATCCCAAGGCCGCAGGTTCGAATCCTGCCGGGCGCGCAGCTACTTGTCTCTTCTGACCGGCTCAGGTGGGGCTATCCGTGGTGCGAGCGCGCTGCAGTGGCCCCGTGGCGGCCTCGAACGGACGCAGCAAGCGCCAGCGCGGAGAGATCGAAACCCTGCCCAGCGGGTCACTGCGCGTGAAGGTCTATGCCGGTGTCGACCCGATCAGCGGGAAGCGGCAATACCTGACCGAGGTCATCCCCGCCGGCCGCACCGCCGCCAAGGAAGCCGAGAAGGCGCGTACCCGCCTTGCTGGCCCAGGTGGACGAGCGGCGCAACCCGCGTACTCGCGCCACGCTCGACCAACTCCTAGACCGATGGCTTGAGGTGGCCGACATCGAGGCCACCACCCGCATGGGCTACGTGAACAAGCTCAACAAGCACGTGCGGCCGGTGCTGGGCAAGCTGCCGGTTGGCCGACTCGACGCCGAGACGTTGGAGTCGTTCTACGCGAGCCTGCGCCGCTGCCGCGACTAGTGCGGCGGTAAGGCGTACGTAAAGCACCGCGTAGAAGGTGAGCACGCCTGCACGGCGAAATGCCGGCCGCACGTCTGCAAGCCGCTCAGCGCTTCGTCCGTGCGCCAGATTCACTGGATTATTAGTGGTGCGCTCAGTCGCGCCGTCCGGTGGCGCTGGATCGCCGTCAACCCCGCCAGTCAGGCCGAGCCGCCGCACCCCGACCCGCAGCCGCCGAATCCTGCCGACGCGGCTCGCATCATCAATGAGGCGTGGCGCGATCCGGACTGCGGCGCGTTGGTCTGGCTCGCCATGACGACGGGCGCCCGGCGGGGTGAGCTGTGCGCGCTGCGTTGGCAGCATCTCGACCTGGACGCCGGTGTGCTGACGCTCCGGCGCAGTGCCTACCTGGACGAACACGGCGAGCTGAGGGAGAAGGACACCAAGACGCATCAGCAACGGCGGGTGGCGCTCGACCCGGAGACCATCGAGGTACTGCGTGAGCTGCACGGTCGGTACCTTGACCGCCTGGCACAGCTCGACGCTGACGCCGACAGTGCTGATTACGTCTTCTCCCCCGAGCCGGACAACAGCCGTGGCTACCGGCCCGACACCATCACCCAGCGGTACGGTCGGCTCGCCACCCGGCTCGGTATCGACAGCCACATTCACGCGCTGCGCCACTACACGGCAACTGAGCTAATCAACGCGGGTGTTGACGTAAGGACTGTCGCTGGGCGGCTCGGCCATGGTGGGGGTGGAACTACGACGCTCAGGGTCTATGCGGCCTGGCTGTCGGAGTCTGATCAGCGTGCCGCAGGAACGCTGGCGGCTCGCATGCCACCGCGCCCGATTGCGCCGACGCAGCGCACAGTGGGAAGCAGTCCGTATCAGAGGATCGCCGCTGATCTGCGCGAGCAGATCACGGCCGGGCGACTGCGGCCCGGCGAGCAGCTTCCGGCGGTTGCCGAGCTGGCTACGGCGCATGGAGTTTCGGGCGGAACAGCTCACCGCGCCGTGGCGCTGCTGACAGCGGAGGGCTTGGTGAGCGTCGTCCGAGGTCACCGGGCGACCGTCGCCCAACCTCGCGGAAAGAACCCCCCACACGAGGTTGACGGCAACCTGGTGTAGGTGATGTCCGAGGCATCTCTGGGACAGAAGCATCGGTCACCGCTGGTGCTTCCTCGTGCCCGGCCTCGCGGCGTCGCCTACTGACATGTGGCTGGCACGCCGGCGACTCACCTTCCCCCGTTCCTTGTCGGGGAAGCGACCATGGTGTGTATGAGACGTCGCTCGTCATCGAGGGCCACATTCGCAGGCGCCGTGTCGCTCGCCTGTGTAGCAGTGCTGGCCTGGCTTCTGCGCGTGGCCAATCTGGGCTGGGACTGGTTAGAGCCTGGCAGTTGGCTCGCCACCCTGGTTGGCACTCCGCTGGCGTGTCTCCTTGCGCTGCTGGCTCTACGTCGCCCAGAGAAGAGGGCGCAAGCGGTGCGGCCGGGGCATCCTCCCGTCTTGTTGAGCATGAAGTCGTTTGACCCGAAACTCGCCGGAGTGCATCCCTCTATCGAAATTTCCGGCCAAGAGACGCAAAGAACAATGCCCGTCCGTATTCCTCGGGAAGTTGATGTCAGGATTCAGGAACTGCTTGACGCGTCCGAGAATCAGAAGTTTTTGCTTTTGATTGGCGGCTCGTCGGCGGGCAAGACGAGAGCAGCCTACGAAGGCGTAAGAGCGAGTCTGCCCACGTACGAGGTACTGTTGCCATCGAACACCCAGGACATCCTCTGGCTTCTCGGCCAGAAGCTGAAGCGACCGGTGGTTGTCTGGTTGGACGAGCTGCAACGCTACCTGGGCGAGGGTAACGGGTTGCGGCTCAACAAGGGGCATCTACTTGCGTTGTGGTCCCTCAACAGGCCGGTGGTAGTTGTGGGCACGATGTGGCCAGATAGGTATCAATCTTTTGTGAATCCAGGTCATGTTGATAGCGTGTCCGACAAGTCGGAGCGAGCCAGGCAACTTCTCAATTTGGCTCAGGTGCTGTACGTGGAGGATCGCTTTTCTCCCACCGAACTGTCGGCCGCGAAAGAGCTTGCCAAGAAGGATCCAAGAATTAAGGTGGCCCTGAATGACCGCACGTATGGGGTAACTCAGGTTCTTGCAGGGGCACCGGATTTGGTCGCCAGATGGACTTACGCGAGTCCGCGCGCAAAAGCCGTAATCACCGCCGCGATCGATATTTGCCGCATGGGGATTTCCGGCCCCCTCACCGACTCCCTGCTAAGGACTGCTGCCCAGATCTATATGAGCGACGAAGAAAAGGCCCGCGCTCCAGCAGACTGGTACGAGTCGGTGATCGCTTACGCCGTCGCACCGTTGAAAGGTGCAACGTCCGCCCTGATTCCGGTCAGCAGCTCTGCAGGCAGCGTCGAAGGTTATCACCTTGCCGACTATTTAACCCAGCACGGAGAAGGGGCCAGGCGATCGGTTGCTATTCCGGATGCACTTTGGGACATAGCTGCCAACAACATCCATGATGCAAATGATCTGGCGAGCCTAGGTGATGCTGCACAATTACGTGGACTCTATAAGTTCGCAGAGGCCGCGTTGCGTCGGTCTTTCGCTCGGGGCAACGCGACTGCTGCCAACCTGCTCGGCATGATGCTCCTTGACCAGGAGAGAGAGTCCGAGGGCCTTGAGGTACTGCGAGCAGGCGCAGCCACCGGGGATCCTGGCACGCTTGAAACATTCCTTGACCACATTCAGTATATTCATGCACCCGAGGCGATAGGGGAAATTCGCAAAGTGGCCGATGCTGGAATTGAGCTGCCGCACTCAGATGCGAGAGTTCGCCTAGCCAGAATGCTTGAAGACGCAGAGAACATTGAATCTGCGGAGGAACAATTTCAGCAATCAATATCGGAGGGGCGGAAAGGCGCGCATTCATCCTACGCCTACTTTTTAGACCGGCTGGGACGGCCGGACGAGGCTAGCGAACAATTTTTACTCGCAGCCCGCCATGGCGAGACCTTCTATTACAGGACATCGGCCGAGCGCCTAGCAAAACAAGGAAAGATGAGCGAAGCGGAGGCCCTCTACCGAGAAGCCTCAGCCCGAGGGGATGGGAGGTCTCAACAATGGTGGACTGGCCTGCTCATTTCGCATGGGCGGTACAATGATGCGCGGGAACTAGGCTGCCCTGCCGGCGATGTCGAGCTTGAAATCGGACATTCCTTTGAACGAGCAGGCAATTTGACTGACGCTCTTGACCAATACCTTACTGCTAGCAGGCTCGGCAATTTTTGGGGCAATCTCGCGGCAACTGAATTACTAGAGAAGCAAGGCAGATTCGACGAGGCCCTCCCTCTCCGGGTTAAGGCTGCGAAGCGCCTTTCCCTCGATCACGGCTTGTTCGGCCTCGTCGATCACATGGCGAGGCGGGGCAACTTGGATGCAGCACTTGCCTTCTTCGAAGCATGCGCCGAGCAGGGGCATTTGGTTTGTTCGGACGAGCTGGGCAGGGCGCTAATTCGCGAAGGTCGCATCAGGGAGGCGATGATGATGTATAGGAGGTCTGCATTGGTCGGCACGGACGGCAGCGAGGTCAACTCATTTTGTAGAGCGCTATCAGAACACGGCTATAAAGATCTCGCTGAAATGCTGCGTCGTGATGGCTTTGAGTTGCATGAAGACCTGGATATCTGGGAGCCGAAGCGGCCTGGAAGTCCGGTGCAGTAGGACAGATCTGAATCTCATCGGTCGTACGCCCACCCGACGCGCGACTGGATCTCCGGCGGCCCCTCGGCGCGCAGCTCGCCGAGGACGACGCGGGCCCGATGCGGGTTCGTCGACATCAGGTCAAGAATCGTGGATTGCAGCCCATCCTGGTCGTCACCGAGATCTCGGGCGGATGCCGCGATCAACAGCGGCAGCACGTCTGTCCCGCCGAGGCCCGCCAAGGCGTCGGCGATGACATCGCGGCCATAGAAATGCCCCGCGTCGAGGAAGGTGTCGAGCTCGACCGCCAGCAGGGGTATCAGGGACTCGTCGCCACCGCGCGCGATCTCGTCCACGAGCTGATAGGCCCGCGTGCTGTCGTCGTCCGGATCGTCGACGCAGTCGAGCAGCTCGGGAATGGTCGCCACGAGCAGAAAATACAGCGACTTCCCCCAGCCGGCCTGCCGCGAGTCGTACCGCCAACAGCGCGAGGACTTTTTCCGCGTACATGTTGTCGGCCAGGGGCCTTACAGTGTCGCGGCCACCGCATGGTGGTGGCGTGACCGGTCGGGAGGCTTTCATGGGTGTGCTGTACGACTACTTCCGCGCTCCACACGATGAGGCCGTCGCGAAACTGATGGACACCACCGACGGCGGCCCGGTGGTGCGAGAACAAGCCTCCCCGCTCGAGGACGCCGTAGACGGTAAGGGAATTGACCCGCCCGTCGTGCTCGGCAAGGTGGTGTCGTTGGCCCTCGATGTGCCCTGGAGCGTCGGCCTGGTCAGGGAACGACTTGTCTGGCCAGACGGCGCCCGCGAGGACCTTGAATACCAGGGGCCATGGGTCGTCGCACTGAGCGACGACACGCGTAATGCGCTCGCCGGAATTCCGGACGAGCGCATGGCAGACCTGGCCGACCGCTGGTCACGGGTCGAGGAGTTGTCCCACTACAGCCACACCCAACCGGCGGTCATGCTGTCGCGCTTGCGGGAGTTCGTCGGGCTGGCGCGCAGGGCCCGTACCAGCGGAGAGAGCATCTACTGCTGGATCAGCCTCTAGCCGTGGGGCTTTCCCGCGCCCACCGTGCGCGAGCAGCAGTCGTTGCGGCCACCAGTCACACGGCCCTCAATATGGAGAGGTGGAATTGACCCGTGCAGCGATATCAGTACCTACGGGCTCTCGTGTCACAACTCCTCGAAGAATCCCCGCTGACGTCAGCAGAGGTCATTGACGACGTTCGCCACCTGATGAGCTTGGGCGAGGAGGAGTTGGCGTTCGACACGATGTGCTCATGGATCTATGAGGACGCTCTCCCGATCACGTCGGCCTACTACGCCCGACTCGTGTCCGCCGCCGAAGAACTGGGCACTCCGAGGTCCACCGATCGGCTCGACGAGCTTGTCGAGGGACGTTCGGGTGGCGTGGAAGATGAGCCCCTGCGCCCCTGATGGTGTTGGTCCACCCCGATGCAGGCGAGCACTGCGGTCGCCCCGGCTGCCAGGAAGAGTTGGAAGTAGTACGGCGGATCCGGCTGCGTCACACCACCAAGCTGTACGGGTTGCTCGCCGAGCGCGTGGAGTGCCTCGACGGCTGCCGCGAACCCGAGCGTGGGGATGCCCCGATCCCGGGTGATCGCCTCCCGCGCCCGGTACACGCCGGCAAGATTGCTCGCCGGGATCAGTCCGTCCCAGATGGTGTAGGACGCGCCCTGCTCGACGGCCTTCCGGCAGGCCTCCCTGGCGGGGCCTCCACCAGCAAGCAGGGTGATCAGTTCTGCGCGCTCCGCGCCCGCGACGGTACAGCCGTCCGGGCGCGCCCAGGCACGGTCCGGACCGCAGGCGTCGAAGCGTCGCGCCTCTGCGCGACAGTGATGCCGGCGCTCCGGACGTAGACGTCGCGCTTGTCGGTGGCCATGCCCTTCGCGTCGAGGACGTAGCCCGTCAACCACACCCAGCCGTGGTACGGGTCGACGGCACCAATGGACACGAGCCGGATGCGGAGTGCGCGGTTCCCGTTGAACTGCACGGAGCACGTCGGACCGATCAGCACGACATCGCCAGGCTTGGGTGCGGTCACCGCACCCACCCGAGGAAGCGACGCCGAAGGGCCTCCGCTGGAGCCCAACTCATGTCCTGGCGAGCGGACAACAGACATATGCCCAGGTAGAGCGTCAGCGAGAATGACGCGCCTGAGTATTCGTCGAGCAGTTCCTCACGGCGCTGGGCGCACGGCCACGGCCTGTCGCAGGTCCTGCACAGCCAGAGCGGTAGGACGGGTCCGTGCTGCGTCACTGGTCCTCACCCGGCCAGTGCCCACGGCTGATCGGAAGGCGGTGGCGGGCGCGGCAGGGCAGTTCCGCCCCGCAACGGCACACGTAACGCCAGCGCGCCCAACTCCAGCCCGGCTGGTGGCGGCGGGCGAAGGTCAGCGCTGCCGCGATCAGGTAGTCGTCATAGCGGATCCGGTTCATCGACACTCCAGGACGAGGAAACATGCTCACGGGGCCGCCAGGACGACGGGATCCACGCCGCCCTGGCGGGGCTCACCACCGGGTTTGCCGAACCAAGGGGGAGCCACTAGCAACCTACGTCACTATCTGACGTAGGTAAAGCCACGCCACGTGATCGTCTTGCATCACTTGCTGACGATGGTTGACGCGTGTTCAGATGGCAGGGCCGAACCAAGGGGAAACGAACGATGCCCTCCGCGCCTGCCGAATACCGAAGAATCGCCGACACGTTGACCGCAAAGATCAAGAATGGTGAGCTGACTCCTGGGACGAAGCTTCCCAGCACGAGCGAGCTTGCTGATCAGTTCGGCGTCAGCGTGGCCACCGCGTACCGCGCCGTCTCGCTCCTGCACGACCGCGATCTCGTCGTCGGGCAGCCAGGTCGAGGCGTTTACGTGGCGGGAGACAAGTAGGCAGCAGTTTTGCCAACCATCCAACAGCCTTCTGCTCCGCTCTGATCAGCGACCGCCGACTGTCAGTGCCGCCGCCGAGGCTCCGGTGGGCGCTTCCGGGTCACCGAGAACGACCACGCCTCGTTAAGCTCGCCAGCACGGGCCGCAACGGGAGGTGCGATGATCAACCCCACCCTGGAGATGCGCCGCCTGGCTGGCAAGGTCGCCGTACTCCTGGCTGGTGTGTACGTCCTCGTCGTGGTCGGTGCGGCGGTGGCCGCCGCGACCGGCGACGGCGTCCCCTGGTGGGGTTGGCTGCTTCTCCCCCTGCCGGCGGTCCCGTTCGTTCCGTCGGTGACGGCCGCCGCGCGCCTTCATCGCACCAGCGACCCGGACCGGACCCGGGCGTTGTGGCGGCGCAGTCTCGGCTTCGCCGCCGTCGGCCTGGCGCTGGTGATCGTCGTGGCCCTCATCCTGAACACTGCGGGCGGATCATGACCTTCACGGTGCACCCTCCGGCGCTGCGCGTCTACGCCGACCAGCTTGTCGAGGCCGGTAAGGCGGCGGAGGCCGCGAAGGTGTACGTCCAGACGCACGGCTCGTTCAGCCTGCACGAGCGTGGGCTGCTGGGGATGGCCGCGCCCGGCCACCGCAACCTGGTCGGCGCGCTCGACGAACTGCTCAGCCACCTCGGCAAGCTGACCGAGGCCTCGGCCACGGCGCTGCGGCAGGTGGCCGACCGGTACGAACACACCGACGCCACTATCGCCGCCGACCTCGACGCCACCTACCCGGTCGTGCCGCGGCCGTCTCCCAGCCGCGACTGACCCCTCTCATTTTTCGGGACGCCACCATGGAGGATCCGACCCGGTTCCTGACGGAGCCACCCAAGCCGGAGACCAGCATCAGCGACGGCTTCGTCAACCCGATCGACATGTTCAACTACGTGAGCCCGTCCGCCTGGATCAACTCGATCATCAACAAGCTGACCGGTGTCGACGTGTTCGGCTGGATGACCACCTGGCTGAGCGGCGACTGGGAGGCCATCTGGAAGTTCGGCGACGCGATGGGCAATCTCGCGGCCTGCCTGCAACAGGTGGGCATCAACATCCAGCAGGGCATGCTCGACCTGGACCGCCAGTGGGACGGGCACGCCAACGACGCCGCCCACCAGTATTTTTCCCGGCTGGCCTCGGCCACCAGCGGCCAACAGGTGGAGCTGTACAAGATTCGCGACGACTACCACAAGGCCGCCACCGGGGCCTGGCAGCTCTCCAACCAGCTCGGCAACATCCTCCAGGCGCTCGCCGACAAGGCGGTCATCGCCGGCATCGCCGCTGCCGCCGGCACCATCACCGCCGAGACCGGCGTCGGCGCGGTGGTGGGCTACGGGGTCGCGGCGCTGATGGTGGTGGACATGCTCGCCCTGATCAACAAGGCGTCCCTGCTGATCAACACCGCCGGCACTGTCATTCTCGGCCTCTTCGGCACCGCCATTGACGTCGCCTACCAGGGCGGCGACCTGGCAACCATCAAACTGCCCGCCCTCGCCTACGCCGCACCGGGAGCCTGACGTGCCCGACGACCAGGACGACGACCTGCATCGCGACCTGACCCGGATGGCCGGCAACGCGGCGCTCGCCAGCGAGGTACGCGACAGCCTGCGGCGGCTCGCCGCCAGCGGCGTCAGCCCCGAGTTGGCGGCGATGGCGCAGGACGTCCTGTCCGGTCGCTCCTCGTTGCGCGCCGCCGCCGACAGCGCGGCGCTCGCCGGTCAACTGTCGGAGCGGATCGAGCGCTTCCAGCAGTGGCAGGCGGAGTTGACGCCCGAGGAACGCGAACAGTTCCTCGCCGACGCACGGGCCCGCTTCGGCGAGCCCGAGGGCTGACCCCGAGCGGCGGCCCAACCGGTCCCGGCCGGCCGTGCGGCCCGGCCCACGGAGTTCGTCGCGGGGCCGGGTCCTCAGCGGGTACCGGCCGGCCGGTGACCTCGACCGGCCGGGCACCCGGTGACGCAACTCAGAGCGGCCCGAGCAGCTTGGCCAGCGTGTCGTCGCCCTGGCCGAGGTGCGCGCCGCCGGTTGCCGACTCGACCAGGAAACGCTGGCAGCCGTCGAGTTCCACGTACCGGTCAGGGCCGTCGCCGTCGAGTGGGCGTAGCACCGCGAAGCGGGATGCCGGGGTGGCGCAGTCGGCAACCGCTCGACGATTGTTCAGCGCCCGGAGCACTCCCGCCTGACGCTCGGTCGGCAGCGGTCCGCCGTACACGAAATCGCCCGCCGGTTTGTCTCCGCCCTGAACCGACGTGGGCACCTGGTAGACGCAGAGCCGCAGCGGGCCGGCGGCCGGCGGGCCGGCCGGACCGGCCGGCGCGGGGCGACCGTTGCGGGTCTCCACCCAGACCAGGTCCGCCCACTGGTGCGCGCATCCGGCGGCCTCGGCCGCCGGGGACCCGAGCCGCCCCACGGTACGGCTGTCCACAGTGGTCCACCTCGGCCCGGCCAACGCGGCGGTCACCTCGGCGCGCGGTTTGCCGCAGGAGTCCGTCGGCAGGTACGGCCGCAGCCAGCGCCCCCGGTCGTCGACCAGGGCCAGCCACGGCGGGATGACCATGTCGAGGGTGCAGGCGACCTCCCCCTCGACCTGCTGGTTGGGCAGGCGCAGCGCGGCGAGCAACGCGGCGATGTCCTGGGCGCGTCGTTCGGTGGCGAGCTGCTCCTGGCCGCCGTTCGGGCCCGGTCGGATCTCCCGCCCGCAGAGCACGGCGGCGACCGGGGTGAAGCCGGGGTCGACCCGCCCGATTCTCGGCTCGGGCACGGCCGGCGCCGACGTCTGCGGACGCGGCACCGCGATCATCTCGCCGGCCCGTGGTGCCGCCTTGGCGCAGGACGTCCAGCCGTCGACGATCTGGGCCGGGCCGGGCTCCTCCGCGACGCCCGACTCGTTGTTCGTGCCGCCGCAGCCGCCCAGTGCCACGCCGAGCAGGACCACCGCCAGTGCCGTTCGAGACGAGCGCATCCGGCTCACCACCTTTCCACCCGAGGATGGGACGGACGACGGGCGCGCTCGGTTCCAGCGCCGGGCCACCTACGCCGGGCCGCCGAGCGCCGGTGACGTGACGCGGGTGACCGCCGGCGACGGTGCCGGCCGAGCGTGCGGCGACCGCCGGCATGATGGCCGGATGGCACACCTGGGACTTGTCGCGCTGTTGGTCAGGGAGTACGACGAGGCGATCGACTTCTACGTCGGCGACCTCGGTTTCGAGCTGGTCGAGGACACCGCCCGACCGGACGGCTCGCGCTGGGTGGTGGTCCGACCGGCCGGTGCCCGGGAGACGGCGTTGCTGCTGGCCCGGCCGAGCACCGACGAGCAGCGTGCGCGGATCGGGGACCAGACCGGCGGCCGGGTCGGGCTGTTCCTGTACACCGAGGACTTCGCCCGGGACCACGCCCGGATGGTGGCGGCCGGGGTGCGTTTTCTGGAGGAGCCCCGGCACGAGGCGTACGGGTCGGTGGCGGTGTTCGTCGATCTCTACGGCAACCGGTGGGACCTGCTCCAACCTCGCCGCGCAGAGTGACGCATTAGCGACACGACGCACACAAAGCGTCAGCCCCTCGCCGTCGGCCATGCTATTGTCCGATGTCGATCTACGCTGCGCGGACCCGGACCGGGTCGATGTCGGAGGGACACTTCCCGATGCCGGCCGTTGCCACCCCGAGCGCGCCGCCTCCCACGCTGGACAATCCGGCCGGCGGCGCCTTGGGCCTCATCTTCACCACCACACCGGCGCTGCTGCGGCTGACCTGCGGCCTGGTCGGCGCGGCGGTCGCCCTGTCGGTGCAGACCCCGCCGGTCGAGCCGGCGGTGTTGCTGCCCGGTGTGGCCGCGCTGACCGGCTGGTCACTCTGGTACGCGCACCGCGCACTGCGGCACGGCATCGGCCCGGCCCTCGTCGCCGGTGACGTCGCGGTCACCGCGATCGCCTGCCTCCTCATCCCCGTGTTGGTGGCGCCCGAGGTGCTGCCCGGCGAGGGCAGTTGGATCGCGGTGCTGGCCAGCACGACGGTGATCAACACCCAGGCCACCGCCCCGGCGCGCTGGTCGATCCCGGCCGGGCTGCTGCTGATCGTCACGTACGTGCTGGGCACCCAGGCGGCCGGCGATCCCACCGAAGCCCGGGCGCACACCGCCACCCTGCTGGCGCAGACCCTGTGCACGGCGATGATGGCGGCGGTGATGCGTCGACGCATCGGCCGGGCGGACCGCGCCTTCGCCGAGCACCAACGACTGAGCCGGGAGGCGTTGGTCGCCCGGTCCGCCCGCGACGCCGAACGACAGCAGAACCGCGACCTGCACGACACCGTGCTCGGCACGCTGACCATGGTGGGGCTCGGCGCGGTGGCCGGGCCCTCGGCTGTCTTCCGCGACCGGTGCGCCGCCGACCTGCGTACCCTCGTCGTGCTCAGCGACGTCGGCCCGGTGGCCGGCGACGGCCCGGTGCCGCTGGACGGGCGGTTGCGGCAGGTGGCGGGCCGGCTGCCCGAGCTCGCGCTGCGGTTGGACCTGACGTCGTGCGCCGTTCCCGCCGGGGTGGCCGACGCGATCGGCGAGAGCGCCTACGCGGCGATGTCCAACGTGGTCCGGCACGCCCCCGGCGCGCGGGCGACGCTGCGGCTGCGCCGGGACGCGATAGGCATCGTGGTCGAGGTCGTCGACGACGGCCCCGGCTTCGACCCGGCCACCGTCCCACCGCACCGGTACGGGTTACGCGAGTCGATCCGAGGTCGGATGGCGACGGTCGGTGGGCGCGCCGACGTGCATTCGACCGTCGGCGCTGGGACCCGGATCCGGCTGGAGTGGCCCGGTGTCGGCTGACCTCGGCGCGGCGGCGCAATCCACCGACGCGGCGCGGGTACCGGCCGGCACCAGCGTGCCGACGCCCCGGCAGCCGGTCTCCGCCGCGGGGCTCGCCGCGCCGGCC
>NZ_JAEVHL010000101.1 GCF_016803395.1 Micromonospora tarensis | reverse complement strand
TACCGGCCTTCCTGCATCACTACAATCACCACCGACCCCACACCGCCACCGGCGGCCTACCACCCATCACCAGGTTGACCAACGTCCCTGGACAGCACATCTAGGCCGTGTCTCGTAGGGCACGAAGCCTTGGTGATAGCGGCGATGGTGAGGTTGGCTTCGTGGCGCGGCGAGTTTGTCGTACCCGGTGCCCATGGCACCGTGTTGTTTGAGCTGGTTGATGCCGCACTCCACGGCGTGACGCAGGCGGTAGACCTCGGGTCGAAGGCGGGGGGACGTCCGCCTTGGATCCCCTGGCCTGCTCGCAGGCCAGATGGGTCTTGGTGGTCCAGCCGCCCCTTGATTGGCCCAACCCGTGATCTGCAGGCTCAGCCTGGACATCACCAGGAGGCTCCCTGTGCGCCTGGCCGTCGCGGCGGGCTCCATGGCGTCGTGGACGTTCCCGCGGCAACTCCGGTGTCATGCATCGCGGCGACGGAACACCCAAGCGGCGAGCGTCAGGGCGGCGCAGGTCCACGCGATCGTGGCGGCGGCACCCCGCGACGGGTCGAGGGCGGCGGTGTCCGGCAGGTAGGCGGCGCTGGCGCTGGACCGGGCCCGCAGCAGCGGGCCGGCGACGAAGTAGAGGCCGAGCAGCAGAATCGCGGCGGGCACGGCGCGGCGGACGAGGCTGGCGACCGCCGCCGCCAGCACTGTGGTGAGCGTCAAATAGGCGGTCGCGGCGGGCATCCAGGCCGGCGCATCGGCCGGCAGGGTGCTGGTGGCCGCCGTCGCGGCGGCCACCGGAAGCGTCAGCGCGGCCAACGCGAGGGCTTTCGCCGCCTGTAGGGGCAGCCGGCGGGGCATCGCGAGCAGCGTGGTCCGGATCTGGTCGCCCTCCTGGTACTCGGAGGTGGCCGCCAGCACGCCGAGCACCAGGAAACCGGCCTGGGTGTAGCCGAGCGGGGCCAGGCCGGCGTCGTCGCCGAGCGGCTCACCGGCCGACTCGGCGGACGCGTACGCGTACGTCAGCAGGGCGGTGGCAGCCCAGGTTAACAGCGCGGTCCGGCGCAACGACGGCAGGGTCAGCAGTTTGCGCAGTTCGGCGCGGGCGGTGTTCACGCGTCGCGCCGCTGGAACAGGACGGCGCCGACCGCGAGCAGCGCGACGATCCAGGCCGTCATCACCAGACCGGCGGTCACCGGATGAACCTCGACGGGGAAGTCCGAACCGCGGATGAACATCTGCGCTCCGACGATGTCCGGGAGGTAGGAGGCGAGGTCGGTGACCTTCGTCAGCAGGTACGACACGGACACCACGGAGCTGTTGATGATCAGCAGTGTCAGCGGCACGATGCCGTTGCGGGTGATCAGCGTGATCGCGTACGCGAGGAGCGCGGTCAGCGTCCAGTAGAGGATCGCGGCGGCGACCCGCCCCGGGGCGGGTACCGGCGCGTGTTCGCCGTGCAGCACCTGGGTGAGGGTCAGGGTGGCGGCGGTGGTGACCGTTGCCTGTGCCGCGACGACCAACACCAGCGCGGTGGTCTTCGCCAGCAGCAGCCGCAGCCGGTGGGGAACCGCGGCGAGCGTGGCGGTGAGCTGGCGGGCGCCGGGGGCGTCCCGACCGGTGGACGTGTATTCGCTACTCACCACGATGACGCCGAGGACCATCGGACCGATCAGGCCGACACCCAGGTCACGCAGGCCCAGGTCGGACAGGTCGGTGAGGGTGCCGGCGGCGATCGCGCGGCGGGTGTACGGCGCGTTGAGCAGGACGATCACCGGCGCGATCAGCGTGCCCAGCACCAGACCGACCCAGGCGGTGGGCAGGCCGAGCAGCTTGCGGAGTTCGGCGCGGACCAGGTTCACCACGGGCCACCCGCCTCGGTGGCGGTGAGCGCGAAGAAGGCGTCCTCCAGGGTGCGGTGACCGCCGGTGACGTCGGCCAGCCTGCCGTGGGTCACGACCCGGCCCTTGTCGATCACGACGACGTCGTCGACGATCTCCGCCAGTTCGCCCATCAGGTGGCTGGAGAGCAGCACCGTACGGCCCTGTGCCGCGCTGTCGCGCAGGAAGCCGCGCATCCAGCGGATCCCGGCCGGGTCGAGCCCGTTGACCGGCTCGTCCAGGACCAGCACCTCCGGGTCACCGAGCAGCGCGGTGGCGAGCCCGAGTCGGCGGCTCATGCCGAGGGAGAAGCGGCCGGCGCGCTTGCGCGCCTCGCCGGTCAGGCCCACGACCTCGAGGACCTCGTCGGCGCGGGAGTCCGGCAGGCCGTTGCTGGCGGCCACCCAGCGCAGGTGGGCGCGGGCCGTGCGGGCCCGGTGCGCGCCGCTGCCGTCGAGGAGGGCACCGACCGTCGTCAGCGGGCGGTCCAGTTTCCGGTACGGGCGTCCGCAGATCAGCGCGGTGCCGCTCTGCGGGCTGTCCAGGCCGAGCAGGATCCGTAGCGTCGACGTCTTGCCGGCCCCGTTCGGCCCGAGAAAGCCGGTGACCCGGCCGGGGTGGGCCTCGAAGGTGACGTCGTACAAAATCCGCGTCCTGCTCTTGGTCTTGCTGACGCGATCGATCGTGATCATGCGTCGAGTCAACCGGTGACCCGGCCCGCACACATCGGACCGTTCTCGGATCTCGCCGGCCGGGTCGGTCCGCGGACCGTCAGACCCTGGTCTGAGAACTACAGTCGGGATGGTGAACGTCCACCCGCGCCCCGCCGGGCGGTCCAGGGCCGTGCCGGTGGTCGCCGTGGTGGTCAGCGTGCTGGTGATGTCCATGTGCACGGTCGGCACGCAGGGCCCGCTCGCGGTCGTCCTGCCGCCGCTGATTGTCGGCGCGCCGTCGCGGCCGCGGTATGGGCGGTGCGCCGGTCCCGAGCCGACCGCACCGCCTACGAGTCGCGGCTGACCGCCTGGGCCGCCTCCGAGGCCGTGCTCGCCGAGCGGTTGCGGATCGCCCGCGACCTGCACGACATCGTCTCGCACGGCCTGGGTCTGATCACGGTCCGCGCGGCGGCCACCCGGCACCTGCCCAAACCCGCCGAGGTGCAGGCGGCGCTCACCGACATCGAGGACGCGAGCCGGCACGCGACAGCCGAGCTACGCCGCATGCTCACCGTCCTGCGTGAGCCGTCCGCCGCCAGTCCCCGTGCGCCGGTCGACAACCTCGACGATCTGCCCGGCATCGTGCACGGGGCGTCGCTGGCCGGGATTCGGGCACGGCTGACAGTTGAGCCGCTCGGCCCGGTGTCGCAGGGCGTACAGGCCGCCGTCTGCCAGACCGTGCGGGAGGCGCTCAGCAACGCCGCGCGGCACGCGGGACCGACGGATGTACGGGTACGGGTGCACCGGGACGGGACCTACGTGGTGGTCACGGTGGCGGACACCGGCCCGTCGGTCGACGGCTGGCGAGCGTCTCCGGGCGCCGGACACGGGCTGGCCGGGTTACGGGAGCGGGTCGCAGTCTCGGCGGCACGCTGTCGGCGGAGCGTGTCGACGCGGGCTTCCGCCTCACCGCGCGGATCCGGGACGAGGTGGCGTGAGCGACATCCGGGTGCTGCTGGTGGACGACCAGGCGCTGCTCCGACACAGCCTCGCCATGATCATCAACAACGAGTCGGACCTGTCCGTCGTCGGCGAGGCCGGTGACGGCGCGCGGGCCGTGGCGTGCGCCCGTACCACCCGCCCCGACGTCATCCTGATGGACGTCCGGATGCCGCACCTGGACGGCCTCAAGGCCACCCGACGCATCTGTGCCGACCCCGCCCTGTCCACCGCCCGTGTCCTGGTCCTGAGCATGTTCGAGTTGGACGAGTACCTCTACGAGGCGTTGCACGCGGGAGCGTCGGGTTTCCTGCTCAAGGACGCCCGCCCCGACGAGCTGATCGAGGCGATCCGTCGTACCCACCGGGGCGAGTCGCTGTTCGCGCCGTCGATCCTCACCCGGCTCGTCGCGCACTACGTCACGGCGCCCCGACCGGACCGGCCGACTCCGGCACTGCGGCGGCTGACCGGGCGTGAGGTGGAGGTGCTGACCCTGATCGGTGGCGGCCTGTCAAACGACGAGATCGCCACCGCCCTGGTGATCTCGGTGAAGACGGTGAAGACGCACATCACGCACCTGATGGCGAAGCTGGCCGTGCGAGATCGGGCGCAGCTGGTGATCGCGGCGTTCGACGCGGGCCTGGTGCGACCACGCCGCTGAGATCCGGCGGTGCCGCGCGCTTCTGCCGCTGATCAGGATCTGCCGCTTCGCGCTCACCATGGCCAGTTGTCTTTCAGCTCCTCGGTCTCTTCCCCTGGCCATACCGCGGAGGCTGCGGTAGCAGACTCGTCGAACACCAGTTGCGGGCCTGCGAGCGCAGCCAGGGCACAAGCGGCTCTCAGCGCCGCAGCCGGGTTCGGCTTCCGGAATGCCACCGTTTCCACGAGTGCGTCCGCCCCCACGGCCGGAATGCCGCTACTGCGCCCGACCGTGTGCACGCTGACCTCGCCCAAGTCCAGCGTTCCGGTGCTGGTGCAGATATCCGTGCCGGGACACTCCGGCAGCCTCGTACCAGCGGGTTCACCGACGACCTCGAACCAGTTCGTGCCATGACAGCCGGCCGCCCGGAATGCGGCCAGGACGTCGGCGATCGATGGTCTCGGCAGGACCGGGGGAGTCGGCTCCGGCACGCCCCGGGTGAAGTCGGCGCAGGAGATCCACTCGGCCATCCCGTCACGGGACAACCTGCCCAGGGGTACGACGTACAGCGACCAACTCACCCTCAGAGTGTCGCAGCAGCGCGGGGCGTCAGCGGAAGGCGTCGATGTTGCGCGTGGCCCAGGCGGCGAAGGGGCGTGGTGATCGGCCCAGGATGTCGGCCACGTCTGGGCTGATCCGCTGCTCAAGTGTGGTCGGCGCGCCGAGGATCGCCAGCGTGCCCTCGACCACCGGTGGCGGCATGAACCTCAGCATCTGTTCGCGGGCCTCGTCTGGCGTCTGGTCCACGAAGCCGATCGGCTCGCCGAGCGCGGCGGCGAGATCGGCGGCCCGTTCGCGCGGCGTGCTCAGGGCCGGGCCGGTCAGTTCGTAGGTGCGGCCATCATGTGAGTGGTCGCGCAGGGCGGCGGCCGCCACTTCGGCGATGTCAGCCGGGTCGACCAGGGGCAGGCCGACGTCGCCGAACGGTGCGGCGACCATCCGCTTGGCCCGGATCGGTTCGGTCCAGGCGAAGGCGTTGGAGGCGAAGCCGCCGGGGCGCAGGATCGTCCAGCCGAGGCTGGATTGGCGGACGAGATCCTCGATGGCGCGCAGTGGCGCGTGTGACGGCGAACCCGGCCGGGTGCCGGCCGCTTGCGAGGACTGCAGCACGATGCGCTTCACGCCACCGGCTGCGGCGACCCGCAGGATTTCGCGCATGTCGAGATGAGCTCCGGCGCCTTCCACGAGCAGGAACAGCGCCTCGGCGCCGGCGAGCGCCGGGCGAAGGCTCTCCGGCTGCTCAAGGTCCGCGCGATGGTGGCGAGCCCCGTCCGGTACGTCGATTGGGCGGTGTCCCCGGGACACCGCCGTCACCGGGTTACCCGACGCCGCGAGAATTGACGAGAGCGTGCGGCCGACGTTCCCGGTGGCTCCTACTACGACAAACATGTCTGTGTCTCCAGTTCGACCGTGTCGTTCGCACGGGCTGAGAGGAGACGCTAGTAGTGTCGATATAGTAGGTACCTAGAGGATAGTAATGGCTTTGTGACGGAGGGCACGTGCAGCAGTCGACAGATCCCGAGCTGGCATGTCCGGTCGCGCCGGTCGTCGACATCGTGTTCAGTCGGTGGACCACACCCATCCTGTGGGCTCTGCACCAATATGGTCGGCAGCGCTTTGTGGAGCTGGAGCGCCGGCTGACCAGCATCACACCGAAGGTGCTCACGCAGCGGCTTCGGCAACTCGAACGCGACGGCCTCGTCGCGCGCACCTATCACGCCGAGGTGCCCCCTCGAGTCGAGTACGAGATCACCGAGTTGGGTGCCAGCCTCGGCCCGCTCTTCGCGCACCTGACCACCTGGGCCGATGCCCACCTCGGAGAGGTCGAGCGAGCGCGGCGCTCCTATGACGTCGGGCGATGAGCCCACGGCGAGCCAACACCGCGCGGCGTCCTACGAGGCGGTAGGGCAGCGTCTGCTCATGTCGAGGTGAGCAGGTATCTCCAGGATGTCGCTGCCATCCGTGGCGGTGGTAACGACGCCGGGTGCTACACGTCGGCTCAGGACGCGATGCCATCGTCCCGCGATAAGGCGTGCGCCGCTCGGGCAATGTCATCTTCGCGCAGCGGACCGATGAGGGTGGTGGTCAGGTCGGCCATGGCCGACCGGCACTTTCCTACGCGGTGGGGGAGAATCGCATCATGTTTGTCATCAGGGAGCGGTTCTTCTCGATCGGCGACGACTTCGACGTGCTCGACGAGCACGGCACCAAGGTCTTCCACGTCGACGGCAAGGTGCTCAGCGTCCGCAACAAGGTCGTCATCGAGGACGCCACCGGCCACGAGGTCGCCACGCTGCACCGGCACCTGGTGGCGCTGCGTCCCACGTACGAGATCCGGATCGGCGGCGAGAAGGCCGCAGAGGTCCGCAAGAATCTGCTCACGCCGTTCCGCGACAAGTTCACCATTGACGTGCCCGGGCCCGACGACCTGGAGATGAAGGGTGACCTGCTCGACCACGAGTACGTGATCGAACGCGACGGCACCGAGGTGGCCGCGGTGTCCAAGCGGTGGCTGACGATTCGGGACACCTACGCCGTGCAGGTCACCGCCGGCGTCGACCCGCTGCTCATCATCGGCAGCGTCCTCGCGCTCGACCTGGCCATGAACCGCGACAAGAAGAAGGGCGACGAGGACTGACTGGCGCCGTTTACGTGGACTCGCCCAGTGCTGCTGTTGTTCGGTCAGGTCGAGGCGAACCCTTCACCAGCTCTCCTGGCGGTCCGAAACCGCCAAGGCGCGGCCCGACCATCCTGAGGTCGTGGCCCATCCAGCCGACGCTCGGCCCTGGAAGGAGCCTATGCGTCGTGTAAGAGGAAGTCGGTCACGAAGCAGGTGATCTCTCCGCGCCGCGTGCGGCCGACCCAGGTTCGGTATGTCCCGTCGCCCTCTCCAGCGGGGAACGCGACCAGAACGTTCTCGTCACCCTCGTCGCCGGAACAACCATCCACCTCCGAGCGCGGTACGACGGTGGGTCCGTCGCGCATCCAGGCCAGATCCTCCAGGAGAGTCAGCTGCCAATCGCTGCCGGACTCCTCGGATAGCTGGCGGAACGTCTGTTCGTCAGTGAAACATCCTGCACCGGCATTGACCTCGTACCCGGTGACCTCCGCATCGCTGCCGTCACGGAGGCTCCCCGGCACCGCCCTCTCCCAGCTCGCCGCCAGCTCATCCCGGACACACAGCCGCGCCGCAGCGATGAGTCCGTCCATCACCAGGAGGTCCACCCGATAGCGGCCGGCCGGCACCACCTGGACGAAGGGGGCCGGTGGGTCGTCGTACCCTCCTCCGAGCGGATCCGTGGCGACAACTCGACCGGTCGGCAACAGAAGCCGCGTACGTTCGATCGCGCATCCCGCATTGTCAGCACCCACACCAAGCGCGAAACTCTTGTCGTACTCGATTGGATCGTCCTGCACGCACCACCCTCTCCGCTTGATCGCCAACGTGCGCCATGCCCCGACTCATTGTTGGTGCTGCTGGTTGAAATGCGCCCGGAGGTCGGGCCGGTCCCTGAGTTGCTGCCGAGCATGCGGAAGATGGTGCGCAGGTGGGTACCGACGGTGCGCGGGCTGACGAAACGTTTTACCGCGAGCACCAGCCGCGCCTCGGCGGCACCCAATCCACCGACCTCGAGGCCGGGCAGCGCATGCAGCTCGTTCGAGGCGGGCACCCACAGCGCGAACACCATCGCGACGGGCTCGGCCATCACCACTGACCGACGAAGGCCAGAGCCTCCGCCGACGCCGCGTCCAGCCGGTCCGCGTCCTCGACCACACACAACAGCGGACGTATCCAAGCCGACCGCGTTCCCGAGCGGTTCGGAGCACATCAGAGCAGTCCATTTGGGCGCCAGGGCGACGTGGGGCGGGGTGACCTGAGATCGACTTCGACGGCCAGTCCGCGGGCCAGGTGCGGCGACAACACCGCTCGCCCTCGGACCTCGGCGTCTGAACACTTTCCCGCCTGATTGGCAATGTCAGGTTGAAGCGCGGACTTTGCCGAGGAGGGCCATGGCTTCGGATGCGGATTTGATAGGCCGGTCGCTGGATGGCGATGTCGACGCCTTCGTGGAGGTGGTCGAGCGTCATGAGGCCGCCGTCGGTTCGTACCTCGTTCGCCGGGCGGGACGGGATGCGGCTGAGGACCTCCTGGGCGAGGTTTGGGTTGCGGCGTTCGAGTCGCGGCGATCGTACGACCGGTCGTACAACGATGCGCGACCGTGGCTGTACGGGGTGGCATTGAACCGCCTGCGGCGCTACTGGCGGTCGCGGCCGGTCGAGGACCTGGTCGCGGACGTGCCGGACGTGGCTACTGGATGGGATCCGTGGTCGGCGGTGGACCTCGGCATGGACGCTCGGGCGGTGCTCCGGTCGGCCCTGATGCGGCTCAAACCCGAAGAGCGGGAGGTCCTGAGGCTCGTCGCCTGGGAGGACCTGACCGCAGCCGACGCCGCGCGGGCACTCGGCATACCGGCCGGCACCGCGCGGCGGCTGCTGAGCCAGGCCAGGACGGCATTGCGCGACGCGCCGGGGGTGTCCGCGCTTCTGAAGGACCGCAACAGCGCGAAGGAGAGACACCGATGACCGACGAGCTCGATCTGGTCGGTGCGTTGGGCAGCGCAGAACCACTACGCCCGGAGGCGTATCAGCGGGCGCGGGCGGTGCTGCGGGCGGCGATGGCCGACCCCGGAACCGTGCAGCTGCTGGGCGCGATATCAGCGAAGGACACGACTATGGAGGCGACTTCGACCATGGAAACGACGACAACCACCCGGGACCACGAATCCAGCCCGGCGATTCAGCGCCGCCGCCGGATCGGTATCGCGGGCCGATTGGGCATCGGCGCCGGGGTGGCGGTTACCGCCGCGGCGGCAGTCGTCGCTGTGGTGCTCAACTCGTCGGCGACCGGGGGCACGGAGGTCGGCAAGGATTCGTCGGCCGCCGCCTCGGGCTCGACCACCGTCGACGGGTCCGCCGAGCGCGCGCCGCTGATGACCCTGGCCGGGTCTATCAAGACGGTCACCCCGTCGGCGGGCGACGCGTGGCTGGTGAAGGCGACGCAGGTCCACGGCACCAAGACCATGCAGGTCGTCTACACGCTGTACACCGACGACCACGCGATCTATACGGGCAACAGCGTGAAGGACATCAAGCGTGCGATCGTGCGTCACCAGGACCAGATGACGGACGGCGGCTACGCTCCGCTGCTCAAGGCAGCCGTCGCCGCGGCGGACAGCAGCCCGCCCGACGGCCGGACCCAGATGCTCAAGGCAGCCAAGGATCCGCTGGTGGGCCTCGACCCCGCGGCGCAGAAGGCGGTGTGGGACAAGCAGCAGGCGGACGCCAAGGTGATTATCAAGCAGAAGGGCGGCGACGCCAAGCCGAAGCCGTACAGCCCTCAGGCCGTTCAGCGGCACTTCGACAACGCCCTGTGGACGTACAGCACCCAAGCGCTGTCCGCTGGCGACGGCAACACGCAGGTCCGGGCCGGTGTGCTGCGTCTGCTGTCCACCATCCCCGCGGTCAGCGTCAAGGACTCGACCACCCACGGCAAGGCCACGCTGACGATCACCGCCGGCCCCGAGGTGTTCGGCGGCGAGAGCAGCGAGGTGCTGACCATCGACGCCAAGACCGGCATGCTGGTCACGGGCGTCTCCACCGTGCCGGGCCTCCCCCAAGCCTCCACGACGTACGAATCCTCCCGGGTGACGAAGGCCGCCCTGTAGGCCGGGAACTCCCACTCACCAGCATTCCGGCAGACGGGCGAAACGGGCCCGGTGTTCGGTAACGGTGCGGGCCGCCTGGAGGCGGCCCGCACCGTCGTTCTGTTGGTTCGCTTGGCCAGGATTCTTTAGGTCTCGAAAGTGGCGACGGCGCGTTCACGCGGGCGCGGATGCGGGCGTGGGATCTGTTCACGGCCTTCTGCCGGCGGGACAGCTTCGGCCGGTACCGGTGTCGTTTGAATGGGGTGCGGATGGTGCCGCCGGTGCCTTGGTACGCCTTGTCCCGCGAAGGTCATCACGTTCTCGCTGGTCAACGCGTCGATGACGTGGGTGCGGGTGGCGCTCAGGTCGTGTGCCGAGCCAGGCAAGGCTGCCGACGCCCAGACGAGGCGGCCAGCCGGGTCCGCGATGCCCTGGACGTTCATGCCGTGCCGGCGTGCCTTCCGAAGTAGTACGGCTTCATGCCGGTTTGGGTGTGGCGTGCGGCGGCACGATCCGTTGGCGGTTGGTGAGCAGCGGAACGAGTGCGAGCAGTTGGACGCCGGCGACGAAGAAGACGATCTGTCGTGCCGTGAGGTGGGCGGCGAGTAGTCCGGTGGTGGCGGCGCCCAGTGCGTAACCGCCGGTTTTGATACTGGCGCCGGTGGCGACGATCTGGGCGTAGCGGTGGGCGGGTGTGCAGTGTTGCCGGATCGTCATGGTGGCTGCGAGGACGGGACCGTTGGCGAGCCCGGCGAGTGCGGCGAAGGGTAGAGCGATCGACAGTGTGGGTGCGGCAGCGATGGCGGCCACACCCGATCCGTAGCAGACCAGTGCCCCGATCAGTGCCGTGCGGGGTGGGATGCGGATGAGCAGGTGCGCGGATGCCAGCGAGCCGATCAAGGCGCCGAAGCTGATCGCGGTGAGTATCCAGCCACCGTGCTCGGCCGGATGACCGAGTTGTAGCGCTAGTAGGGGCAACGTCACCGGCAGCAGCCCTTGCACCGTGTGGCTGACAGTCGTCGTCACGGTCGTTGCGCGTAGCAGTGGTTCTCGCATGACGAGCCGGACACCGTCGCGCAAGGCGGTCGGCAGAGATTCCCTGCCGCCTGCTGCTGTTGTCGTGGTGACGGCTGCGCTGGTGGTCGGCATGGGCGCGATAAGAATGAGTGCCACGCCAATGGCGGCGATGGCGGCGACGCTGGCGAGCGCCGCGCCAGCGCCGGCGGTGCTGGCGATGGCGGAAGCCAACGCCGGGCCGCCGAGACCGGCGATGTTGTAGCTCGCGGCGTCCGCGGCGTTGCCGCGCGTCAGCCGGGCGGGTGGCAGGACCTGCGGCAGGATGCTGCTGTAACCGCCCGTCAACACGGGTGCGGTCAGTCCGGCGAGTAGGCCCAGCGCGATGAGCAGGATGGTCGGCGATCGACCTGCCAGGACCAGCACCCCGGTGAGCGTCGCGGCAAGGATGAGCTGATTGGCGATGAACAGTGGCCGCTTTGCGGGCAGTCTGTCGAGCAGCGCGCCGAGTATCGGACCGGTGAGCAGAGTTGGTAGTGCGAAGGCGGCAACCACCAACCCCGCCAGTCGAACGTCATCCGTGCGGGCGATGACGAGCAGTGTTACCGCGATGCCCGCCGCCGAGTCAGCGAGGCGTGACAGGGTGGCTGCGGCCAGCAGGCGGGTGGCCGCGCCACCCATACGGCCATCGGCGGCGACGTCGGTAACGGTTTGCATGATTGGTACCGTAACAAGGTGAGTGCAGAGACGCGACTCGGATTCACTCGTTGGGCTCGCCTGGCGGTTGCGCTGGTGAATACCGCTCCCGGTGAGCGGCACCGTGACTTTCTCACGACGCCGACGCAGCTCCGGGATCTGCTGTTGGCCTTCGACGAACCCGAGCCGGTCACGGTCAGCGACGCGGACCTGGTCGACGCCCGGGCAGCACGATCCGATCTTGCTCGGGTCTTCGCCGTGACGGGTGACGAGCAACAGATCGCCGAACGGCTGAACGAGCTGCTCGCGCGGACCGCGCGTCCGCGGCTCGTCGGCCACGACGAGGTGCCGCTGCACCTGCACGTTGACGCACCCGGATCAACATGGGGTGGATGGTTGGCGGCATCCGGCGCGATGGGGCTGAGCATCATGATCGCCGAACACGGAGTGGACGTGCTGGCACGGTGCGCGGCTTCGCGATGCGCGCACGCGGTGCTGCGCTATGGCCCTGGCCCGGCTCGCCGCTATTGCGATGCCTCCTGCGCGAACCGGGCGCGCGTGGCTGCCCACCGTGCCGCCCGGGCGGCCTCGTCAACGGCCGGCGGAATCCGCTACAGCCACGGGCATGACGACAGATGAGACCGGGGCTTGCCGCGTTCTGCCGGGCTGCGAACGACCGAACCCGAGCGGGTGAGCGTCGGTCCGGCCGTCTGCATGTTCGGGGTTCCGCAGTAGGTGTACGAACGGCAACAGCAGCCCAGCCCTGACCACGATTGGTACATCTTCCGCTGAATACAGCGAGGGCTGTATTGTCGGCTCCATGGAGACGGTCACCCATGCCGAAGTCCTCGCCCGCTTCGGCCATGCCCTGTCGGATGCGACCCGGGCGCGGCTCCTGCTCGCTCTCCGAGACGCGCCCGGCTACCCGGCCGAGCTGGCCGACCTGCTCGGGGCGACCCGGCAGAACCTGTCCAATCACCTGGCCTGCCTGCGCGGCTGCGGCCTGGTTGTCGCCGTCCCCGAAGGCCGCCGTACCCGTTACGAACTGGCCGACACCCGCATCCGGCACGCCCTCGACGACCTGCTCGGCCTAGTCCTGGCGGTCGACCCGGCGGCCTGCCCGGATGCCGCCGACAAGGACTGCTGCTGATGAGCCTGCCGCTGATCACGATCCCGCCCGCCGGGCCCAGCCCGCAGCGCCGCGCCGCGCTGACCCGCCGGATCCGGCTGCTGGTCGCCGCCACCATCGGCTACAACGTGATCGAGGGAGTCGTCGCCATCGGCGCCGGCACCGCGGCGGACTCCACCGCCCTGATCGGGTTCGGCCTCGACTCGATCATCGAGGTGTCCTCCGCCACCGCGGTCGCCTGGCAGTTCGCCGGCCGTGATCCCCAGTCGCGGGAGAAGACCGCGCTGCGGATCATCGCGATCTCCTTCTTCATGCTCGCGGCATACGTCACCGTCGAATCGGTGCGCGCCCTGACCGGTGGCGCTGACGCCGAACACTCCACCACCGGCCTCGGACTCGCCGCGGTCTCGCTCGCCGTCATGCCGGGCCTGTCCTGGGCCCAGCGCCGCGCCGGCCGCGAGCTCGGTTCCCGCACCGCGGTCGCCGACTCCAAGCAGACGCTGCTCTGCACCTACCTATCTGCGATCCTGCTCGTGGGCTTGGGCCTCAACAGCCTGTTCGGCTGGAGCTGGGCCGACTCAGTCGCCGCGTTGGTCATCGCCGCCGTCGCGGTCAAGGAGGGCCGGGAAGCCTGGCGCGGCCACGCCTGCTGCACCCCGGGCGCCGCCCTCACCGCGCCCAGCTCCGGCGACGGCTGCGAGTCAGGCCAAGGTCGTCGAAGCGGGCTCGATGGGGATCAGGCTCTCGGTGTCATTTCAAGTGTTCCGAGTCCTGCGGGTCGATGCTGCATTGTGGACACTTTCGATGGGAGCCGCGGCGACCGTCATGGGCTGACCGGCTGACCCCGATGTAGCGGATGCCGGTGGCTTGGATCTCGCTGCGGTGTGCGGCCGCCCGCTCGTGTGTCATTGACGTGGGGCACAAGTCGGGGAAGAAATAGGGGGACCGCCACGCGGTGCGAGGGCCGCCGCGGCTCGGTCGAGGACCACCAACATTGTGCGTCGTGCCCGACGGGGCCGAGACGACAACATCTGATTTCCTGACACTACGTTCAGTGCCGGGCCGAACATCAGCGTGAAGCCGCAGGCCTTGTTCCGCAAGCGCGCGTCTGTCGCGGAGGCACCCTCATCGATGATCCTCTCGGCTAGGCTGCGTCCCACCAACGAAGCATCGGAGACGAAGCGATGACCGACCAGCAGACGAACGCGCCGAGTTCTGCGGGCGGCCGAGCCACGTTCTCCCGCATGTACGACTATCTGCTCGGCGGCCTGCAGAATTTCGAGGCTGACCGCGAAGCCGCTCGACAGCTCTTGCAGGCGTTCCCAGACGCGGCGGACACGGCCCGGTCGAACCGCTTGTTCTTAGCACGCGCGGTACGCACACTGGCTGAGGCAGGCATCCAACAGTTCCTCGACTTGGGTTCCGGTATCCCCACTCAGGGCAACGTGCACGAGATCGCGCAGGCAATCGACCCGACGATCCGGGTGCTCTACGTCGACATTGATCCTGTGGCAGTTGTCGCCTCGAACCAGATCCTCATGGGCAATCCCACTTGCCACGCGATCGAAGCGGACTTCACTCGACCTCAGCTCATCCTCGACGCGCTCACCAGCGAGGACCTGGCGGCCGTGATCGACCTGAGCCAGCCCACGGCGTTGCTGTACTGCTCCGTCCTCCAATTAGTCGCACACGATCTGATCCACAGCGTCGTCGCGCCGATCCGGGATCGGCTCGTGCCCGGCAGCGCCTTGGTCATCTCTCACCCGGGCACGGCAGTCACCGATGGCTACGACAAGGCGAGCGTGTCGACGGTCGCGGAGGTGTACCGCACCAAGGCTGCCGCCCAGATTGTCATGCGGTCGGATGATCAGCTCATCGCTCTCTTTGACGACTTTGCGCTCATCGAACCGGGACTGGTCTCGCTCAACGAGTGGCGACCGGAGTTGGGTGAGTCAGACCCCTTCGTCGCTAAGTCCATGCCTTCACCGATGCGCGGAGCGGTGGGATTTCGGCAGGCTCCGACATGACCGATGTGGTGTACACATCGTCAGGCGTCCTCCGCGGCCCGCTGCGGACGGTGGTCGGGGGTGCGTCGCGAGGTGGAGGATGGCTTCGTGGCGGACGGCCAGCTTTTCGAAGCGGGTGGTCCAGGCCCGGTGCGGCTGTGATCATGGCTCAAGTGCCGCCAATGGGGGTTCACCACTCATTTGCCTCCCAGTCGGTGGTGTGTCTCCTCGTCGCGATGCCACATTCCTGACAAGGAAGAGATCAGAACACGAGCGATAACCGGGGTGCCACGCGGCTGCGCGGCGACCAGACGGGCTGCAGGGGAGACTCGCCAGCGTCTTCGTCAAGAAACCCGCCGATGACATCGTCCGGCCCGTCGAAGTATCGGCCGGGATCGAAACTGTCGTCATTCTTGACGATGAACGATGAACCGCACCCACATCACACCTTGCGAGTGCATCCGCAGGGCGATCCGACGTGGATAGCCTCGGTACGAGGTTGGGAATGAACCAGTCCGTGGCAGGTCGTTCGACGCGCTCCAGCGGTCGAGCCGCGTCTGCGGCGCGCCAATCGTCGTTCGACCCACAACACCGCGGGCCGGGGCTTCGTGCCGGATACCCGACGCGTCCGGTTGACGACGGTCGAGTCCTCTATACCGCTCATGCCGACTCTGACAATCTTCAATCGCCGTGTGACTCAACGGATAGGGCGGGCCGAGGGCATGACGAAGCGTTGGTTGATCACGGGTTGTTCCAGCGGACTCGGTCTGGCTCTCGCGGCCAGGCTCGCCGCCGAGGGTGAACAGGTGGTGGCGACGGCCCGGCGGTCGGAGACCCTGGACGGATTGGTGGCCCGGCATCCGGGCAACGTGGTGGCCGCCGCCCTCGACGTACGGGATCCCGAGCAGTGCACGGCAGCCGTCGAGCGGGCGGTGGACGCCTTCGGCGGCGTCGACGTCCTGGTCAACAACGCGGCCTACGGGCAGTTCGGCACCTTCGAGGAGGTCTCCGACGCGGAGCTCGCCGCGCAGTTCGACACCAACGTGTTCGGGCCTTGGCGGCTGACCCGCGCGGTGCTGCCGGTGTGGCGGGCGCAGCAGCGCGGGCACGCCGTCTTCGTCAGCTCGGTCGCCGGCATGGTTCCCTTCCCGGGCCTCGCTGCGTACACCGCGAGCAAGTTCGCGGTGGAGGGGGCGGCCGAATCGCTGGCCGCCGAGGCCGGGCACCTCGGTGTGAAGGTGACTATCCTGCAGCCGGGCGGCTTCGCCACCGGTTACAGCGCCAACCTGGTGATGCCGGAGCACCGTATCGCCGACTACGTGCCGGTCAACGACGGCATGCTCGGTGCGCTACGCGGCATGAATACCAAGGCGGAAATCAACTCCCCCGAACTCTTCGCCGACGTGGTCTGGCGGCTCGGGCAGATGGACGCGCCGCCGCTGCGGCTGCCGATCGGACCCGACTCGGAGGCGTTCCTGGAATCCGCCTACGACGCCCGTCGCAGTGAGTATGACCAGGTTATCAAGGCGGGTCATCACACCGTTTCGTGAGCAGGTACGGGAAAGGCTCCTCGCCAAGCCGGGTTTGCGGTCGGCAGCATCTCCTCGTGCGGACCGGGTGCTGGCGGACTCCATGCCGACCTGGCGGGTGCCGACACGGCGACAGCGGCCGGCGGAAGAACCGCCGGGCCGCGTCGTCGTCGCGAGGTGCCGGAACGAGCACGTCGATGACCTGCCCGTACTGGTCGACCGCCCGCTCGATGCGACCAGATGCTTGACGGCATCAAACAACACCGGCAAACATTGTTAAATGGCCATGCTTGGAAGCACCCTCCGCAAGGTCGTTGCAGTCGCGGGGGTGCTCGCTGCCACCGCGGCGACCGCTCCGGCGTCGGCCGCTCCGCCGGAATACACCACCGCCGAGGCGGGGAACCCGATCGTGGCCGGGTGGTACGCCGATCCCGACGTGGCGATCTTCAACAACCGCTTCTACGTGTTCCCGACCGCTTCCCGCGCCTACGCGGAACAGACCTATCTCGACGCCTTCTCCTCGACCGACCTGATCACCTGGAGCAGGCACCCGAACGTCCTCAGCACCGCGAACGTGAGCTGGGCCCGGTACGCCGTCTGGGCACCCGCCCCGATCGCCCGCAACGGCAGGTACTACCTCTACTTCGCGGCCAACGACATCCAGAGCAACAGCGAACTCGGCGGTATCGGCGTGGCGGTGGCGACCGGCCTGAGGGGCCCTACACCGACGCGATCGGGCGACCGTTGATCGCGCAGTTCGTCAACGGCGCCCAGCCGATCGACCAGGACGTCTTCGTCGACGACAACGGGCAGGCGTACATCTACTACGGCGGCTGGGGGCACGCCAACGTTGCCAAGCTGAACGCCGACATGACGAGCCTGGGCACGTTCGCCGACGGCACGACGTACAAGGAGATCACTCCGAGCGGGTACGTCGAGGGCCCGCAGATGTTCAAGCGGCACGGCAAGTATTACCTGATGTGGTCGGAGGGCGGCTGGACCGGGCCCAACTACTCCGTGGCGTACGCGATGGCCGACTCACCCACCGGCCCCTTCACCCGCCTCGACAAGGTCCTGGCGCAGGATTCCGCGGTGGCGCGCGGCGCTGGTCACAACTCGGTGCTGAACATCCCGGGCACCGACACCTGGTACATCTTCTACCACCGCCGACCGCTGTCGGAGACCGACGGCAATGCGCGGCAGGTCGCGTACGACCGGATGAACTTCAACGCCGACGGCACGATCCAGCGGGTGAAGATGCTCGTGAAGGACAACTTCGCCGACAGCAACGCGCTCGGTTGGAAGACGTACGGCGGGGCCTGGTCGGTCAGCGGCGGCCAGTACCGGACGGCCGCCTCCTACGGCGGCAAGGCACTGCTCGACGACAACCACGTGAACGCGACCTACGACCTCGACGTCACCGTCACGTCGGGCATCGGCGACGCCGGACTGGTGTTCCGGGCTTCCAACGTGGGGACCGGAACCGACGCCTACCGCGGCTACTACGCCGGCATCACCCCGGCCGGGCGCGTGATCCTCGGCCGGGCCGACAACAACTGGACGCTGCTCGGCTCGGCGCCGCTGCCGGTCGTCGTCGGCCAGCAGTACCACCTGCGCGTGATGGCCGTCGGCTCGTCGATCAAGGTGTACGTCGGTGACCAGACCTCTCCCAAGATCTCGGTCACGACGCCACCCACCCGTCCGGCAAGTCGGGGGTTCGCGTCTACAACGTGGCCGCTGCCTTCGACAACGTTGCTATCGCCAACCAGTAGGTGCCGGCCCCCGGACTGAGCGTCGATGTTCAGGGGCGGGCTGCGGCGTACCGGATGTCGCGGATGCCAGGCAGGCGATGTCGGGTCGGCGCTCGGCGAATCGGGCGAATACCTGGGGCACGTCGGAGCCGGCGAGTGTTTCCAGCGCGCCGAGCCGCAGCAGTTGCCGCTCACCTCTGACGTCGCGGGTGGCCGCCACGGGGGCAGGTCCATCTGCAGCAAGGGAGCGGACGGATGATCCCTGAGATACACATCGGATGGCTGTCGTCGATGCGCCGGCCGGGCCATTGGCGGCGGCAGCGGAGCGTGCTCAACTGTGCTGGTGACCACCGACCCGCGCCGGGCGCGGGACGGTCCTGAGTGAATCGGCCGTACCACCGGGAGGTCAGGTGTCCCGTCCCCTTTACCGTCCTGACGTCGTGCTCGTGCCTGCGTGGGTGGCGGAGCGTCCGGAGACGGTCGAGCGGCTCAACGCGCTGCTGGCCGAGGCCGGACTTGGCCGGCCGTTGTCCCCGCCGGCCGCCCCCGCACCGCCCGCCGTCGAACTGGTGGAACTGCCCGTGCAGGGTGACCCGGTGGCCGTGGCCCGGGCCAGCCGCCGGCTGGCCGGCCGATCCGACGCCGACGTGCCGGAGTGCCTGCCCGACTACGAGTGCGTGGCCGCCACCGTGGAGGACGACGCCCGGCTGAAGGCGACTCTCTACCCGTACTTCGGGGCCAGCGGCTGCAAGAGCGGGCATGGCACCGTGGCCTGGCTTCCGGCGCCCGACTACGTGATGCCGCCGAAGCCCATCCGCCGCCCGGCCAGCCTGTTCCCGGCCGGGCGGCCGGTGGTGGCGCTGCTCGACACCGGGGTGCGCGAGCACGACTGGCTGGTGGAGACCGACGGCGAGCCGTACTGGGAGGAGGCGCGGGGATGGACGCCGCTGCGCACCATTCCGGAGGTCGCCGGCCAGCAGAGCCACGGCGAGGAGAGAGACGGGCCGGACTTCGGTAGTCACTGGGGGCACGGCACCTTCCTCGCCGGCCTGGTTCGCCTTGAGGCGCCCGACGCGCGGATCCTCTCGTTGCGGGTGATGAGCGACGCGGGCCGGGTCAGCGACCTGAACGCGGCACACGCGCTGAACTGGCTGGCGGACCGGGTTCGCGACGGCCACCGGGTCGACGTCGTGCTGACCGCGTTCGGCCGCCCGGCGGTCGGCGAGGAAGAAGAGCTGGAGCCGGTCCGGGAGGCGCTCAAACGCCTGGCGGACCGGGGCGTTCCGGTGGTCGCCTCGGCCGGGAACGGCGGTACGGACAGCCCAGTCTATCCGGCTGCCTTCGCGGTCGACCCGACGCTTACGGTGATCAGCGTCGGGGCCTGCGCCTCGCCGACGACCCGGGCGCCATACAGCAACCACGGGGTGTGGGTGCGCCAGTGGCACGAGGGCACCAACGCGGTGAGCACCATGCCTTTGTCCACGGCACCGGTCACCGTGTTGGGCGCGTACGCCTACTGGAGCGGCACGTCGTTCGCGGCGGCCCGGTACGCTGGCCGGCTCGCCCAGGGGCTGGTGCCGGCATCCGTGACGCTGCCAGACTGACGCCATGTCCAACGTGCCGGTGGACCGCGCGGCCGCGTCGCTCGACCGCGCGGCCCGCCTCGGCGAGCGCCTCGAGCGGGCCAGGGCGGGCGACCGGGACGCCCTCGACGAGGTGGTCCGCGAACTCAACCCGCTGCTGTGGCACGTCGCCCGGGCACAGGGCCTCGCCGCCGAGGAGGCCGCCGATGTCGTCCAGACGACCTGGCTGGAGCTAGTACGCGGGCTGCACACCATCCGGTCCTCGAGCGCGCTCACCGCGTGGCTGGTGACCACCACCCGCCGGGAATCCTGGCGGGTACGTGGGCTCGCACAACGGCAGACGCCGCACGACGCGGCGACGCTGGAGTCCTCGCCCGACCCGGATCCCGGCCCGGCCGACCTGCTGCTGTCCGAGGAACGTGACCGGGCGCTCTGGCAGCACGTCGCGCGGCTGCCAGAGCGGTGCCGGGCGCTGCTGCGGATCGTCGCGCACGTCGACCGCCCCGACTACACCGCGGTCGCCGAGGCGCTGGGCATGCCACGCGGCAGCATCGGGCCGACCCGTGGCCGGTGCCTGGCGAAGCTGCGGGAGCTGCTGGCCGCCGACTCGACGTGGAGCCCGACATGACCGCCCCGCACTCCGCCGACCAGCCACTCGACGACCTGGACCAGGTGATCCTGGACCAGCTGGCCGCGGTGCTCACCCGGCTCGACCCGCCGCCCCCCGACCTCGACGACCGGGTACGCCTGGTGCTGGCACTCGACGACATTGACAGCGACGTCGCGCGGCTGCGCGAAGAGCAGCTCGTCGGCGCGGTGCGTGGCACGGAACGGACCCGCACCCTGACCTTCGACGCGGAGAGCCGAACCGTGATGATCACAATCGTGGAGCGGCCCGACGGCCTGGTCCGGATCGACGGCTGGCTCGCGCCTGGCGCCGCCGTACGGGTCGAGCTGCGGCACCCCGCGCCCGACCGTCCCAGACTGTGGAGTCCGACGCGTCCGGCCGGTTCGTGCTGGACGGCGTGCCGCACGGCCTGGCGCAGGTGGTGGTGCACCCGGCGCGGGGGGAGCACGCACCGCAGGTGGTCACGCCGGCCCTCGCGCTGTGACGTGGACCCGGCCGCACTCGCTCGCCGGGCCAGCCGCTGGCACGCGGCGGGCCTGGCGTCCAGCGACGCCGGCCAGCCGGGGCGGGCCGCCCGGGAACTGCGGGCGGGCCTGCGGCTGGCAAAGCGCCACCCCGCCCTGCAAGACATCCACGCCCGCCTGCTGATCAGCCTCGCCTGGGCCGAGTCCGAGCGAGGCCGGGTGGAGCTGGGCTTCCGGCTGCTGGACGAGGCCGAGGCACTCGTGGCTCCGCCGCAGCGGCCGATCCTGCTCGGCCAGCGGGCCCTGCTGCTCAAACGCAGCGGCCGCAACGCGGAGGCGCTGCGCCAGTACGACGAGTCCATTGGCCTGCTGAGCAACCTGGCACACCCGCCCGATCTGGTCAAGGCGCTCAACAATCGCAGCCTCGTGCACCTGGAGGCGGGCAACGTCCGGCTCGCCCGGGCCGACCTGCGGCGTTGCGCCGAGGTCGCCGCCCGGCACGGGCTCGACCTGCATGTGGCCATGGCGCGGACGAACCTGGGTTGTCTCGACGTGATCGCCGGTGACCTGCCCGCCGCGCTGCGTGCCTTCGCCCGGTCCGACGCCGACTACCGGGTGCTCGCGCCGGGCCGGCTCGCCAACCTGGCCGTGGAACGGGCCCGCGCGCTGGTCGCGGCCGGACTGTACCGCGAGGCTGAACGGCAACTCGCCAGCGCGGTGGAGCGGGCAACGCAGCAGCAGCTCAGACACGACGTACGCGGATGCTCTCCAGGTCGCGCGGAGGCGGCCCTGCTCGACCGGCGAGCCGGTCGCGT
>NZ_JAEVHL010000100.1 GCF_016803395.1 Micromonospora tarensis | reverse complement strand
TGAAGTTCTAGCTTGGTCGCTGAACCAACTACCGGAGACCTCTTCAATTAGCGACCACCGCCACGCCCCAACAACGCCGCCCTACGAAACACGACCTAGTTGGGGGCCTGGTCGCCGCGGCGCTCTGGTACGCAGATTGGCCTGGTCTTGAGCGGGATGCCAGCGTCACAGCGGCCACCCTGTTTGATCTCTTGAAGCTCGTCTTCGCCGTTGTGGCGGGCATCGGTGGCGTCGCAGCCTTGGTGGTCGCCTACCGACGGCAGCAGGTAGCGGAGCATACGAACGCGCTGGCGGAATTCGCTCACCAGTTGGCGCACGCTGCTGATCTGCGTGCCGAAGCCGCCAAGGCTCTCGCTGAGGCGGCCGAAGAAAGGGCGAAGATCGAGACTGACCGCAACGGTGTCCGTCTGTTCAACGAACGCTTCGCCAAGGCATCCGAGCAGCTCGGTTCGGAAAAGGCAGCCGTACGGCTGGCCGGCGTCTATGCCATGGCCGGTCTTGCTGATGACTGGCGGGAAGGGCGGCAGACCTGCATAGACGTCCTCTGTGCCTATCTCCGCATGCCCTACAACCCGTCGCCGGATGCTCAGAACGAAACGCCGGCGCGGGCCGACGACCTGCTGCCGATCCTGGACGCGGAGTCGGCCCGACCCGCCCGCGAAGAGCGGGAGGTGCGTCATACCGTTATCCGCCTCGTCGGCAGGCACTTACGCCTTACCGAAGACGACCCCGCCTCCTGGTGCGGCTACGACTTCGACTTCACCGGCGCGGTCTTCGACGGCGGGGACCTCTCGAAGGTGAGGTTCAGTGGGGGACGGGTGTCCTTCGACGGTGCAACGTTCACTGGTGGGAACGTGTCCTTCGGCGGGGCAACGTTCAGCGGTGGGAGTGTCTCCTTCAGCGGGGCGACGTTCAGCGGCGGGGACGTTTCCTTCGTGGATGCGTCGTTCAGCGGCGGGCGGGTGTTCTTCAACAGGGCGAGGTTCGGTGGCGGGGATGTGTCCTTCGGTGGGGCGGTGTTCAGTCGTGGGGACGTGTCCTTCGAGGATGCGTCGTTCAGTGGCGGGGAGGTGTTCTTCGGCGGGACGAGGTTCGGTGGTGGGCAGGTGTTTTTCGACAGGGCGACGTTCGGTGGCGCGAAGGTCCTCTATATGGCGAGGTTCAGTGGCGGCTGGGTGTCCTTCGACAACACGGCGTTCAATGATGGGGACGTGTTCTTCGGCGAAGCGACGTTCAGTGGTGGGGACGTGTCTTTTGACGGGGCGTCGTTCCGCGGCGGGAAGGTGTCCTTCGACAGGGCGACGTTCGGTGGCGCGGGGGTGTCTTTCAACCACGTGATTTTCTGTGGTGGAAACGTGTCCTTCCGCACGGCAAAATTCAAAGTCCCCCCGAGATTCGAGGATGGGCTCCTCAGGCACCCCCCGGACGGCCTGGTCCTGCCCCAACAGTGAGAGCGGGTGGGCGTGGGGCAGATGGTGGGCGGTTGAGCAGTCCACCCGGCCGCAGACGATCGGCTACTCGCTGCTGGACTCACCGATCGGGCTGGCGGCGTGGATGCTCGACCACGACACCGACAGCTACAAGATGTCCCGTGCGCTGGTCGACGCGAACCCGCCGGCAAGCTCAGCCGCGACACGATCGTCGACAAGATCACGCTGTACTGGCTGCCCGGCACCGGCGCCTCGGCCGCCGGGTGGTACTGGGCGACCGGCGGACGCAGGCCGCAGCCCGGGCGGCCGGTCAGGCTCCGCCGCCGGTCGCGGTCCCGGTTGGCGCCACCACGTTTCCCGGCGGGATCTTCACCGCTCCGCGCGGTTGGGCCGAGGCGGTCTGCCCCGACCTGGCGTACTCCAACGAGGCCTCCGGCGGCGGCCACTTCGCCGCCTGGGAGGAGCCGGAGCTCCTCACCGCCGGGGTGCGCGCGCTCTACCTCGACCGGCTACCGCCCGAGCTGGCGGCGTTCCGTCCGCTGCGGAGATCTGACCTCGGCCCTGCTCAACGAACCGCCGTACGCCGGCCCCGACAGTCGTTGTCGCGGCCACCGCGCCAGCGCCGCAGTGGCGGCCGTGATGGCTGGCGTGGCCGCGGTGGTCCGCTGGAGCGGCTTCTCGCCGACATGCGGGATATAGACGACAGTGACCTGTTGCGGCGAGGTAGCGGCGAGTAGTGTGCGTAGCCGGGGCGAAGGGGTGCACAGTTCGATTCAGCTGATACGTCTAGTAGGCGAGCTTTCCTCTGCTAGGTCGTTTCTTGAGCATTCGAGCGCGGGTTGATCAGCAGATCGTCTGGCCGGACGTTGTGCCTGTTCCGCCGAGCGGCTCAGCCAGGGGCGCGGTTGGCCTGATCGTGGGTGGGAAACTTTCCAGGCGGACGTCGCTGTGGCACCATCGTGGAATCTCCATCCCCTCACAGGCCCCCTGCCGACAGGAGCTCCAAATGTCTGGTCGAAAGTTTGGCCGGCTGCGCTTGGCGACCATCGCCCTCGCCGCGCTGGCCGTTGGTCTCCTTGGCACCCAACTTGGCAGTGGCTTCGAGGCCACGAGCATCGAGTGGGGCGCTCCTACCGGCCACAGCGTTTCGGTTCCGAGTGGAGCGCAGTCAGTCGTCGCTCGGTAACCCCGGTGTGGCGACGGCGTGACCGATGACAGGGTGGTGCGGTGTCACCTAAGGCTGTCCGACGTCGTACGACCGAGCACGCCTGGCTGATCACGGCACCCCTCGCCGGGATCGCGCTGGTGGGGTCGTTGGTCCTGGCACTGTCGGTGCCGATCCGCCTGGCCGACTGGCCGACCGCTGTGGTGCTGCTGGTGGTGATGTCCGCTGCCGGCATACCAACCCTCAGTTTCGTCGTCCGCCGCCAGGCGGTCGTGGTGACGCTCAGCGAGATTCCGCTGGTGCTCGCCCTGTTCTGGCTGTCGCCGCTGCTCATGGTCGTCGTCGCCACCCTGGCCGAGTTGTTCACCCAGATGCATCGCGGCTACGCGCCGCCGAAGTTCTGGTTCAACGTCGCCCGGGCGGCGGCCGGTTTCTCGGTTGCCGGGCTGGTGCTGGCCGCCCGGCCACCGCACGACGGGGTGGGGCCGGCGACCTGGGGTTCGCTCTTCGGCGCGGTCGCCGCCAACTCACTGATCAGCCTGATCGCCGTGGTCGGCGTGATCACTCTCCTGCAGGGCTGGCAGGGCACCCGGGAGACGACGAGCACGGCCATCCAGGTCCTGCTGACCACCGCACTGAACGTCGCGGTCGGGATGATCATCCTGATCGCGCTGGCGACGACGCTCTGGTCGAGCCTGCTGCTGCTGGCCCTGGCGGTGGCCGGTGTGCTGCTCTACCGCTCCTACTCGCAGTTCATCCGGCAGCACCGCACGCTGGGCGACATGTACGAGTTGACCCGGGCGATGAGCGAGGCGGGTCAGGAGGGCAACCTGACGGACGCGCTGCTCGGCCGGGTCCGCTCCCTGATGCAGGCCGAGTACGCCACGCTGTGGCTCCCGGCGCAGGGCCGGCATCCGGAGGTCCTGCTGACCGCGCGCCTCGACGACCGGGGTCTGATCGACGTCGCCCGTACCCCGTCGGTGTTTCGGGAGAAGACCCGTGAGTCGGGTCGGACGATCGCCCTTGGTCGAGCCTTCGGGGGTGACCCGGCGCTGCGCGCCGCGCTCGCCGACTCCAAAATCAAGGACGTCATCGCGGTGCCCCTGCGGTCGGGGCAGGCGGTGATCGGCACGTTGGAGGTCGTCAACCGGCTCAGCGACGTGGGTCACTTCGCCCCGGCCGACATCCCCATCTTCGAGACCGTGGCGGCGCATGCCGCCGTCGCCCTGGAGAATTCCCGGCTGGTCGACCGGCTCCGGCACGACGCCTACCACGACGCGCTGACCCGGCTGCCCAACCGGCGGCGGATCACCGGCGCGCTCGAGGAGTCCTTCAAGATCGCCGCGCCGGGCGAGGTGGTGGCGTTGCTGCTCTTCGACGTGGACGGGCTGCGCCAGGTCAACGAGTCCCTCGGTCACGCCGCCGGGGACAAGGTCCTCGCCGAGGTCGCGACCCGGTTGCGGGCCAGCGCGCCGTCGTCGGCACTCGTCGGCCGGGCCGGTGGCGACGAGTTCCTGGTGACGCTGCGGTTGGAGAGCGCCGAGGCGGCGGTGGAGCTGGCCGCCCAGCTGCGTGACCAGATCCGCGACGAGATGGTCTTCGACGCGCTCACCCTCGACGTGAACACCGCCGTCGGGGTGGCCGTACACCCGGATCACGGCAGTGACGCGGCGACCCTGCTGCTGCGGGTCGACCTGGCCGCCACCGCGGCCAAGTCGGTGCCGGGCAGCGTGCAGCTGTTCAATCCCGCGCTGGAGTCCCGGTCGATGCGCCGGCTGGGTCTCGCCGGCGATCTGCGGCAGGCCCTTGACCACGACGAGCTGGAGGTCTACTTCCAGCCCAAGGTCACGCTGGGGGACCGCCGCCTGGTCGGTGTCGAGTGTCTGGCCCGGTGGGAGCACCCGGCGCACGGCACCGTCGCTCCCGAGGACTTCGTCGCGGTGGCCGAGCACACCGGTCAGTTGAGCCGGCTCACCGAGGTGGTGCTCCGCGAGGGGCTGCGCCGGAGCCGGGACTGGGCCGAGGCCAACCAGCCGCTGCCCATCGCCGTCAACCTCGCCGCCCGGACGCTCATCGACCAACACTTCCCGGACCGGGTCCAGGAGCTGCTGACCGAGTACGGGGTGCCGGCGCAGCGTCTCACGCTGGAGATCACCGAATCGGGGGTGCTGGACGGCACGGATCGGCCCATCCCGACCCTTCGGCGGCTGCGCGACCTCGGTGTCCGGCTGTCGGTGGACGACTTCGGCACCGGCGACTCGTCCCTGGCGCATCTGCGTCGGCTGCCGGTGCACGAGGTCAAGGTGGACCGCTCCTTCGTGCAGGGCATGGCGACCGACCCGGGTGACCTGGCCATCGTCAACGCCGTGGTGACCCTCTCCCAGCAGTTCGGCCTGGCCGTGGTCGCCGAGGGTGTGGAGAGTGAGCTGACACTGGAGCTTCTCCAGGACATCGGCTGTGAGATCGGGCAGGGCTTCCTGTTCAGCCGGCCGCTGCCGTACGAGCGGTTGGCCGCCTGGTTCGGTGCCCAGGTCGAGCCGGAAACGATCGCCAACGGTGAGCTGCCGCGCCTGCGTGTTGTGCCCTGAGCAGGGCGCGAACGATCACCGGGGATCCGATTTCACCTGTCGAGCCGGGCCGTGTACTCTTACTCCTGCGCGCCCCACGGGGAGATCGCGCAGGCCCCCTTAGCTCAGTCGGCAGAGCGTCTCCATGGTAAGGAGAAGGTCTACGGTTCGATTCCGTAAGGGGGCTCGAGGGTTCAGCTGGACCCATCGCAGCGGTGTAGCTCAGATGGTAGAGCAAGCGGCTCATAATCGCTGTGTCGCCGGTTCAAGTCCGGCCACCGCTACTCTCGTCTTCCGGGCTGGTTGCCGGTGGTCGTAAGAAATGGGCGCTGCTGGCGCCCACTTTGCATGTCCGCGCTGTCAGCGTCTAAGCTGGCGCGTCGTAGTTGTTTCCGTTAGCGAGGAAGGCACTCCGCCGTGGCGAAGGCTACCGATGTCCGGCCGAAGATCACTTTGGCGTGTGTGGAGTGCAAGGAGCGCAACTACATCACGCGCAAGAACCGGCGCAACGACCCCGACCGCATCGAGCTGAAGAAGTTCTGCCCGCGTGACGGTCGGCACACGGTCCACCGCGAGACCCGCTGACCGGTGGCCGGCTTCGTGCCGGCCGCTGTGAAAGCTTTCCGATCGCCGATCTGACCGGTCTGGTGCGGCTTCGCCGCAGTCTGCCGCTCAGGTCGGCGATTGTGCTTTCCGTGTAGGTTCGCGGCATGCCTCTGGACCCTTCCTTCACCGGCCGGACCTATCCGCCGACGGCCCCCTACCAGGTGGGCCGAGAAAAGATCCGTGAGTTCGCCACTGCCATCGGCGCCACCGATCCGGCCCACCACGATCCGGCGGCCGCGCAGGCGCTGGGCCACCCGGACGTGGTGGCCCCGCCGACCTTTCCGTTCGTGATCACGATGGCCGCGAGCCGGCAGATCATCGAGGATCCGGAGCTGGGCGTCGACTACAGCCGGGTGGTGCACGGTGACCAGCGGTTCGCGTACACCCGGCCGGTGGTCGCGGGCGACGAGCTGGTCTGCACCAACACCATCGAGGACGTCAGCACCCGGGGCGGGCACGGCTTCCTGACCACCCGGACCGACGTGAGCACCGTCGGCGGGGAGCCGGTCGTTGCCGTCTGGGCCAAGTACGTCGTACGCGGGGAGGCCTGAGATGGAGTTGCCAGCACAGACGTTCCGGGTGACGCGCGCGGACCTGGTCCAGTACGCCGGCGCCTCGGGGGACTTCAACCCGATCCACTGGAGCGACCGGGTCGCCACCACCGTGGGTCTGCCCGGGGTGATCGCCCATGGCATGTTCACCATGGCGCTGGTCGGCCGGGCGATCACCGGGTGGGCCGGGGCGCCGGACGCGGTGGTCGACTACGGCGTCCGTTTCACCCGCCCGGTGGTGGTCCCGGACGACGACCAGGGGACCGAGATCGAGGTCACCGCACGGGTCCGTGAGGTGACCGAGGATGGCCTGACCCGGTTGGACGTGACCGCCACCTGCGGGGGCGAGAAGGTGCTGTCGCAGGCCCGGGCGACCATCCGGACGACCCGCTGAACCGAGCCCGCCACGCGTGGCGGAGAGACCGGTTGGGAAAGTCGGGCGGGTACCCGTACACTGGTCCGCCATGGGGCAAGTGACCCCTGCTCGGTCGTCTGTGGCCGCGTGGGGCGAGTGTTGCCGCATAGGGGTGTAGCTCAATTGGCAGAGCAGCGGTCTCCAAAACCGCAGGCTGCAGGTTCAAGTCCTGTCACCCCTGCGCCTCAGGCCTGACCGTTCCCGTGGGTCGCGCCGCCAGGTTGGCGCGTCCGGCCGTGGTGGTGGCATCGGCGGGGTGGTTCCGAGGCAATCGGGCCCTCCGGTGATCCACCGGCCGCGGCCCGTCGCGGGACGGTTGGGTCCGGCCGGCGTGACCAGCGCCGCGTACGCCACCCGGCGTGCGACCCCAGATTCCGCGACGGAGGGCGAAGTGGCCGACAACAAGCGGCGCGGCGAGGACGCCGGCGACGATCGTCTGGACGACGAGGTCGTCGACGAGGTAGCCGACGACGACGCCACCAGCGCGGACGAGCCGGTCTCCCGGGGCGGCACCGCCACCCGGTCCCGTGCCCGTGCGGAGTCGGCGGACAGCCGGCCGACCACTCGGACGGAAACCGGTCGGGTGGGTGTGTTCGGCCGCATCGCCCGGTTTTTCCGCGAGGTCGTAGCCGAACTGCGTAAGGTCATCTGGCCGACCCGCAAGGAGTTGCTGACGTACACCGCCGTGGTGGTGGCGTTCGTCGCGGTCATGCTGACGATCGTGGGCGTGCTGGACTACGGCTTCGCCAAGGTCGTACTGCTTGTCTTCGGCAACTCGGACTGACCGGCTGCCTCCAGCCGATAGTGACGGAAGTGAGCGAGCGTGCCTGAGTACGACGAGACCGCCGGACCGGTGGACGAGCAGTCCACGGTCGCGACGGCGGCTGGTGACGAGTCGGTTGAGGCCGCCAGCGAGCCGGAGTTCCCAACGACCGAGCCCGCACCGGAAGAGGACTACGACCCCGTCGCGGAGCTGAGGCAGAAGCTGCGCTACGCGCCGGGTGACTGGTACGTGGTGCACTCTTACGCCGGCTACGAGAACAAGGTCAAGACCAACCTCGAGACCCGGATCACGAGCCTCGACATGGAGGACTTCATCTACCAGGTCGAGGTGCCGACCCGGGAAGAGGTCGAGGTCAAGAACGGTAAGCGTTCCCAGGTCCAGGCCAAGGTCTTCCCGGGCTACATCCTGGTCCGGATGGAGCTGACCGCCGAGTCGTACTCGTGTGTCCGTAACACCCCGGGTGTGACCGGCTTCGTCGGCGCGACCGACCGGGCGGACCGGCCGGCCCCGCTCTCCCTCGACGAGGTGCTGAAGTGGCTGGCGCCGGCCGTCGAGACCGAGCAGAAGAAGGCGAAGCCGGAGATCAAGGTTCTCGACTTCGAGGTGGGTGACTCGGTCACCGTCACCGACGGTGCGTTCGCGTCGCTGCCGGCCACGATCAGCGAGATCAACGCCGACCAGCAGAAGCTCAAGGTGCTGGTGTCGATCTTCGGTCGCGAGACGCCGGTGGAGCTCAACTTCAACCAGGTCGCCAAGATCTGATTGGTCGTCGGCGGCGGGCCCGGCCCGCCGCCGACGTCGGCGTACGCGCTCCCGCTCGACCTCGGCGGACGGGTGGGCTGCGGCCTGCGCTACTCTTGAATGTCGCCGCCGCCGCACCGTGCTGACCGTGCGCGCCCGCGAGGGCGGCGACAGCCGCATTTTCCCCGCTCCAAGCCCCAGGAAGTGACATGCCTCCGAAGAAGAAGCTCGTCAAGACGTTCACGCTTCAGCTGCCGGCGGGCCAGGCCACGCCGGCCCCGCCGGTCGGCCCCGCGCTCGGCCAGCACGGCGTGAACATCATGGAGTTCTGCAAGTCCTACAACTCGCAGACCGAGTCCCAGCGGGGCGACATCGTCCCCGCCGAGATCAGCGTCTACGAGGACCGGTCCTTCACGTTCGTGCTGAAGACCCCGCCCGCCGCCCGGCTGCTGATCAAGGCCGCCGGTGTGCAGAAGGGTTCGGGTGTTCCGCAGTCCGAGAAGGTCGGCTCGGTCAGCCGCGCCCAGCTGCGTGAGATCGCCGAGAAGAAGATGGCCGACCTCAACGCCAACAACATCGAGCAGGCCGAGAAGATCATCGCCGGCACCGCCCGGTCGATGGGCATCACCGTCAACGACTGACGTCGGCCCTCAGCCCGTCCGATCCGACAGTGGGAGGGCCCGCGCCGAGCGGCCCGCCAGAGACCACAGGAGTAATTAGCAATGCAGCGCAGCAAGAGCTACCGCAAGGCCGCCGATGTCATCGACCGGTCCAAGCTCTACACCCCCGCCGAGGCCGTGAAGCTGGCCAAGGAGACCACCAACGTCAAGTTCGACGCCACGGTCGAGGTCGCCATGCGCCTCGGCGTCGACCCCCGCAAGGCGGACCAGATGGTCCGCGGCACGGTCAACCTGCCGCACGGCACCGGTAAGACCGCCCGCGTGATCGTGTTCGCCGGCGGCGCGAAGGCCGAAGAGGCCGCCGCGGCGGGTGCGGACGAGGTGGGCACCGACGAGTTGGTCGCCCGGATCCAGGGTGGTTGGCTCGACTTCGACGCGGCGATCGCCACGCCGGACCAGATGGCCAAGATCGGCCGGATCGCGCGGATCCTGGGCCCGCGCGGTCTCATGCCGAACCCGAAGACCGGCACGGTGACCATGGACGTCACCAAGGCGGTGCAGGACATCAAGGGCGGCAAGATCACCTTCCGGGTGGACAAGCACTCCAACCTGCACCTGATCATCGGCAAGGCCTCCTTCACGGAGAGCCAGCTGGTGGACAACTACGCCGCGGTGCTCGACGAGGTGCTGCGTGCCAAGCCGTCCGCGGCCAAGGGCAAGTACCTCCGCAAGGTCATCCTGACCACCACGATGGGCCCGGGCGTCCCGGTCGACCCGAACCTGGTGAAGAACCTCACCGAGGACTCGGCCGAGGCCTGAGCCGACAGTTCGCTCCGCAGGGGCGCCGCCACGACTGTGGCGCGCCCCTGCGCGTCTCCGGTGTGGCAGGCTCGACCCCATGCGACTGGAGAACGTCTGGTTGCGATACCACCGGCGAGGGCCGTGGGTGTTGCGGGGCATCGACGCGCGGATCTCGCCGGGCGAGGTGGCGATCGTGCTCGGCCGCAACGGGGTGGGCAAGTCCACCCTGTTGCAGGTGGCCGCCGGGGTGCTCCGGCCCGGCCGGGGCCGGGTCACCGACCGCCCGGCACGGGTGGGCTGGGTGCCCGAGCGGTTCCCCGCCGACCAACCGTTCACCGTGGCTCGCTATCTGACCGGGATGGCCCGGGTGGCAGGGCTGGGTCGGGCGGCGGCCGACGAGGCGGTCCACTCCTGGACCGACCGGCTCGGGCTGTCCGCCTTCCGGTCGGTCCGGCTGCCGGAGCTGTCCAAGGGCACCGCGCAGAAGGTGGGCCTCGCCCAGGCGATGCTGCGCCCGCCGGGCCTGCTGGTGCTCGACGAGCCGTGGGAGGGCCTGGACGCCGCCACCCGCGAGTTGGTGCCCGAACTGATCGACGAGGTGCTCGCCGCCGAGGGAGCCGTCCTGGTCAGCGACCACCGGGGGGAGACGGTCCGGCTGCCGGCCGCGCGCCGGTGGCTGGTGGCCGACGGTGCGCTCAGCGAGGAGGCGTCGGCGGCGGACGAGACGATCGCGGTGATCGAGGTCGCGGTCCCGGCCGCGCGGGTCGCCGGCACCGTCGCCCGGCTACGCGCCGAGGGCCACCAGGTGCTGCGGGTACGATCCGACGCCGCGAACGCCGCACCACAGGCGCGACCGGCCGAGCCGCCCCGGTCGGCTGGTGCCGCCCGACCCGCCGAGCCGCCGCTGGAGACGGCCGGGGAACCGACAGCGGAGCAGCCGGCGGCCACCGACGCGGTGGTCGCGCCGGCAGCGGGGGAGGCCCGGTGAGCGCCCTGGTCCGGATCCGACTGGCCGGCTTCCTGCGGACCGGGCGAGCGGTGGCGCCGTTGCTCGCCGGCCTGGTCACGCTCGGCATCCTCTACGGCGGTGGCCGGGCCCAGCCGGCGGAGGCGTACGGCGTCTCCGCAGTGGTGCTCTTTCCGGTGCTCGCCTGGCAGACCAAGATCTTGTTGGATGTCGAGCCGGACGTGCAGCGTCGGCTGGCGCAGGTGACGGTAGGGGTGGCCCGGGAGCGGTTCGCCGGGCTGCTCGCCGCCGGCCTGGCGGCGCTGGTGACCGTCGCTGTCGCGTTGCTCTTTCCGTGGCCGGTGGGCGGGGTGTCCGGCCCGGTCGACCCGGGGGACCGGTCGATTCCGGTCGGGCTCGCGCTGGGGCTCTGGGCGCACCTGTTGGTCGTACCCGCCGCGGTTGCTCTGGGCGCGCTGGCCAGCCGGGCGTCGGCGGGCGGCGCGGGGTACGGCGTGGCGGTGCTGGCCCTCGGCGGGGTCGGCGCGGTGGTGCTCGGCCTGACCGGCTCGGTGGCGCCCTGGCTGGCACCGCCGCTCATGGCCACCGCGCGCACCACCGCGGGCGACGCCGCCGCGCTCACAGTGCTGGGGTTGAGCGGGTGGGCGCTGGCCTGGAGCGCCGCCGTGTTCGGTGGCTACCTGTGGCGGCGGCGAGCCCAGGGCTGATTCGGCGTCGGCGCCGGTGACCTGGCTCACCCGGGGCGATTTGGCGCTGGTGACGTGGGCGCGTACTCTTCACACCGTCATCCGTGTTCTCATGGATGAGGAACCACCCAGAGACCGCTGGTCACCGTGCTTCGGCACGGTCGAAGGTCCCGCGACAACGGGCGACCCGCGTAGGGCGGCAAGCGTAACTCGGCAGTGAGCGTGGTCCGCCGACCATGACGATCCGCCGGCCCTCGCCCCGTGCGCCCTGCGCCGGGGCTTTTTCGTTGTCGCCCTGCCTCCGCCCCCGTTCCGGCTTCGGCCGAGACGGGGACCAGCCTCGAGTAACGAGAGAGGAGGGACATGGCGGACAAGCCGATCCGGGCCGACAAGGCCACGGCCGTCGCTGAGCTGACCGAGAGCTTCCGCAGCTCGGGCGCCACCGTGCTGACCGAGTACCGCGGTCTGACGGTTTCCCAGCTCACCCAGCTTCGGCGCACGCTCGGCGCCGATACCAGCTACATGGTCGCGAAGAACACGCTGGCCAAGCGTGCTGCGACGGACGCGGGCATCACCGGCCTCGACGAGCTGTTCACCGGTCCTACCGCGCTGACTTTCGTTTCGGGCGACGTCGTCGAGGCGGCGAAGGGGCTTCGCGACTTCGCGAAGGCCAACCCGAAGCTCGTCATCAAGGGCGGTGTCTTCGAGGGCAAGGCCATCACCGCGGCCGAGGTCACGAAGCTTGCCGACCTGGAGTCCCGCGAGGTGCTGCTGGCCAAGCTGGCCGGCGCGATGAAGGGCAACCTGAGCAAGGCCGCGGCCCTGTTCCAGGCCCCGCTGTCGAAGACCGCCCGTCTGGCGGCCGCACTGCAGGACAAGCGCGAGAAGGAGGGCGCCGAGGCGGCCTGAGGCCCCCACGGCGCACCACGTCTTACTTAACAGAAACAGGAAAGGACGCCAGACATGGCGAAGCTCAGCACCGACGAGCTGCTCGACGCGTTCAAGGAGATGACGCTGATCGAGCTCTCTGAGTTCGTGAAGCAGTTCGAGACCACCTTCGAGGTCACCGCCGCCGCTCCGGTCGCGGTTGCCGCTGCTGGTGGCGGCACCGGTGGCGCTGCCGCCCCGGCCGAGGAGGAGCAGGACGAGTTCGACGTCATCCTCGAGGCTGACGGTGGCAAGAAGATCCAGGTCATCAAGGTCGTGCGTGAGCTGACCGGCCTGGGCCTCAAGGAGGCCAAGGACGCGGTCGAGTCCGCGCCGAAGGCCATCCTGGAGAAGGTCAACAAGGAGACCGCCGAGAAGGCGAAGGCCAAGCTCGAGGGTGAGGGCGCCAAGGTCACCCTCAAGTGACCTGACGTTCCACAGGCGCGTACCCGGCCAGTGAGCTGGGACACCATCGCGTGGCGGCGGGCGGTGATCCGACACGGATCACGCCGCCGTATTGGTGGAGCTGAGTCCGAACCCCCCTGACCTGGGCTCGGACCAGCGACCTCGGTCACCGGAGCGGGGGTGGTGGGTCGCTCTCCGGTGGGAAAGACGAGCCGACCCGGATACCGGCCCTTGACGCGGCCCGGGGCTGCCAGGCACGCTGGCACCAGCAAGACACCGCGCTTGCGACGGCCACGACGTGGGTATGACAGCGACGGCACCATTGGTCGCGGTCACCCGAGCGGCCCGGTGGGGAGTTGCGTTCTGAGCGGCCCGGCAGACCCGGTTAACGGGCCGAAGGCGCGTTCCGCAAACAACCCGCGGGGTGGGCTGGACAGCGGTTAGCCTCTCGGCTACACTGCTAGTTTGCGCTGCCTTCCGACTTGACCCCTGCTCGGAAATGTCCGTTTACGGATAATTCTGGTGGGGTCATTGGAGTGCACGCGTACCAGCCGTTCTGCAGCACCGGTCCTCGGAAGGACGCATCTTGGCAGCTTCCCGCCCTGCGAAGACCAGTCGTACGTCGAGCGCATTCGCTCCCCGCCGAGTTTCATTCGGCAGGATCACCGAACACCTCGAGGTCCCCAACCTCCTTGCCATCCAGAACGAGTCCTTCGACTGGCTCGTCGGCAACGAGGCTTGGCAGGGCCGGTCGGCGGACGACCCGCACGCACGATCGGGTCTCGCGGAGATCCTTGAAGAGATCAGTCCCATTGAGGACTTCTCCGGCACCATGTCGCTCTCCTTCTCAGCGCCGCGCTTCGACGAGGTCAAGGCCTCGATCGAGGAGTGCAAGGAGAAGGACCTGACCTACTGCGCTCCGCTCTTCGTGACCGCGGAGTTCACCAACAACACCACTGGCGAGATCAAGAGCCAGACGGTGTTCATGGGTGACTTCCCGATGATGACGCCCAAGGGCACCTTCGTCATCAACGGCACCGAGCGTGTCGTGGTCAGCCAGCTCGTCCGGTCTCCGGGCGTGTACTTCGACAAGCAGCCGGACAAGACCTCCGACCGCGACCTCTCCAGCGTCAAGGTCATCCCGAGTCGGGGTGCCTGGCTGGAGTTCGACATCGACAAGCGCGACACGGTCGGCGTACGCATCGACCGTAAGCGTCGGCAGGCCGTCACCGTCCTGCTCAAGGCCATCGGATGGTCGGCCGAGCGGATCCGTGAGCGGTTCGGCTGGTCCGAGCTGATGATGACCACGCTCGAGAAGGACCACATCGCCGGTGCCGACGAGGCGCTGCTAGACATCTACCGCAAGCTGCGCCCTGGCGAGCCGCCGACCCGCGAGAACGCCCAGACCCTGCTCGACAACCTCTTCTTCAACCCGAAGAGGTACGACGTCGCCAAGGTCGGGCGCTACAAGTTCAACAAGAAGCTCGAAGTCGACGTGCCGATCACCACCGGCACGTTGACCGAGGACGACATCGTCGCCACCGTGGAGTACCTCTGCCGGCTGCACGCCGGTGAGGAGGGCTACGAGGCCGACGACATCGACCACTTCGGCAACCGTCGCCTGCGTACCGTGGGTGAGCTGATCCAGAACCAGGTTCGGGTCGGCCTCTCCCGGATGGAGCGGGTCGTCCGCGAGCGGATGACCACGCAGGACGTCGAGGCGATCACCCCGCAGACCCTGATCAACATCCGCCCGGTGGTGGCGGCGATCAAGGAGTTCTTCGGTACGTCGCAGCTGTCCCAGTTCATGGACCAGACCAACCCGCTGGCGGGCCTGACCCACCGGCGTCGGCTGAGCGCGCTCGGCCCGGGTGGTCTGTCCCGGGAGCGGGCCGGCTTCGAGGTCCGCGACGTGCACCCGTCCCACTACGGCCGGATGTGCCCGATCGAGACGCCGGAAGGCCCGAACATCGGCCTGATCGGCGCGCTGTCCACCTTCGCCCGGGTCAACCCGTTCGGCTTCATCGAGACGCCGTACCGGAAGGTCGTCGACGGTCGGGTCACCGACCAGATCGACTACCTGACCGCGGACGAGGAGGACCGGTTCGTCAAGGCCCAGGCCAACGCGCGGCTCAAGGCGGACGGCACGTTCGCCGAGGAGCGGGTGCTCTGCCGTCGTAAGGGCGGCGAGACCGAGGACGTCGTCCCCGGCGCCGTCGACTACATGGACGTCTCGCCCCGGCAGATGACCTCGGTCGCGACCGCCATGATCCCGTTCCTCGAGCACGACGACGCCAACCGGGCACTGATGGGCGCGAACATGCAGCGCCAGGCGGTGCCGCTGGTCAAGGCCGAGGCGCCGCTCGTGGGTACGGGCATGGAGTACCGGGCCGCTGTCGACGCTGGCGACGTGGTGGTCGCCGAGGTCGGCGGTGTGATCGAGGATCTCTGCGCCGACTACGTCACCATCCACCAGGATGACGGCCACCGCCGGACGTACCTGCTGCACAAGTTCCGCCGCTCCAACGCCGGCTCCTGCGTCAACCAGAAGCCGGTGGTCTTCGAGGGCGACCGCGTCGAGGCCGGGCAGGTCATCGCCGACGGTCCGTGCACCGACGAGGGCGAGATGGCGCTCGGACGCAACCTGCTGGTGGCGTTCATGTGCTGGGAGGGCCACAACTACGAGGACGCGATCATCCTGTCGCAGCGCCTCGTGCAGCAGGACGTGCTCACCTCGATCCACATCGAGGAGCACGAGGTCGACGCCCGGGACACCAAGCTCGGCCCGGAGGAGATCACCCGCGACATCCCGAACGTCAGCGAGGAAATGCTCGCTGACCTCGACGAGCGCGGCATCATCCGGATCGGCGCCGAGGTCGTCCCCGGCGACATCCTGGTCGGCAAGGTCACGCCCAAGGGTGAGACCGAGCTGACCCCGGAGGAGCGACTGCTCCGCGCGATCTTCGGTGAGAAGGCGCGTGAGGTTCGGGACACCTCGCTGAAGGTGCCGCACGGCGAGACCGGCACGGTCATCGGTGTGCGCACGTTCTCCCGCGAGGACGGCGACGAGTTGCCGCCGGGCGTCAACGAGCTGGTCCGGGTCTACGTCGCCCAGAAGCGCAAGATCCAGGACGGCGACAAGCTCGCCGGCCGGCACGGCAACAAGGGCGTCATCTCGAAGATCCTGCCGATCGAGGACATGCCGTTCCTGGAGGACGGCACCCCGGTCGACATCGTGCTCAACCCGCTCGGCGTGCCGAGCCGGATGAACATCGGCCAGGTTCTGGAGACCCACCTCGGTTGGGTCGCCAAGACCGGGTGGAAGGTCGAGGGTGACGACGCCGACTGGAAGCGCCAGCTCCGCTCGATCGACGCGCACGAGTCCGAGGGTGACACCAACGTGGCCACCCCGGTCTTCGACGGTGCCCGCGAGGAGGAGATCTCCGGTCTGCTCGAGTCGACCCTGCCCAACCGGGACGGCAAGCAGCTGATCGGGCGTACCGGCAAGGCGCAGCTGTTCGACGGTCGTTCCGGCGAGCCGCTGCCGGACCCGATCGCGGTCGGCTACGTCTACATCCTGAAGCTCAACCACCTGGTCGACGACAAGATCCACGCTCGTTCGACGGCCCGTACTCGATGATCACGCAGCAGCCGCTGGGTGGTAAGGCGCAGTTCGGTGGTCAGCGCTTCGGTGAGATGGAGTGCTGGGCGATGCAGGCGTACGGCGCTGCCTACGCCCTGCAGGAGCTGCTCACGATCAAGTCCGACGACGTGCTCGGCCGGGTGAAGGTCTACGAGGCCATCGTCAAGGGCGAGAACATCCCGGAGCCGGGCATCCCGGAGTCGTTCAAGGTGCTGCTCAAGGAGCTGCAGTCGCTGTGCCTCAACGTTGAGGTGCTCTCCAGCGACGGTGTGGCCCTGGAAATGCGCGAGACCGACGACGAGGTGTTCCGGGCCGCCGAGGAGCTGGGCATCGACCTGTCCCGGCGCGAGCCGAGCTCGGTCGAAGAGGTCTGAGGTGAGCGGTCGGGGGCCGGCTCGCCGCGACCCCACCCGAGAATTAGCAGTACAGACGACGACATAGGGGACATAGTGCTCGACGTCAACTTCTTCGACGAGCTGCGCATTGGTCTCGCCACCGCCGACGACATCCGTCAGTGGTCGCACGGCGAGGTCAAGAAGCCTGAGACGATCAACTACCGCACCCTGAAGCCGGAGAAGGACGGGCTCTTCTGCGAGAAGATCTTCGGTCCGCAGCGGGACTGGGAGTGCTACTGCGGTAAGTACAAGCGCGTCCGGTTCAAGGGCATCATCTGTGAGCGCTGCGGCGTCGAGGTGACTCGCTCCAAGGTCCGTCGTGAGCGGATGGGGCACATCGAGCTCGCCGCTCCGGTGACCCACATCTGGTACTTCAAGGGCGTGCCGAGCCGGCTGGGTTACCTGCTGGACCTCGCCCCCAAGGACCTCGAAAAGATCATCTACTTCGCCTCGTACGTCGTGACGAGCGTGGACGCGGAGTCGCGTCACCGTGACCTCTCGACGATCGAGAACGAGATCCTGGCCGAGAAGCGGCAGTCCGAGAACAGCCGTGACTCGGAGATCGAGAAGCGGGCCGCCAAGCTCGAGGCGACCTGGCCGAGCTGGAGGCCGAGGGTGCCAAGGCGGACGTCCGGCGCAAGGTCAAGGAGGGCGGAGAGCGCGAGATGCGCCAGATCCGCGACCGGGCCCAGCGCGAGATCGACCGCCTGGACGAGGTGCTGGACACCTTCCGCAAGCTGGAGCCGAAGCAGCTGGTCACCGACGAGCTGCTCTACCGCGAGCTGCGCGACCGCTTCGGTGAGTACTTCACCGGTTCCATGGGCGCGGAGGCGATCAAGGCGCTGGTCCAGAACATGGACCTCGACGCCGAGGCCGAGAGCCTGCGGGAGACCATCCGGTCCGGCAAGGGCCAGCGGAAGATCCGGGCGCTCAAGCGGCTCAAGGTCGTCGCGGCGTTCCTGAACACCCGCAACTCGCCGCTCGGCATGGTGCTGGACTGCGTCCCGGTCATCCCGCCGGACCTGCGCCCGATGGTGCAGCTCGACGGTGGCCGCTTCGCGACCTCGGACCTGAACGACCTGTACCGCCGCGTGATCAACCGGAACAACCGCCTCAAGCGGCTGATCGACCTCGGCGCGCCCGAGATCATCGTCAACAACGAGAAGCGGATGCTCCAGGAGGCCGTCGACGCGCTGTTCGACAACGGCCGTCGCGGCCGGCCGGTCACCGGCCCGGGTAACCGCCCGCTCAAGTCGCTCTCCGACATGCTCAAGGGCAAGCAGGGCCGGTTCCGCCAGAACCTGCTGGGCAAGCGCGTCGACTACTCGGGCCGTTCGGTCATCGTGGTCGGCCCGAAGCTCAAGCTGCACCAGTGCGGTCTGCCCAAGCAGATGGCGCTGGAGCTGTTCAAGCCGTTCGTGATGAAGCGGCTGGTGGACCTCAACCACGCGCAGAACATCAAGTCCGCCAAGCGGATGGTCGAGCGTCAGCGCCCGGTCGTGTGGGACGTGCTGGAAGAGGTCATCGGCGAGCACCCGGTGCTGCTCAACCGGGCGCCGACCCTGCACCGCCTGGGCATCCAGGCCTTCGAGCCGCAGCTGGTCGAGGGCAAGGCGATCCAGATCCACCCGCTGGTCTGCACCGCGTTCAACGCCGACTTCGACGGTGACCAGATGGCGGTGCACGTGCCGCTGTCCGCCGAGGCCCAGGCCGAGGCGCGGATCCTGATGCTGTCGTCGAACAACATCCTCAAGCCGGCCGACGGCAAGCCGGTCACCATGCCCACCCAGGACATGGTCATCGGTCTCTACCACCTCACCCACCTCACCGCCGGTGAGAAGGGCGAGGGCCGGGCGTTCAGCTCGGACGCCGAGGCGCGGATGGCCTTCGACAACGGCGAGCTGCACCTCCAGGCACCGGTGAAGATCCGTTTGCGGGACGTGGTCGGTGTCGACAACGGCGCTGGCGCCGAGCCGTGGACCGCCCCGGAGGGCTGGGTCGAGGGTGAGCCGCTGACCGTGGAGACCACCCTGGGTCGGGTGCTGTTCAACGAGACGCTGCCGCAGGGCTACCGCTTCGTGAACTACGAGATCCGCAAGGGTCAGCTCTCCGCGATCGTCAACGACCTCGCCGAGCGCTTCCCCAAGGTGGCCCTGGCGGCCACCCTGGACGGGCTCAAGGAGGCCGGCTTCCACTGGGCCACCTGGTCCGGCGTGACGATCGGTATGGAGGACGTCATCGCACCGCCGCGCAAGGCGGAGATCCTGGCGAAGTACGAGAAGGAAGCCGACCGGATCGACAAGCAGTACCAGCGTGGTCTGATGACCGCCGAGGAGCGTCGCGGCGAGCTCATCGAGATCTGGACCAAGGCGACCAACGAGGTCGCCAAGGAGATGGACACCGCGCTGCCGCAGGAGAACCCGCTGTGGAAGATGATCAACTCGGGTGCCCGCGGTAACCTGCTCCAGCTCCGGCAGATCGCGGCGATCCGTGGTCTGGTGGCCAACCCCAAGGGTGAGATCATCCCGCGGCCGATCAAGGCCAGCTACCGGGAGGGTCTGTCAGTGCTGGAGTACTTCATCTCCACGCACGGTGCCCGTAAGGGTCTCGCCGACACCGCGCTGCGGACCGCCGACTCGGGTTACCTGACCCGTCGTCTGGTGGACGTGTCGCAGGACGTCATCATCCGCGAGGAGGACTGCGGCACCGACCGGGCTATCCCGATGCAGATCGGCGAGAAGCTGGACGGCAAGCTCGTCGTCCACACCCACGCCGAGACCAGCGTGCACGCCCGGACGCTGGCCGACGACATCAAGGGACCGGACGGCACCGTGGTGGCCGAGCGCGGCCAGGACATCAACTCCATCGGGGTCGACAAGATCGTCGCCGCCGGGGTGGAGACGGTCCGGGTGCGCAGCGTGCTCACCTGCGAGTCGAAGCTGGGCGTCTGCGCGGCCTGCTACGGCCGGTCGCTGCCGACCGGTAAGTCGGTCGACATCGGCGAGGCGGTCGGCATCATCGCCGCCCAGTCCATCGGTGAGCCGGGTACGCAGCTGACGATGCGTACCTTCCACACCGGTGGTGTCGCGGGTGAGGACATCACCCAGGGTCTGCCGCGTGTGCAGGAAATCTTCGAGGCTCGGGTCCCGAAGGGTAAGGCGCCCATCGCCGACACCCCCGGTCGGATCCGGATCGAGGACGGCGAGCGCTCGCGCAAGATCATCGTGGTGCCGGACGACGGCAGCGAAGAGATCGTCTACGACAAGATCTCGAAGCGGGTCAAGCTCCGGACCCACGACGGCGGCCACGTCGCGGTCGGCGAGAAGCTGACCGAGGGCACCATCGACCCGCACGAGCTGCTGCGGATCATGGGTCCGCGGGCGGTCCAGGTCCACCTGACCAGTGAGGTCCAGGAGGTCTACCGCTCGCAGGGTGTGCTCATCCACGACAAGCACATCGAGATCATCATCCGCCAGATGCTCAAGCGGGTGACGGTCATCGACTCCGGCTCGACCGAGTTCCTGCCGGGTGTGCTCGTCGACCGGGCGCTGTTCGAGTCGGAGAACCGCCGACTCGTCTCGGAGGGCGGCGAGCCCGCCGCCGGTCGTCCGGTGCTGATGGGTATCACCAAGGCCTCGCTGGCCACCGACTCCTGGCTCTCGGCGGCCTCCTTCCAGGAGACCACCCGGGTGCTGACCGACGCCGCGATCAACTCGCGCAGCGACTCGCTGGTCGGCCTCAAGGAGAACGTGATCATCGGAAAGCTCATCCCGGCCGGTACCGGCATCAGCAAGTACCGCAACGTCCGGGTGGAGCCGACCGAGGAGGCCAAGGCGAAGGTCTACTCGATGACCGGGTACCCGGAGACCGACTACGGGTTCGGGCCGGCCAGCGGGCAGGCTGTGCCGCTGGACGACTTCGACTTCGGGTCGTACCGCTAGGCACCAGTGACACGACGAGGCCCCCGGCACGCGCCGGGGGCCTCGTCGCGTCTCCACCCACCCATCCCAGGTCCGAGTTCGGCATGATGGGGGGATGACCACCGCACCCGGGCAGGTGTCCGTCGCGCAGCAGGACCTGCGCCACCCACTGGACCCGGACCCGGCCCGGGCCACGAAGGCGCGGGCGGTCTTCGCACTGGGGCTGCTGGGCATGCTGACCGGGTTGTTCATCGGCGGAGTGGTCCCGGCGACTGTGGCACTGCAACTGGCCCGGCAGGCGCGCCGTGAGGCGTACGCATCCGGGGGTTTCCTGACCGGCGGCGTCTGGCTGCGACGGGGGGAGCGGATGGCGTGGGTCGGCCTGGTGCTGGTCGCCGTCAGCGTGGTGGCCGCGGTGGTCATCGGCGTGGTCCGGTTGGCCGGCGCGCCGTTCGGCCACGACTACCCGGCGAACATGGACTGAGCCCGCCGTGCCGCGCCCGGCGCGGACGGCGGCGCTCTCAGCGGTAGCCTGGCCGGTGTCCGCCGTCTGGCGGTGGCGGCCTTGCGACAGGAGGACCTCGTGACGGAACCGGCGCGGCCCCCTGCGGACGAACCGGCCGGCGATCCGGACCAGCCGGCTCCGTCCGAGCCGAGCGGCGAGGTCCCGCCGGGCCCGGCCAGCGAGCCACACCCCGCTGCGGTCCCGCCGGGTTCGGTCCCGCCGGGTTCGGATGCGCCGGGTTCGGATGCGCCGCCTTCCGCGCCGCACACCGGTGAGGACACGTCTCCATCGCCCAGCTCCGGTCAGCCGCACCCGGTCTCCGGGGCGGCGCCGACGCCCAGGCCGGGTTCGCCGTCCTCCGGGCCAGGGGTGCCGCTTGGTTGGGGTCCGCCGCCGTCGGGCCCTCCGTTGG
>NZ_JAEVHL010000099.1 GCF_016803395.1 Micromonospora tarensis | reverse complement strand
GCCCGCGCGGCTGGGCGCGCCGCGGCGCGCCGGTGGCCGCCGCTGTGATCGCCGTCGTCGCGGTCGCCCTGGGCCTCAACCAGCTGTCGATGCGGGCGACGGACGACTCCGGTGCGGTCAGCACCATGACCGGCCGGTCCGCGCGCCCGAGGGCGTCGCGGGCGCCGGACCGGTCCGCACCACCGGGCCGGCCCTGCGCAGCGGTACGAACTACACCCCACAGACCCTTGGTGACGTGCCGGGCCGCGACGTGCCGGGTGCCAGCAGCCGAGCGACAAGCGAAGCGCCCGGTGGGCAGCCGCAGGTGGATGCCGAGGGTGATCGGCGTCCCTCGCCCGGCGGGCTGGACCAGCTGGCCCGGCTGACCGACGAGGCCGCGCTGACGACCTGCCTGGCCGACCTCGCGGCGGAGCACGGATCGGCGCCACTGGCGGTCGAGACCATCGACTACGCGCGGTTCCAGGGCGAGCCGGCACTGGTGATCCGGTTCACCGATGCGACCGGAACCCGGTGGTCCTGGGTGAGCGGCCCGGAGTGCGGAGTGCCCGGGTCCGGCTCGGACAGCCGGTATTCGGCGCGGGTAGGGTGAATCCACGGTCAACGGCACGGTGAACCCGTACGTGACCTGACCCACCGGATGCCCGGCTCGGGAATCCCCGGTTCGTAGGATGACGTTCTGGAAGTAGCTGCCGGCCCCACCCAGGCGTCGGCGAAGCGGATCAGCTTCGGTGCTCGTGCCGACGCTGACACACACAACTCGGGAGACGGCAGTGGACGAGGTCCGCAACCTGATCATCATCGGCTCCGGGCCGGCCGGCTACACGGCGGCGGTCTATGCCGCACGCGCCAACCTGAAGCCGCTGATCATTGAGGGCGTGCAGTCCGGCGGCGCGTTGATGACCACGACCGAGGTGGAAAACTTTCCCGGCTTCGCGGACGGCATTCTCGGCCCCGAGCTGATGGACAACATGCGCAAGCAGGCCGAGCGGTTCGGCGCCGAGTTCCTCACCGACGACGTGACCCGGGTCGAGCTGGTGGACACCGGCGACGCCGGTTCCGGCGCGCTGAGCACCGTCTGGGTCGGCGAGACCGCCTACCGGGCGCGCTCCGTCATCCTCTCCACCGGTTCGGCCTGGCGTCCGCTGGGCGTGCCCGGCGAGCAGGAATACCTGGGCCACGGCGTCTCCGCGTGTGCCACCTGTGACGGCTTCTTCTTCCGCAACCAGCACATCGTGGTCGTCGGCGGCGGTGACTCGGCGATGGAGGAGGCCACCTTCCTCACCCGCTTCGCCGAGTCGGTCACCATCATCCACCGGCGCGACTCGTTCCGGGCCAGCAAGATCATGGCCGACCGGGCGCTGAGCAACGAGAAGATCAAGGTCGAGTGGAACAGCACCGTCGAGGAGATCCTCGGCGACGACGGCAAGGTCACCGGCGTACGCGTCCGCAACGTGCACACCGGTGAGACCAAGGTGATGGACGTGACCGGTGTCTTCGTGGCCATCGGTCACGACCCCCGCAGCGAACTCTTCCGGGACCAGGTCGAGCTGGACGACGAGGGCTACGTGAAGGTCCACGCCCCCAGCACCCGCACCAACGTGCCCGGCGTCTTCGCCGCCGGCGACGTGGTCGACCACACCTACCGTCAGGCGATCACCGCAGCCGGCACCGGCTGTGCCGCCGCGCTCGACGCCGAACGGTTCATCGCGACGCTCAGCTGAAGCAGGAAACACATCCCGGAGGAGGGGCATAGTGGGAAATACCAAGGCGGTCACGGACAAGAGTTTCGTCGCCGACGTGCTACAGGCCGACAAGCCGGTTCTGGTGGACTTCTGGGCCGAGTGGTGCGGGCCGTGCCGCAAGGTGTCGCCGCTGCTCGAGGAGATCGCCGGCGAGATGGGTGACCAGGTCACCATCGTCAAGCTCAACATCGACGAGAACCCGGAGACCGCTCGGGCCTACCGGGTGATGTCGGTGCCGACGCTCACCGTCTTCAAGAACGGCCAACCGGTGCAGTCGATCGCCGGTGCCAAGCCGAAGGGCGAGCTGGTCCGGCTCATCGAGTCGGCTCTCTGACCAGCAGAAACAGCTCACCGAACCCCGTACCCGCTCGTCGGGTGCGGGGTTCGGTTTCTCCCGGCCGCACCGTCGACGTTTTTCCCGGCCCCGCCACCTCGCCGCCCCGGAGCGCATAGCCTCAAGCCTGGGCCGCCCGGCCAGCCAGCGTCGTGCAGAGGGGGTCGTGCGTGCGTCCGATCCGACCCGGTGACCGGGGACCAGCGGTCACTGAGATCCGTACCATCCTGACCGGCCTCGACCTGCTCAGCGCCGCTGGCCCGCACGACGACGAGTTCGACCTCGACACCGAACGGGCGGTCCGCGCGTTCCAGCAGTCCCGAGGGCTCAGCGTGGATGGTCGGGTCGGCGCGGAGACCTGGCGAGCCCTGGACGCCGCCCGCTGGCGGCTCGGTGCCCGCACCCTCTACCACGCGGTTCCCGAGCCGCTCACCGGCGAGGACGTCCGTTCGTTGCAGGAGCGGCTGCTGGAGATGGGGTACGACGTGGGCAGGGCCGACGCCATCTACGGCATCCGGACGTCCCGCGCGGTGGCCCAGTTCCAACGCGAGGTGGGGCTCACCCCCGACGGTTCCTGCGGTCCGCACACGATGAACGCGCTCCGCCGGATCGGCCGCAAGGTCGTCGGCGGTCGCCCGCAGTGGCTACGCGAGTCGGACGCGATCCGGCAGTCCGGGCCGGCGTTGGTCGGCAAGACGGTGGTCATCGACCCGGGGCACGGCGGCACCGACCCCGGGATGGTGGTGCCCGACGGGTCGCTGCGCTGGACCGAGGCGGACCTGATGCACGACCTGGCCAGCCGGTTGGAGGGTCGACTCGCCGCCTCCGGGGTGCGGGTGCAGCTCACCCGGGGCCCGTCGCCCGACAGTTGCCTGCCGGACACCGACCGGGCCCTGCTGGCCAACTCGCTGGGTGCCGACGTGTTCATCTCACTGCACCTGGACGGCCACGCCAACCCGGACGCGGAGGGGGTGGCGACCTACCACTACGGCACCGACAACGGGGTGACCTCGGCGACCGGTGAACGCCTGGCCGGGCTGGTGCAACGGGAGATCGTCGCCCGGACCGGGCTGCGGGACTGCCGCACCCACGCGAAGACCTGGGAGCTGCTCAGACTGACCCGGATGCCCGCCGTTCGGGTCGAGGTCGGCTACCTCACCTCGCCCACCGACCGCGCCCAACTGGTCGACCCACGGTTCCGGGACCGGGTGGTGGAGGCGATCGTGGCCGCGGTGCAGCGCATGTACTACCCGATCGAACGGGACGTCCCGACCGGATCACTCGACGTCAGTGAACTGCGTGCCGTGGTGGCCGCCGGCACGGTGGTCGACTGATCCACCACCACCAGGTGGGTCAGCCGTTTGTGGAGCGGGTGGCCGGGGCCGGACGCACCGGCCGGAGCAGGGTCTCCGGGCTCATCGACCCGAGCAGCTTCTCCAACGCGTACTCGACGTCGGACTTCCAGCTCAACGCCGTCCGCAGCTCAAGACGCAGCCGGGGGAAACGCGGATGCGGACGGACGGTCTTGAAGCCCACGGAGAGGAAGAAGTCGACAGGTGCCACGCAGCCACCGGCGGGATCGTCCGCGTCACCGAACTTGGCGTCGCCGAACGCCTCGATGGCCTTGATCCCCCGCTTGGTCAGGTCCCGGGCGACGCCCTGCACCAGCATCCGGCCCAGGCCGCCCCCGGCGAACGCGGCGACCACGTTGGCGGTCATCAACAGTGCCGCGTCGGCGGAGACCGGCGAGGTCGGGAACGCCATCGACCGGGGCACGTAGGCGGGCGGGGCGTACATCACGAAGCCGGCCGGCATGCCGTCGACGTACGCGAGCTTGCCGCAGGAGCCCCACTCCAACAGCGTCTGGGAGACCCAGGCCTCCTTCTCCAGGCCCGGATCACCGGCCGCGCAGGCCCGCTCCGCGGAGACCGGGTCGAGCTCCCAGTAGACGCACTGCCGGCACGGCCGGGGAAGGTCTTCCAACGTGTCGAGGGTCAGGCTGACCAGACGTCGCGACATATGGCGCATCCCCACAATAGGCTCGGTGGTGAGACCGGCATGGAGCGACAGCGCCGCCTTCCTGCCCCCGACGAGCGATCGTACGCCGCCGATCGGCGATACGGGAGGGGACGCGCAGATGCCCACCCCGGTGGGGGACGCCGACGACGGTCCGCCATGTGGTAGATCCGCTCCGGCCCGGCGGCAGCGGGCCCCAGGCGGACTAGGATCGACAATCGGTGTCCTCCGTCGCCATGGTCAGCGGTGGGCGGGGTACCCGGGACGGGAGCCACCCGAGCAGCGATCGAGGTGAGGTCATGACCGGCACGACACTCGACGACTACACCGACCGGTACGCCCGGCGGGTACGCGGGATGACCGCCTCCGAGATCCGAGCACTGTTCGCGGTGGCCAGTCGCCCGGAGGTCGTGTCGCTCGCCGGTGGCGCACCGTACATCGCCGCTCTGCCCCTGGACGCGGTCGGTGAGATGCTCGGCCGACTCGGCTCCGAGCAGGGTGTGACCACTCTCCAGTACGGCATCGGCCAGGGCACCCTTGAGCTGCGCGAGCGGATCTGCGAGGTGATGGCGCTCTCCGGGATCGACGCCGCGTGCGGTGCCTCCCCGGAGGACGTCGTGGTCACCGTGGGCGGGCAGCAGGCACTCGACCTGGTGGCCCGGCTCTTCCTCGACCCGGGTGACGTGGTGCTCGCCGAGGGGCCCACCTACGTCGGTGCGCTCGGGGTGTTCCAGGCCGCCCAGGCGCAGGTCGTCCACGTGCCGATGGACGCGGACGGGCTGATCCCGGAGGCGTTGGAGTCGGCCATCGCCGACCTGACCCGCGCCGGCCAGCGGGTCAAGTTCCTCTACACGATCCCCACCTACCAGAACCCGACCGGCGTGACGCTCAGCGAGGAGCGCCGGGAACGGGTGCTCGACATCTGCGAACGCGCCGGGCTGCTGGTCGTCGAGGACGACCCGTACGGTCAGCTGGGGTTCGAGACCGAGGCGCCGGCGCCGTTGCGGGCCCGCCGCCGGGACGGCGTCTTCTACCTCAGCACCTTCTCCAAGACCTTCGCGCCCGGCCTGCGGGTCGGCTGGATCCTGGCGCCGCACGCGGTCCGCGACAAGCTCGTCATCGCCAGCGAGGCGCAGATTCTCTGCCCCAGCGGTTACGCCCAGGCCGCGGTGGCCACCTATCTGCGCACGATGCCGTGGCGGCAGCAGCTCAAGGTCTACCGCGAGGTCTACCGGGAGCGCCGGGACGCCCTGCTCGACGCGATGGCCGACCTGATGCCGGAGGGCACCAACTGGACCACGCCGGCCGGTGGCCTCTTCGTGTGGGCCACCCTGCCCGACGGGCTCGACTCGAAGGCCATGATGCCGCGAGCGATCGCGGCCCGGGTCGCCTACGTGCCCGGCACCGGTTTCTACGCCGACGGCACCGGCACCGGCGCGATGCGACTCAACTTCAGCTTCCCGCCGCCTGAGCGCATTCGCGAGGGCGTTCGCCGGCTGGCCACTGTGATGGAGCAGGAGATCACGATGCGCCGGGTCTTCGGCGCTGTGGGTGGTGCCGCCGGCCGCCGCGGCCGGGCCGGCTCCGACGTGCCCGGGCCCGACTTGGCATGATGCCCGCATGGGTACGACCGCCGAGCGCCTCCTCGTGACCGATTCCGCCGTCTCGGCCGACCTGCGCGTCGTGGTGCTCGCCGGCGGCCTCTCCTACGAACGGGACGTCTCACTGCGCTCCGGTCGCCGGGTGCTCGACGCGCTGCGCGCTGTCGGAATGGAAGCCGAGCTGCGGGACGCCGACGTGGCGCTGCTGCCGGCACTCGCGGTGGACCCGCCGGATGCGGTGGTGATCGCGCTGCACGGTGCCACCGGCGAGGACGGCTCGCTGCGCGGGGTGCTGGATCTCTGCGACATCCCGTACGTCGGCTGCGACGCCCGTGCTTCCCGCGTGGCCTGGGACAAGCCCTCGGCCAAGGCGGTGCTCCGCGAGGCCGGCATCCCCACCCCGGACTGGGTGGCGCTGCCACACGATCGTTTCTCCGAGCTCGGCGCGGTAGCCGTGCTGGATCGGATCGTCGACCGTCTGGGCCTGCCCCTGATGGTCAAGCCGGCGCAGGGCGGGTCCGGGCTGGGCGGGGCGGTGGTCCGGGACGCCACGGCGCTGCCCGCCGCGATGGTGGGCTGCTTCGCGTACGACTCCACCGCCCTGGTGGAGCGGTACGTGCCCGGCATGGACGTGGCGGTCTCCGTGGTCGACCTCGGCAACGGCCCACAGGCGCTGCCGCCGGTGGAGATCGTGCCGCGCAACGGCGTGTACGACTACGCCGCCCGCTACACGGCGGGGCGCACCACCTGGCACGCCCCAGCCCGGCTGGACCCGGAGGTGGCTGCCACCGTCGCTGACGTGGCCCTCGCCGCGCACACCGCGCTCGGTCTCCGGGACCTGTCCCGCGTCGACGTGATCGTGGACGCGGCCGGCCAGCCGCACGTGCTGGAGGTCAACGTCTCGCCCGGCATGACGGAGACGTCGCTGCTCCCGCTCGCCGTGCAGGCGGCGGGCCTCGACTTCGGTCGGCTCCTCGGCACCCTGGTCGTCCGAGCAGCTGCCCGCCTCGCCACTTCCTGAGCTGCCGCCGGGGCGTCAGCGCTCGCGGCACCCGTGAACGACCCCTGAGACCGGCGCATGTCGCACGCCTTGGAGCGGAGACGCCAACCTCAGGGGCGGTTCCACCTCAGCGGGTGGTAGGCAGATCCGGCGTGTCGCGGTCGTCGGCGGGCGAGGTCGAGACGGACGCCGCACTCGGGGTGTGGGTTTCCCCGCCGCCGTCGGAGGCGGCCCCACTCACCGCCGCGCTGGCGGCTCCGTCGGTGGTGGCGCTCGCCGGCTCCCGGAGGCTTCGGGGTTCGTCGGCGGGCGTTTCCGGCGCGCCGACGACGCCGGCCGCTGGGACGGTGGACACCGGGGCGTCGGCCGCGGCGGTGCCAGCGGTGCGGTCGGCCGGGGATGCCGACCGCGCCTGTTCACCCGTCGGAGCGGCAGTGCTGTCCGTCGTCGAGCTGGCACCGCCGTCCGTTTGCACGACGACCGGAGCGGCCGAGGGCGCCCGATCGGTGTCGTTGGTGACAGCGTCGGAGGTGGCGTCGGGCGCCGGTTCCGGAATCTCCTCTGCCGCCTCGATGACCGAGACGGCCTCCTCCGCCGCTGCCGCTGCGGCGGCATCCGCGGCGGCGGACTGGGCCAGCAGACTGGACGGGGCCTGCCACTGGATGCGGGGCGGCTCGGCGAGCGGGCGACCACCGAACTCGGCGAGCCAGGCGGCGACCAGCGCCAGATTTTCCCGCCACTGCGCCTCGGAGATCGGCGGCAGGATCGAGTCCCACAGGGAGAGGAACGTACCGCGCAACTGGAGGCGGCCGTACGGTCGCGCGAGGAACCACATGTGCAGGTGAGCCGAGCCATCGCCCCACCGGTTGACGTGCACCCGCGCCACCCCGTCGAGAGACCGGATGGCCCGCTCCAGCCGTACGGTCATCACCCCCAGCTCGGCAGCCAACAGGTTCGGCAGGTCTCCGAGGTCAAGGTGGGACCGCGATTCCAGGATGAGCACCATCGGCAGACCGGTGGGCCGGTCCATGGCACGGACTCGCCACCGCTCACCCACCCAGATGTAGGCGTCGTCGGGTGCGTTGCAGGCGGTGCATTCCCGGAGACCCTCGCCCTTCCGGGGCGGTTCGACCGGGACCGGATCATCGAGTTGCTTCACGCGGAGGTCGCCCTCGAAGGGAAATGACGGCCACTGGGTGAAGTCCGGGACTGAGGGAGGGGTGTCGTGCACGACGCTGACCCTAACCGAGTCTGGCACCGCTGTCCCTACCTGTTTGACCGGTCCCCGGCCGCCAGAGCGACGGTCCGCACCAGCGAACGCACGGGGGTCGCGGGGCTGCCGCCGAGCGATATCCACAGGCTGCCGAGATCGTGAATACACGCCGTCATCCACAGGCCCGCACCCACTCCCACGCGCTGTTTCACGTGAAACGGAGGGTGCCTGTGGAAAACCGCTGTGGATAACTTTTCTGCCGGTCGGTCGTTGTCCCGCGACCGGTGATCCGGCGATCTCGACCGCCGCAACGGTGGCCGGTTGCGGCGGGACGCCGTGCCCGGCGCTGGCCGGCCCCGACCTGATCCGCCAGGTCCGTTGGACACCGGTATGCGGTCCCGGCGTGTGGTCGCCGGTGGGCAGGCGCTCGGGCCGACGATGGCCTCACGGTCTTCTCGCGGACTACTTGAGGCACCGACGCCAGCGCTGGCTGCCGGCGGCGGACCGCGGTGAAGACGAGCCCGGCGATGTCGAGCTGGTTGGTGGCGAGCAGCAGCCCGGCGTTGAGGGCTGCGCCTGGGCGCCGACGGTGGCCCCCATCGGTGCCTGCCGCAACGCCACGAGCAGAACCGCCGCCGGCGACGAAGTCGATGGAGAGGGCGGTGGCACGACCATCCCTCGCTCAAACGAGCGCTGGAGGTCCGCACGACTGCTACCCGACCCCAACTACCCCTCCGGGCGGCCAGCAGCTCCAGCGGCCCACAGAACGGGCGCAGCGCGCCTCCGTGGCCACCGTTGTGGGCAGCTGCCATCCGAACCGGGTTTCACGTGAAACGGCCGCGCCGGTTCGCCCCCCTGGGGCGCGGGGCAAGGAGCGCGCGCAGCCATCGGTCACCGCTCGCTCGACCACCCGGGCTCGGAGCGATTCGTCGGTGCTGTTTCACGTGAAACGCGGCCCGAACGCAGAACGGCCGCGCCACCCCAGACGGGGTACGCGGCCGTAGCCGAGCGCGGGCTCAGTCCCCGCTCTCCTCATCCTGCTGCACGCCGATGATCCCGACGATCCGCTCCAGGTCGTCCACAGTCGCGAACTCGATCGTGATCTTTCCTTTGCTTCGACCGATGTCCACCTTCACCCGGGTGTCGAACCGGTCGGACAGCCGATCGGCGAGATCAGTCAGAGCCGGCGCGTGCGCCTTGGGACGGCGCTTGGCGGCCTGCCCCTTCTCTGGCCCGTCGTTCAGGGCCAGGGCCACGATCTCCTCGGTCGCCCGCACCGACAGGCCCTCGGCCACGATCCGCAGGGCCAACTGCTCCTGCGCCTCCGCCTCGTCGAGGCTCAGCAGTGCGCGGGCGTGACCCGCCGACAGGATGCCGGCAGCGACCCGGCGTTGCACAGGAGCCGGCAGGTTCAGCAGGCGGATCGTGTTGGAGATCTGCGGGCGACTCCGGCCAATCCGGCGGGCCAGCTCCTCGTGGGTGGCCCCGAACTCCTCCAGCAGTTGCTGGTAGGCCGCGGCCTCTTCGAGCGGGTTCAGGTTGGCCCGGTGGATGTTCTCCAGGAGGGCGTCGCGGAGCATGGCGTCGTCGCGGGTGTCCCGGACGATGGCGGGGATGCTCTCCCGGCCCACCGCCTGGGCGGCCCGCCAGCGCCGCTCGCCCATCACCAGCTCGTACTTCTCGTCGTCGAGCTGCCGGACGACGATGGGCTGGAGGAAACCGACCTCCTGGATCGAGGTCTTGAGCTCCTCCAGTGCGTCCTCGTCGAAGACCTGACGGGGCTGCTTCGGGTTGGGCAGGATCGCGTCGACCGGGATCTCGGCGAATCGAGCACCGGGCACCGGGCTGAGCACGGGCTCCGGCTCGTGCACGGGCGGGGCGCCGGCAGTCGTCGCGGGCACCGCCGGCGTGGTACCGGCATCGTCCGCGAGCTCGTTCTCCGGCTCGGCCGTCACGGTGCCGGCGGCGCCCGGCACGGGCCCGGTCGGGATCAGTGCCCCCAGGCCCCTACCCAGACCGCCCCGAGGACGGTTCTTCATGCCACGCCTCCCAGCAACTCTTCCGCACTACGCATTCCGGCCCACCGGCTCCTTGACCCCTCGCTCGGCGATCTCCTGGGCGGCCTCGAAGTAGCTCGTGGCACCCCGCGATCCGGGATCGTAGGTCATCACCGACTGGCCGTAGCTCGGTGCCTCGGAGACCCGAACGTTGCGGGGGATGACTGCCTGGAGCACCTTGTCGCCGAAGTGGTTCCGGACGTCTTGCTCGACGGCGTCGGCCAACCGGGTCCGGCGGTCGTACATGGTCAACAGGATCGTCGAGACATCGAGCTTCGGGTTGAGGTGTTGACGCACCAGGTTGATGTTGTTGATCAGCTGGTTGAGCCCTTCCAGCGCGTAGTACTCACACTGGATCGGGATCAGCACCTCCTGCGCGGCAACCAGGGCATTGACCGTGAGCAGGCCGAGCGAGGGCGGGCAGTCGATGAACACGTAGTCGAACTCGCCCGGGTAGGCGGCGATGGCCCGGTCCAGGCGCGACTCCCGCGCCACCACCGACACCAGCTCGATCTCCGCACCGGCCAGGTCGATGGTCGCGGGTACGCACCAGAGGTTGGGGATGCCCTCGACAGCCTGCGCCACCTCCACCAGCGGCATGCTGTTGATCAGGCAGTCGTAGACGTCGGGGACACCGGTGTGGTGCGGAACGTTGAGCCCGGTCGAGGCGTTGCCCTGCGGGTCGAGGTCCACCACGAGCACCCGGTTGCCGTGCAGGGCGAGCGCCACCGCAAGGTTGACGGTGGTCGTGGTCTTGCCCACGCCGCCCTTCTGGTTGGCGACGCACATGACCCGGGTCCGGTCCGGCCGAGGCATGGTCACCTCGCCACTGGGATTCAGGATCTGCACGGCGCGCATCGCCTCCATTGCCAACGGTGGGTCATCCTCTTCACGCGTCGGGGTTTCACGTGAAACGTACGTGGGGTCGGCCGCCACGGCGGCCAACGACTCGGTCGACGCGACCGGCGCGTCAGTGATCATCGGCACGGCGTCCCGGACGACGGCCGCAGTGGGCTGCTGGGGGACCGCCGGCTCGAAGCGAACCGCGGCGGCGGTGTTACGGCGCCCGGACGCCGACCTCACCTCGGCAGCGTTGACCGGACGGCTGAGACCCTCCGCCGTCCGACGACCGCTCGGCGAGTCCGGGGCGGGGAAGGCATCCGGCCGCCCCGAACCCGGCAGTTGGTCATGCGCCGCTGACGGATCGCTGTCCGCGGATCGGCTCGGTGACCCGGTCGCGCCGGGCGACCAACTCGGGTAGTCGGTTTCACGTGAAACGGGATCGCCGGTCGACCCGGTCACGTGTGGATCGTCGTACCTGCCGTCGTCATGCACCTGTCATCCCTGCCCGCTTCGGATGGTCGGTCCGCGCCCCGGTCACCTCGGCCGCGCCCGCGCCCGCGTCCCGGAGCGTGCGGCCCTCGGGAGCGGTCGGAGACCCGCGACGTCCGTCACCCACTCCACACTATCGACGCGCGGTCAGCCTACGGCGGACGGGCGTGGCCGGTCCACGTCGGGTTCTCAACCCCTCGTCCATCCGTACCGGTACAACGAGGCAACCCACCGACCGGAAGCCCGATCGGGCGGACTGTCAACCCCGGCGGGGGCGTCCGCCGCGGGAGCGCTTCTTTGCCGCCGGGCGCGGACCGATCATTCGCTCGCGGACGATCTCCACGACCGTGGTGGGGGGATCGATCACCGCGACACCGCAGAGCCGCACGGCTGGCTCGCCACCACCGAGTCGCGCCACCACGTCGGCGTGCTCCTCGACCTCCGCCTCGGCGGACGACCCCTTGAGCGCCAGCAGACGCCCGCCGCGAATCGCCAGCGGAAGACACCAGCCCGCCAGTCGATCCAGCGGCGCGACCGCCCGCGCGGTCACCACGTCTCCGCTGATCGGCTCCCGGCCGCTCGATCCGGTGGCCGCCTCGTCGGCCCGACCGCGGAACACCCGCACCGACTTGGTCAGGCCCAGGCGCTCAACAACCTCGACCAGGAACGACGTCCGGCGGGCGAGCGGTTCGATCAGGGTGACCGTGAGGTCGGGGCGCGCGATGGCCAGGACCAGGCCCGGCAGGCCGGCCCCGGAGCCGACGTCGAGCACTGTCGCGCCGGACGGGATCCGCTCGGCGACCGCGGCACAGTTGAGCAGGTGCCGGTCCCAGATGCGGGGCGCCTCCCGGGGCCCGATCAGGCCCCGCACCACGCCATCGGTGGCCAACAGTTCGGCGTACGCCGCGGCCAGGTCGAGCCGGTCGCCGAAGAGTGTCAACGCGGCCGGCGCCAGCTCGGCCGGCAGCGCCGCGTCACCGGGCGACGGTGCCGTACCGGGACCGGTGGCGTCGGAGGTAGCGGGCCGGACAGCGGACGCCCGGGCGGCGTTCCGCCCGGGCCGGTCACGGCGTCGGCCGTGTGATCGTCGTGGGTCACCCGGTCAGTCCGCCGGCCGTACGACGATGCGCCGGTCCGGCTCGACACCCTCGGACTCGCTCAACACACCGGACATGGCGTTGACGACGTCGTGCACGCACTTGCGCTCGAACGCGGACATCGCCTCCAGCCGGACCGGCTCGCCGTACTCCTTGACCTTCTCCACAGCGTTCTTGGCGACCGCGGCGAGCTCCTTGCGGCGGTTCGCCCGGTAGCCGCCGACGTCGAGCAGCAGGCGGCTCGGCGTCCCGGTCTGCCGGAAGACGGCCAGTCGGGTCAACTCCTGCAACGCCTCCAGGGTGGCGCCGCGCTGACCGACCAGACTCTGCAGCCGTTCGCCGACGACCTCGACCATCGGACGGCCGGCGGAGACCAACTCGTCGATGTCGCCGTCGTAGTCGAGGATGTCGAGCAGACCCTCGACGTAGTCGGCGGCGATCTCGCTCTGCCGGAACAGGTCGCTCTCGCCCACCGTCTTCTTCACCGGGGTGGCAGCGGTGTCGGTGTCGTCGTCGGCCTCGGTGTCATCGGCGTCGTCGCCGTCCACCGCGAGCGTCGCGGTCTCCTCCTCGTCCAGGGGCTGCTCGGCGCGGGGGATGCTGGTCTCGGTCACGGTCTCATCTCCGTACTCGCTCGGCCGGACCGTCGGGTCCGACTGGTTTCCCGGGGCCGGCGGGAGGTCGCCGGTGCCCGCGGGCACGTCTGTACGGGCAGTGTCGCCCGTGGCCGCACAAAGCGCTGTCGGTTCCGCTCGGCGCCACCGGACGGCGGCTGCACGGTGCGGAACGGGCCGTCGCCGGTCACCCGACGACGGCCCTCGAAGATCAGCCCTGCCGCTTGGCGGGACGGCTCTTCTTCGGGTTGTTCACCGGCTTGGCGCCCGGCTTCGGCCCGGCCACCTTCGGAGCGGCCGCCTTGACCGGCGCCGGCGGGGCCGCCTTGCCGCGACCGAACAGGCCACCGGACTTGGCCGGTTGCACCGGGTTACGAGCGGCGGCGGGGGCGACGGCCTTCTTGGCGGTCACCGGCGGCGGGAACTTCCGGAGCACCCACTGCTGCTGGCCGAGAGTGAAGAGGTTGTTGGTGACCCAGTAGATGATCACACCGATCGGGAAGATCGCGCCGGAGATCAGCAGCGACGCGGGGATGCCGTAGAGCATCAGCCGCTGGATCATCCGCTGCTGCGGGTCCTCGGCCCAGCCGGTCTTGAGGATCATCTGACGGCTGGTGAGGTAGGTGGTCGCGATCATGACCAGAACCAGGATGCCGGCAATGATCTTGACGGTGCTACCGGTGGCGCCGAGGCGCGACAACTCATCGGCCGTCGAGCCGAACTTGCCGGCGATCGGGGCGGTGAAGAGCTTCGCCTGCGAGGCGCTCTGGAACTGGTCGACGCTCCACCCGTACAGGGTCTTGCCCTGGTTTGCCGGGTCCAGCCGCTTCAACGTGTGGAAGAGACCCAGGAAGACGGGGATCTGAAGGAACATCGGAAGGCAACCCATCAGCGGGTTGGCCTTCTCCTTCTTGTACAGCTCCATCATTTCTTTCTGGAGCGTCTCCCGGTCACCCTTGTGCTTCTCCTGAAGCTCCTTGACCTTGGGCTGGAGCGCCTGCATCGCCCGCTGCGACTTGATCTGCTTGACGAAGACCGGGAAGAGGATCACCCGGACGGTGACCACCAGGAAGATGATGGACAGGATCCAGGCGAAGTTGGTGCCGATCACCGCGCCCACCGGCACCCCGATGGCGTCCCAGGCAGAGTGCCAGGTCAGCAGGATCCACGAAATCGCGTAGTAGATCCAGTCGAGACTCAATTCGGGGCTCCAGTCACATCAGCACGGCGGCGGCCGCCCGGCTCCGGCACCGGGTCATGTCCACCAGGGTGAAAGGGGTGGCAGCGCAACAGCCGCCGGACCGCCAGCACGGCTCCCCGCAGCGCGCCGTGCCGAACGACCGCCTCCTGGGCGTACGCACTGCACGACGGGTAGAACCGACAGCGAGCCGGCAGTGCCGGACTTATCCACCGACGGTACGCGATGATGGGCGCGATCAGCACCTTGGCACCGGTTGTCGACGGTCGGGGGCTGGTCTGGTCGGTATCGCTCATCGGGACCGCCGCTCGCGGGGCGACCGGGCGACCGCGATGGCGGCGTCCAGGTCCGCGGCGAGCCGAGGGTACGACGCCTGCGCTGCGGCGGGGAGTGCCCGGACGACCAGGGTGCTTCCGGACGGCAGGGCAGCCAACCGTTCCCGGACCAGCGCCCGCAGGCGGCGGCGGACCAGGTTCCGGGTCACCGCGTTGCCGACCGCCTTGGAGACGACGAAGCCGGCACGGGACGGCACGGACGACTGCTCCGCACTGGTGTCCCGCGCCGGCTCCGGCAAGGTCGGTGTGCTGGGGTCGACGGCCACCGGCATGGTCAGGTGGACCACGACGGCGCCACGTCCGGCTCGTCGGCCACCGCGGACCGCTGCGGCGAAGTCAGTGCTGCGCCGCAGTCGCTGTGCGGCGGCCAGCACGACTGCCCACGTCCCCTGGACCGGCCCGGTCGGCTCAGGCCGACAGGGTGGTACGACCCTTGGCGCGCGGCTCGAGAGGATGGCACGGCCGGCACGGGTGCGCATGCGCAGCCGGAAGCCGTGGGTCTTCGCGCGCCGGCGGTTGTTCGGCTGGTAGGTGCGCTTGCTCACGTCAGGCTCTCCGTTTTCGTACGCGCCCCGCGCGACGGGATCGCCGGGGTCGTGTGGTGGTCCAGGCCACCTCGACGGTGGCCCCCGATCGGTGCTGCCCGGCGGAGCGGAAACCTCGGCGATGCGGGGATGCGACCGCGGACAGCAAGCACCCATCACCCTAGCAGAGGGCGTGAAAGCAGCCGTTCCAGCCTACGCAGGGGGGCAATGACCGTCAAACACCCCGAGCCGCCGACAACGGGACGCGCCCGAGGCCGAAGGGTGGTTTTCGCTGATGCCGACAAGGGCGCAACCGCGTCGCCGGTTGATGGCGCAGGGACAACGCTGTTACCGTGCCCGATTGCGGTTAGCGTCTCCAAGCTCCGGTCGCCGCGCAGGCAAGACCGGACAAGGCAGTGAATCGTTCGGCACGGTGAACCCGCTTCAGCGCCCGTTCAGGCAGGGGGCAGGTCCCACCCGCGTCCGGCGGCGGCCACAATCGGTCGGTACACAGGCTGTGGATAACTTGTGGATGACCACCGGTCGACCGTCCGGGTGGGTGTTGTTCCACCCGCGAACGCGGCGGGCCCGGGACGGCCGGCTGGCAGACAGCGGCGGCCGGGAGCAGAGGCGAGGGGGTGGCACGACGGTGGCCGGTACGACCGACCTTGCCGCAGTGTGGTTGGCGGCGACCGACGAGCTCGCCGACGAGATCATCTCTGCCCAGCAGCGGGCCTATCTCCGGTTGACCCGGTTGCGGGCGATCGTCGAGGACACCGCGCTGCTCTCCGTCCCGGACGCGTTCACCCGCGACGTGATCGAGTCCCGGCTACGCCCGGCGATCACCGAGGCGCTCACCCGCCGGCTCGGCCGACCGATCCAGGTCGCGGTCACCGTCCGGGTTGCCGAGGACGCCACGGGTCGACCGGCCGGCACCGTCTACCGCAGCGCACCGGAGCCGCTCGACATCGAGGGCCCGGGTGCCGCACCGGTCGACGACCAGGCAGCCCGACCGACCACCGACGTCAGGTTCCCTGAGCAGTCGTCCGCGCCGCGTACCTCCGACCTCGCGCCACCCGCCCCGGCGGGTCCGCCGCTCGGGCCGACCGTCGACGGACCGCGGACAGGGTTGATCCCGGCCAGCCGGGACGGGCAGGAGGCGCTGTTCAGCGCCGCCTTCGCGGAGCCGACGCGGTCGCCCCGACCGGGGCCGGACCGGCGCGGCTACGACGAGCAGGCGGCCCGACTCGACCCACCCGGCCCGGACACCAGGCCCTACGAGCCCCGCTACCGGGACGACTCGGCGTCGCCCCGCGACCAGCACGTGATTCGCGCGCTCCCCCGCGACAGCGGAACGGACAGCGGACCGGGCCGCAGCGCGGTGGACCACCGCACGGGTGGTCGCGACGACCGCCGCTTGCCCGGTGCCGACACCGGCGGCAACCGGCTCAACCCGAAGTACATGTTCGAGACGTTCGTCATCGGCTCGTCCAACCGCTTCGCGCACGCGGCGAGCGTGGCGGTGGCCGAGTCACCGGCGAAGGCGTACAACCCGCTCTTCATCTATGGGCACTCGGGGCTGGGCAAGACCCACCTGTTGCACGCCATCGGCCACTACGCCACGACGCTCGGCAACGCCCGCTCGGTCCGGTACGTCTCGACCGAGGAGTTCACGAACGACTTCATCAACTCGCTCCGGGACGACAAGACCAGCGCGTTCCAGCGGCGCTACCGCGACGTCGACATCCTGCTGATCGACGACATCCAGTTCCTGGAGAACCGCGAGCGCACCCAGGAGGAGTTCTTCCACACCTTCAACACGCTGCACAACGCCAACAAGCAGATCGTGATCACCTCCGACCGGTCGCCGCGCCAGCTCGCCACCCTGGAGGACCGGATGCGAACCCGGTTCGAGTGGGGGCTGCTGGCCGACATCCAGCCGCCGGATCTGGAGACCCGGATCGCGATCCTGCAGAAGAAGGCGGCGCAGGAGCGGATGTACGCCCCGCCGGACGTGTTGGAGTTCATCGCCTCCCGGGTGTCGAACTCGATCCGGGAGCTGGAGGGCGCGCTGATCCGGGTTACCGCGTTCGCCAGCCTGACCCGGTCGACCGTCGAGCTGTCCCTGGCCGAGGAGGTGCTCCGGGACTTCATGCCCGACGGCGCCGGCCCGGAGATCAACGCCGACCAGATCATGGCCTCGACCGCCGACTACTTCGGGGTGAGCCTGGAGGACCTGCGTGGCCAGTCCCGGTCCCGGGTGTTGGTCAACGCCCGGCAGGTGGCCATGTACCTGTGTCGCGAGTTGACCGAGCTGTCGCTGCCCCGGATCGGGCAGGCGTTCGGTGGTCGGGACCACACCACTGTGATGCACGCCGACCGGAAGATCCGTCAGCAGATGGCGGAGCGCCGCTCGCTGTACAACCAGATCGCCGAGCTGACCAACCGGATCAAGCAGAACAGCTGAGGCGTACGGCACAGAGTCTCGGGACACGCCCGGCCGGAGATCCGGCCGGGCGTTCCTTTTTCGCTCGATGACTGGACCCTCGACATGGTGGAGACCACAGGATCGAGGCCGTGACCGCCCTGGCCTCCACTCGTTGTCCACAGCTCGTTGTCCACCGTCGGTGGATAACTACGGTCCGTCCTTCGCTGGTTACCCACAGGCTGTGGAGAAACCCTGTGTACGAGGCTGTGGACGCCTGGGGACAACGGGCAGGTTTTCCACCGATCACCGTCGACCTGTGTACGAGCTGTTGAAGGTTCTGGGGATGACGGCAATGGTGATCTTCACCGCGATCCACAGGCTTGGGGAGAAAGTCGGTGGATTACCGGTGGACAACCGGTGGACGACGGTGGATAACCGGTCGACGAGACCGGGCTGTGGACACACAAGCCGGTTGTACCCCCGGTTCTCCACAGCTAAATCACCTGTAGATAACCTGTCTGAGCTGCGCAGACGTTCGTTGTCCACAGTTTGCACAGGTGCGATGAAGACGATGAGTTATCTCTTCTAAGAGAACAAAAACCAATCATCACCGTTGGGCTTTCTGTGGATCGGGCCGAACGCTGCCGGATCAGCCGGTCAGCATCGACACGATCGAAGGGGTCGGGCGCACAGCCGATGCCCTCGCGCCCTAAGGTGCGATGGGTACCCGCACGGTCGGGCGGGACGGTAGGCAGCGGTCGGCATGAGAGAGTTGTCGCTGACGTCGACGCGGAGGCATTGATGAAGTTCCGAGTAGAGCGTGATGCGCTCGCCGAGGCCGTGGCGTGGACCGCGAAGAGCCTGCCCAACCGGCCATCCGTTCCGGTGCTGGCCGGGGTGATGCTCCGCGTCACCGACGGCAACCTGCGGGTCTCCGGGTTCGACTACGAGGTCTCCAGCCAGGTGACCGTCGAGGTGCAGGGTGACGCCGACGGCGCCGCACTCGTCTCCGGCCGGCTGCTCGCCGAGATCACCAAGGCGTTGCCGGCCAAGCCGGTCGACATCGCCGCGGTCGGCGCCCACCTCGAGCTGGTCTGCGGTAGTGCCCGGTTCACCCTGCCCACCATGCCGGTGGAGGACTACCCCGCGCTGCCCGAGATGCCGCAGAGCGCCGGCACTGTCGACGCCGCCGCCTTCGCCACCGCGGTGTCCCAGGTGGCCATCGCGGCCGGCCGCGACGAGACGCTGCCGATGATGACCGGCGTCCGGGTCGAGCTGTCCGGCAACACGCTGTCGATGCTCGCCACCGACCGCTACCGGCTGGCGCTGCGCGAGATCCAGTGGCGACCGGACGACCCCGAGGTGAGCATCAACGCCCTGGTGCCGGCCCGCACCCTGAACGACACCGCCAAGGCCCTCGGCCCGCTGGGTGGCGAGGTCACCCTCGCCCTCGCCCAGGGTGCCGCGGGTGAGGGCATGGTCGGCCTCGCCGGCGGCACCCGCCGCACCACCAGCCGCCTGCTGGACGGCGCCAACTACCCGCCGGTGCGTTCGCTCTTCCCGGCCACCCACAACGCCGAGGCCCGGGTGTCGGTGAGTACGCTGATCGAGGTGGTCAAGCGGGTCGCGTTGGTCGCCGAGCGGACCACCCCGGTGCTGCTCAGCTTCAGCGCCGACGGCCTGGTGGTCGAGGCCGGGGGGTCCGAGGAGGCCCGAGCCAGCGAAGCCATGGAGGCCACCTTCACCGGTGACGCGCTGACCATCGGCTTCAACCCGCAGTACCTGATCGACGGCCTGGCCAACCTGGGTTCCCAGACGGCCGTGCTCTCGTTCGTCGACGCGTTCAAGCCCGCGGTGATCTCCCCCGCTGGCGAGGATGGAGAGGTCATTCCGGGGTACCGGTACCTCATCATGCCGATCCGCGTCTCGCGCTGATCGCGCCACAGCAACACCCAGATCCACGGAGGTAGAAACACATGCAGCTCGGCCTTGTAGGACTCGGCCGGATGGGCGGCAACATGCGGGAGCGGTTGCGTGCTGCTGGCCACGACGTCGTCGGGTTCGACCACAACGCACAGCTGAGCGACGTTCCGACCCTCGCGGGCCTGGCAGAGAAGCTTGAGTCGCCCCGCGCGGTCTGGGTCATGGTGCCCGCCGGTGTCACCGATGCCACCATCGACGAGCTCGCCACCGTTCTCGGTGAGGGCGACATCATCATCGACGGCGGCAACTCACGCTTCAGCGACGACGCCCCGCGCGCGGAGCGGCTCAACAAGCTGGGCATCGGCTACCTGGACGTCGGCGTCTCCGGGGGTGTGTGGGGCCGGCAGAACGGCTACGGGCTGATGGTCGGTGGCGCACAGGAGCACGTGGACCGGCTGATGCCGATCTTCAACGCGCTCAAGCCGGAGGGTGAGTTCGGCTTCGTGCACGCCGGGCCGGTCGGTGCCGGGCACTACTCGAAGATGGTGCACAACGGCATCGAGTACGGCCTGATGCACGCCTACGCCGAGGGCTACGAGCTGCTGACCGCCTCCGAGCTGGTCACCAACGTGCCGGGGGTGTTCAAGTCCTGGCGGGAGGGCACCGTCGTCCGCTCCTGGCTGCTCGACCTGTTGGACCGGGCGCTCGACGAGGACCCGGAGCTGGCCGACCTGAGCGGTTACACCGAGGACACCGGCGAGGGCCGGTGGACGGTCGACGAGGCGGTCCGGCTGGCCGTGCCGCTCAACGTCATCACGGCTTCGCTGTTCGCCCGGTTCGCCTCACGACAGGAAGACTCACCCGCCATGAAGGCCGTCTCCGCGCTGCGTCAGCAGTTCGGTGGGCACGCCGTGCACAAGCGCTGAGCGGTATCCACAACCTGTGTACGTTCACCGGCTGGAACTGGTCGACTTCCGCTCGTACGAGCGGGTGGCCGTCAACCTTCAGCCGGGGGCGAACGTCCTGATCGGCGCCAACGGCGTCGGCAAGACCAACCTCGTCGAGGCGCTGGGTTACGTGGCGACCCTGGACTCGCACCGGGTCGCCACCGACGCACCCCTGGTCCGGATGGGCGCCGCGTCCGCGGTGATCCGCTGCGCGGTGGTACACGACGGCCGGGAGCTCCTGGTCGAGCTGGAGATCGTGCCCGGCAAGGCCAACCGCGCCCGGCTGGGCCGTTCACCGGCGCGGCGGGCCCGGGACGTGCTCGGCGCACTGCGACTCGTCCTCTTCGCCCCGGAAGACCTCGAGTTGGTCCGGGGCGACCCGGCCGAGCGTCGCCGCTACCTGGACGACCTGCTGGTCAACCGGCAACCCCGGTACGCGGGCGTGCGGGCCGACTACGAGCGGGTGGTCAAGCAGCGCAACGCCCTGCTGCGCACCGCGTACCTGGCCCGTAAGACCGGTGGATCCCGGGGCGGGGACCTCGGCACCCTCGCCGTCTGGGACGCCCACCTGGCCCAGCACGGCGCGGAGTTGCTCGCCGGCCGACTGGAGCTCGTCGCCGCGCTCACCCCGCACGTCGCCAAGGCGTACGACGCGGTGGCCGCTGGTCGGGGCGCGGCCGGCATCGCCTACCGGCCCTCGATCGAGCTGGCCGAGCCGACCACCGATCGGGCCGCGCTGGCCGAGGCGCTCACCGCGGCCCTGGCCGCGGCCCGTTCCGCCGAGATCGAACGGGGCACCACCCTGGTCGGTCCGCACCGCGACGAGCTGGCGCTGAGTCTTGGCCCGCTACCCGCCAAGGGTTACGCCAGCCACGGCGAGTCCTGGTCGTTCGCGTTGGCGTTGCGGTTGGCCGGGTACGACCTGTTGCGCGCCGACGGCATCGAGCCCGTGCTGGTGCTCGACGACGTCTTCGCGGAGTTGGACACCGGCCGCCGGGAGCGGCTGGCGGAGTTGGTCGGTGGGGCGAGTCAGCTGCTGGTCACCTGCGCGGTGGACGACGACGTGCCGGCCGCCCTGCGCGGCACCCGCTACCAGGTCGGCGAAGGGACGGTACGTCGTGTCGGATGAGCCGGGAACCACTCCACCGGCGGCGGGTGACGGCTCGGGCGCGGGTACCCCGGGGCCGGAATCGGACGGGCGGTGCGCCGGCGGCGGCCAGTGGGCCGGA
>NZ_JAEVHL010000098.1 GCF_016803395.1 Micromonospora tarensis | reverse complement strand
CCGCACAACCGAAAGCTCGTCAGGAGTCACCGCAACATCGAACTACCCGGACGACTCCGATGACCCCACGACACGCCCACCTAACAAAGCACTACTAGGGCCTGTATCGAAGTCGGCACCAGGGACACGCACCATGCCCTCGTAGCTCAGTGGAGAGAGCACGGCGTCCGAGCGTCGAGGTCGCTGGTTCAATCCCAGCCGGGGGCACACATGTCGTCGCATCACCCTGGGTAGGCCACTCGTCCTGCACGCGGTATTCGCGCTCGCAATTAGCTCACGGTTGGTAGATTACTGGGCTCTCACCCAGGCCGCGCGTGCCGTGTATCCATCCTGCGTAGCCATCTCGTAACGACAAAGGACACGCTGGCCTGGGGTTAACGAGCGGTAGCTGTTCGCGGGCGCATCGATGGCAGAGAAATGAATCCAAACGTCTAATTTAGCAATGTCCAAACGGGCTACCCCCCAACCTTCGTCCGCATTCCACACGATAACGACTGCTGACTCTTCATGCATTGCAGGTGTTCCCAACTCTATGCTCCCTCCAGGCAGTCGGGCCTGTGCCTCGCCGAGGCACAGGCCCACTGGCCCACAGGCCCACAGGCCCGAGCGAACACGGTTCAGGCTAGAGGACCCAGGTAATGCGCCAGTTCCACTGAACGTTCAGATTACCACTGCCATTTGCGTGACGGAAGTTGATGCTGACAACGGTGCGATAGATGCAAGAGGTCTGCAGCCCACTAAGACTGCCATGGAATTGGTAGCCAGAAGGCACATTATGCGGACCGTAGTTGTGGACTGGGGAGGCGCCACAGTAGAGGTTGGCATTCTCGGTGACGTTGCCAACAATGATTGCGCGAAGGGCGGGTGAGATTTGGTATCCCCACGCTTCGCTCATGATGCCGTAGTTGATCTGCTCCGCGCCGCTTCCGTTGGCGTCGCCGAAGCTCCAGTACGGGGCCTGCGGAGTGAATGAATGGCTGCCGCTCGGTGGGAACACAGCCATCGTTGAAACGCCGCCGATCGACGTTGGTTTGCCATCCAGCGTGAGCACGCTGCCGAACCCCAGAAGTTCGATCTCCTGCTTCTGGGCGGGCGCTGCCGTTGCACTCGCACCGTTGCCTACTGCCAAGACGATGGCCACCAGCAAGACGGCCGCGATTTGGAAGATCTTTGAGCGGTCCGATGATGCGTTCACTCCCGCTTGCGGCGGTACCCCTTCGGCTGCCATTAGGCGTCTACCCGAAATCAATTTGAGCCTCCCCTATTTGCTGGGCGGCCATTCACCGCCCGGCCGTGTATAGATTTGCATCAATTCGTTATCGAGTCAACCACGCCGGCAAGTGACATGAACCTCGCAACGAACATAAATGGTCACGCAGAGCTACTTTCACTGGCGCCAAGGCCCTTCGCGAACTGACCAGAGGGCCGGATGGGCAGACCGGAGTGGTAATTCCGTCGGGCCGTCATCGAAGCTTATGCTTTGCCCTTTGCCTACCTGTGTCACCTTGCTTGCCAATCTGTGCCAGACGAGGGCACCGATCGGGGCAAGCAGTGGCGAGGCATTCAGGTGGGCAATGCGGCCCGAGCCCGTGAGCAGCCGGTCCAGCGTCCCGTCCGGCCGATCGCGGTCCCGCGATCGTGGGTCCGATCGCAGCATCCGGGCGACGATCTACGCTTGCGGACTGTGAGGTGCCCGGCGTTTGTCCTACTAGGGCGTGTGTCGAAGTAGGTTGAAGCCGAGGTGGTGGTGGGTGGAGGAGTTCCGGCGGCATGTCCTTTCCTGCCCGCGAGGCCGCCCGCCTGACGTGCGGCGCTTGGACGTCGCCTTCGACTACGGTGCCTTCCCTGTGTGGGCCTGGGGCACGGTTCCCGCTCGCGGTGGTCGTCCTGGCCGCGAGGGCGTGGGGATGGTTCACCCGGATGGGCTGAGTCTCTCGGCAGAGCTGGCTATTGGGCTGCGTGCGTGGTCCGAGTGATGGACGTGCACAGCGAGTACGGCGGTGGTCAGGTCGCCACCGACGAGCAGTATCGGGCGTGGACGGAACAGGGCCGGAAGCTGGCCCAGCAACTGTCAGAGGAGACCGGCGCGGCAGTCGTCTACCAGGGGGATCGCGGCGAAGTCGATCTCGATTGCCCGTACTGCGTAACTTCTGGTAGGGACTGAGTCGAAGTCAGTCACAGCCACTCGTTGATGGCGGCGAGGTGAATGGTGGCCTCGTACCGGACGGCCAGATTGTCGAAGCGGGTGGCCACTGCTCGATTGCGTCTGAGGCGGTTGATGCGGCACTCCACGGCGTGGCGCTGCTGGTAGATGTGCGCGTCGAAGGCCGGCGGCCGGCGGCCGGCAGCCCTTGGCTCCCTTGGCTCGCCGGTGGGCGTCCTGGTCGGCCTTGCTCGGGATCGTCGCGCCGATGCCCCGTCGGCGCAGATACTGCCGGTTGGCCTTCGAGGTGTACGCCTTGTCGGCCCGGACCCGGTCCGGGCGGGTTCTCGGTCGCCCGGTGACCAGGCGGGGGACGCGAATGGCGGCCAGGACCGGGATGAACTGCGGACTGTCGCCGCGCTGCCCGGCGGCCAGCACAACGGCGAGGCGTTTCTGGATAAAACGGGCCCTCGCCGTCAGCCGGCACCGCAACGAGGGTCGTCTCAACTGGTTTTGAGCGTCGAGCCCCGGCCCTTGGCGGTTGGGGTTCCGCCGTATTCGGGAGGTGATCCCCAACGATGACACCGCCGGCATAGTGTCGGCCGGACGGGGAAGGAGAACCCGGGGTCCGCCGCACCAGGCGCGGCCGGTTACGGAGGTCGAGATGCGTGCACTGCTCTGGGTCGTCGGCGTGGTCGCGGGCGTGCTGATCCTGCTCGGGTTGATCCTCGAAGCGGTCCGCTGGCTGATCATCATCGGCCTGATCGCGCTGGTGATCGTGATCATCCTGGGCATCGTCAAGGGACGGCAGGCCATGAACCACCAGACCCGCCGACGGTGACCCCCGGCCGGCCGGTCAGAACCAGTCGGGGCGCATGTCGAGGGTGGTCCGGTCCCGGCTGGCCAGCAGGTCGAACTGCGGTCCGGTGCGGGGCAACTCGACGGTGAAGAAGTAGCGTGCGGCCTGCCGCTTGCCGGCGTGGAACGCGTCACCGCCGCCCTCCGGCGGCAGGGCCAGCACCTGCTCCAACCACATCCAGGCGATCGCGACGTGCCCGACCGCCTCCAGGTAGGCGCTGGCGTTGGCCAGCGCGAGCACCGGGTCACCGTCGGCCCACAGCCGACGGGTCACCGCGCCGACCCGGTCCACCGCATCGGCCAGCCGGCCCGCCAGGTCGGCCGCCGCGCCCCCGGCCTGCCGGGCCCGCGCGATCGTGGCGCCGATCGTCTCGGTGAGGACGGCGAGACCGGCACCGCCCTGCATGGTCACCTTGCGCCCGAGCAGGTCCAGCGCCTGAATGCCGTGGGTGCCCTCGTGGATCGGGTTGAGCCGGTTGTCCCGGTAGTGCTGCTCCACGTCGTGGTCGCGGGTGTAGCCGGCCCCGCCGAGCACCTGGATCGCCAGGTCGTTGGCGGCGAGGCACCACTGCGACGGCCAGCTCTTGGTGATCGGGGTGAGCACGTCCAGCAACAGGTGCGCGCGCTCGCGGTCGGCAGCGGCCGGGGCGGTCCGCTGCTCGTCGAGCAGCCGCGCGCAGTAGAGCACCAGCGCCAGCGCCCCCTCCACGTAGCTCTTCTGCGCCAGCAGCATCCGTCGTACGTCGGGGTGTTCGATGATCGCCACCTGCGCCGTGGCGGGGTCCTTCGCGCCGACCGGACGGCCCTGCGGCCGCTCCCTGGCGTACGCCAGGCTCTTGAGGTAGCCGGTGTAACCGAGCGCGGTGGCGCCGGCCCCGACCCCGATCCGGGCCTCGTTCATCATGTGGAACATCTGCGCCAGGCCCTGGTGGGGGGCGCCGACCAGGTGACCGACAGCACCGGCGCTGCCGCCCGGGGTGTGCCGGCCGTCGCCGAAGGTGAGCAGGGCGTTGGTGGTGCCCCGGAAACCCATCTTGTGGTTGAGCCCGGCCAGCACCACGTCGTTGCGGTCGCCGAGTGACCCGTCCGGGCCGACCAGCACCTTGGGCACGATGAACAACGAGATGCCCTTGACCCCGGGCGGGCCGCCGGGAATCCGGGCCAGCACCAGGTGAACGATGTTCTCCGCCAGCTCGTGGTCGCCCCCGGAGATCCACATCTTGGTGCCGAAGAGCCGGTACGTGCCGTCCGGCTGCTCCTCCGCCCGGGTGGTGATGTCGGCGAGTGAGCTGCCGGCGTGCGGCTCGGACAGGCACATGGTGCCGAAGAACCGGCCCTCCATCATGGGCCGGACGTAGGTGTCCACCTGCTCGGCGCTGCCGTGCGCGAGCAGCAGGTTGGCGTTGCCCAGGGTGAGGAACGGGTACGCCGAGGTGGCCACGTTGGCGGCCTGGAACCAGGTGAAGCAGGCCGCCGCGACGGTGTGCGGCAGTTGCAGACCGCCGACCGTGGCGTCCATCGCGGCGGCGAGCAGGCCCGTCTCGGCGAAGCTGTCGAGTGCCGCGCGGACCTGTGGGATCAGCCGCACGCGTTCGCCGTCGAAGGTGGGTTCGGCGAGGTCGGCGGCCCGGTTGTGCGGGGCGAACCGCTCGGTGGCCACCTGCTCGGCGAGGTCCAGTGCGTCGTCGAAGGTCTCCCGGGAGTGCTCGGCGTAGCGCGGACGCTCGACGAGTTCGGCCACCCGCAGCCACTCGTGCAGCAGGAAGTCGAGGTCACGACGGGAGAGCAGGGTGGACGGCACGGCACTCCTCAACGGGCACGGGGTGGGTCGGGCCGGGACGACGGCCGGCGTCGTCCCGGCCATCCTGGCGGATCGACCGGGCGCGCACCACCGGCCGCGGAACGCGAGCGGAACTTGTCACACCGCCCGGCTAGCGTCGCGCCGTGAGCGCACCCGGAGATGTCCCACCCGATGTCCTGGCCCGGCTGCGGCCGATCTGTCTCGGGCTGCCGGAGACCTACGAGGAGCCCGCCTGGGTGGGCATCCGCTGGCGGGTCCGCAGGCGGACCTTCGCCCACGTGCGCACCGTCGAACCCGACGGTCAGCCGGTGCACGAGCGGGCCGCCGCGACCGATCAGCCCGTCTGCCGACTGGTCTTCCGGTCACCGCTCGACGAGATCGCCGGCCTGCTCGGCCACGGGCATCCCTTCTACAAGCCGGACTGGGCCGCGAACGTGCTGGGCATGGTCCTCGACGACGCCACCGACTGGGACGAGGTCGACGAGCTGCTCACCGAGAGCTATTCGATGATGGCCCCGAAGCGGCTCGCCGCGCTGGTCGGCCCACCCGCCCGGCCGCCCGGCTGAGCCGCTGACCACCCTTCACCGGTTTCACCAGGCGCGCTGCGGGGATACCGCGCCGGCTGACCGGAGCCGCCGGCCGGCCTGGAGCCGAGAACGCCGCCGGGCGGGTGAGGAGCGGGTCGATGTCGACGCGGCCCGAGAACGATCCCCGGTTGACGCCGGTGTGCCGGGAGGACCGGGTGTGCACCGGCGTGACCACAGTGCGCGGGAGGGTCTTCCTGAGCTACCCGTCGGCGGACCGGCCCGGCGTGCAGGTGGTCGAGGCGCTGCCCGGGGGCGGCCGTGAGCCGTACCCCGATGCCGCGTGGAACGCCGGAAACCAGCCGCCGGACAGCGCTTTCGTGCACGTCAACGGCTTGCGTGCGGGCCCCGACGGGCGATTGTGGATCATCGACTCGGGTGCGCCACAGCTCGGCGACCAGCAGGTGCCCGGCGGTGCTCGGCTGATCGTGGTCAACCCGGCTGACGACCGGGTGGAGCGGGTCTACCACCTCGACGAGGCGGTGCACCCGGGCAGTTACGTCGACGACGTCCGGTTCCACGGCCCGACGGCCTACCTGACGGACGCGGGGGCGGCCGGCCTGATCGTGCTCGACCTGGACTCTGGTCGGGCCCGACGGGTGCTGGACGGGCATCCGAGCACGGTGGGCGCGCCGCTGGTCGCCGACGGCCGGCCGCTGCGCGACCCGGACGGCGCCGAGGTACGCCTGCACGTCGACCAACTGGAGGTGTCCCCGGACGGCCGCTGGCTCTACTACCAACCGGCCTCCGGTGGAATGTCCCGGATCGGCACCCGCTGGCTGGACGACCCGTCGGTCTCCGCCGACGAGCTGGCCGGACAGGTCGAGCGGTGGTGCGACACACCCAGCACCGGCGGCACCGCCATCGACGCCGACGGCGTCATCTACCTCAGCGACGTGGAACGACGGCGGGTCCTCGCCCTCGCACCCGACCGCAGCGTGCGCACCCTCGTGGCCGATCCCCGGCTGTCCTGGGTGGACGCGATGTGGATCGACAGCGACGCCCGGCTCTGGATGCCGGCGGCCCAACTGCACCTGACCGCCGGGCTCAACGGCGGGCATCCGGCCGTCGACTATCCGGTCCAGATCTACCGGATGCCGGTCGAGACCGGGCCACCCGCAGTGGACCACTCCTGATCCGGTGGTCCCCGCCGGCAGCGCCGGGACGGGCGGCGACTCAGCTTCGTCGATATTCTGGCCCGCATGCACCGGAGCCGCGGGTACGCGTTACTGATCGTCGCCCCCGAGGCTGACGCCTGGCCCTGATACCACTGGGCTGTCGCAGCGGGGCGCTAGGGTGCCGGCCATGGCTGATTTCGTGTTGGTGGCGGGGGCGTGGCTGGGGTCGTGGGCCTGGGACGAGGTGGTGCCACCGCTGCGCGCTGCCGGCCACGGCGCGTGTCCCCTCACCCTGTCGGGTCTCGCCGAGAAGCGGGGCGTGCCCGCCGGGCAGCAGACCCACGTGCGGGACATCGTCGACGAGATCGAGCGCCGCGACCTGCGCGAGGTGGTGCTCGTCGGGCACAGCTACTCGGGCATTCCGGTGGGGCAGGCCGCCGAGCGGGTCGGCGACCGGTTGGCCCGGGTGGTCTTCGTCGACTCGGAGGTGCCGGTCGACGGCGGGTCGTTCGCATCGGGCTGGTGGCAGGGCCGGGCAGCGTTCGAGGCGGTGCTCGCCGACAACGACGGCTACTGGCCGCCGCTGGGCCCTGCCGACCTGGACGGTCAGGGTCTCACCGACGAGCAGATCGCCCGCCTGGTGCAGGGGTCCACCCCGCATCCGGCCGCGACGTTGACCGAGCCGGCCGTGCTGACCCGGTCGCTGGCCGAGCTTCCGGCGACGTACATCAAGTGCCTGCTCGACGGGCCGGAGCCCAACGACACCGTGGCCGGGCTGCTGACCAGCGACCACTGGCGGCTGGTCACGATGGACACCGGACACTGGCCGATGCTGTCCCAGCCCGCCGAGCTGGCGCGGATCCTGCTGGCCGAAGCCGGCTGACCCGCACCGGCTCCGGTCAGGCCACCGGGTCGTCGAGGGTCTGGATGTGGCGTACCGGCGAGGCGAGCAACCAGAGCACGGCGAGCACGCCGCCCAGGCCGGCGACGACCAGGGTGGGCCGCAGCCCGATGGTGCTGGCCAGCGCACCACCGACGAGCGCGCCGAGCGGCCGGATGCCGTAGTTGACGGCGCTGTACGCACCGGCGCGGCGTCCTCGCGCGTCGTCGGGTGTCACGGCGGTGAGGAGGGCGTTCAGGTTGACGTCCATCAGCATCACCCCGACGCTGGAGACCAGCTCGATGGCCGCCAGCATGGCCACCTTCGTCCACGTCGGCCCGGACACCAGCGCGGTCGCCGCCAGCGGCGCGGGAAAGAGCACCACGCCGATCATCGCGGTCCGGCCCAGGCCGATGGCGCGCGAGATCCGGGGCGCGAGCGCCGCGCCGGCGAGCCCACCGAGTGCCCCGAATCCGAGGGCCACGCCGATCGCGCCGGCCGACAGGTCGAGTTCGCGGCTGGCGTAGAGCACCAGCAGCGCGCTGCTGATGAAGGTGAAGAAGTTGACAGTGCTGGTGCAGCCGAGGGCGGCGCGCAGCACCGGGTGCCGCAGCACCAGCACGAGCCCTTCGCGGACCAGGCCGAGGGTGGAGGTCCGACCCGGCGGCACCGGCGGCTCGGTCACCGGGATGCGGCCGAGCAACAGCGCGGACCCGAGGAAGGACAGCGCGTCGACCAGGATCGCCACCGGCGCGCTCAGCGCCTGGACCAGACCACCGCCGACCGCCGGGCCGGCGATGAAGGACAACGACCGGCTCATGCTCAGCTTGCTGGTCGCGTCCACGTACGCCGCGCGCGGCACCAGCGCCACGAAGAACGCCTGCCGGGCCATGGCGAACAGCACCGCCCCGGCGCCGGTGAGCAGTGCCACCAGGTAGAGCTGGGTGAGGGTGATCGCGTCGAAGACGTAGGCCACCGGCAGGCTGAGCAGCACCGCGGCGCGGATCAGGTCCGCGATGATCAGGAGTCGCCGCTTGTGGGTGCGCTGGTCCACCCACGCGCCGAGGAACAGGCCCAGCAGGTTGGGCAGCCAGATCAACGCGGTGAGGACGCTTACCTGCACGGGCGTCGCGCTGAGCAGTGTGACGGCGATCAGCGGCAGGGCGAGTTCGCTGATCCGGTCGCCGAACTGGGAGACGGTCTCGCCGACCCAGAAGGTGCGGAACCGCCGGTCTCGGTGCAGCGCCGGACGGACGGCGGTGGCGGTGGCGGTCATGACGCGGCCGGATCGTCGCCGGGCTCGGGCAGGAGGTAGCGCAACATCCGGACGACCCGGGCGTCCTCCGGCGCCGTGTCGTCGTCCTTGCGCCGCACGTACGGGGCGATCAGCTCCTCGATCGCCGCCTCCAACTGCCGGGTCTCCTCGGCGGTGGCCACGAAGCTGGTGTCGGCGACCCCGGCCAGCCCGCGCCACCGCGCGTCGAGACGCGGCTCGTCGTGCAGCAGCCACTGCTGCGGCGTCTCGGCGGCCCGGGCGAACATCTCACCGCGCAGTTGGCGGCCAGCGGCCTGCCCCTCGGCGTCGTCGGGCAGGGTGAAGCGGAAGCCCCGCGCGGCGGCCTGCCACCAGCGCTCGCGCCTGCTGCCGCCGCCCTCCGCGTCGACGACCAGCCCGAACGTCGCCAGGTGCCGCAGGTGCCAGCTGACCACCGACGGCGTGGCGCCGACGTGCGCGGAGAGCCCGGTGGCGGTGGCCGGGCCGTGCCGTTGGAGGCGGTCGAGGATGGCCAGCCGGACCGGGTGGGCAAGCGCGCGCAGCGCCTGCGGCTCGGTGATCTCGAAATCCCCGTACGGATTCGTGAGAGACATGTTTCGAAAGTAGTCTCTCACGTTCCGTCGGGCAACCCCGAGCCGCTACCCGGCACGTGCCGATCAGCCGAAGCCCAGCCGCGCCAGCGGCTCGACCAGCTCCCGCTCCTCGTAGCTGAGGTGCGACAGCAGGGCGTCGGTCAGCAGGTCCACCGCGGCGCGCAGCTCGGCGAGACCGTCCGGGGACCCGACGTACGCCACCAGAGCCCGGTCCACACCCTCCAGCACGTCGTGGATGACGTGATGCTCCTGCTCCAGCCGGTCCACCACCGGGCTGAGCCGGGGGTCACGCGCGCGCAGCCAGGGAAAGAGCGACTGGTCCTCCAGGGTGTGGTGGGTGGTGACGATGCGGCAGTACGACTCGCAGTAGACGCCGAGCGTCCAGCGGTTCTGCCGCATGGTCATGGTGTTGATGTGGGACCGGGCCGCGCCGGCGTCGATCTCGCCAGTCGCCACCTGCTCGATCAGATCGTGGATCTGCGCCAGCTCGGCGCGCAGACCGTCGTGGACCTGCACGAGATGTGCGGCGGTGGCCTGCTCGTGCGCGGTGTAGGTGCGCTCCGGCTCGGGCGTCGGTCCGGTCGGCCGGGTCGACTCGTCCCAGGCCGGCTGGTCGCTGCGCCGCACGCCGTCGTCGGGGGTCGGCACCACGGCGAACGCGCCGCCGGCCACCGTCGCGCGACTCGCCCGGACCGGTGCCACAGCGGCCCGCTCCGGCTCTGGTGCCGGCGTTTGCGGCGGGGCCGCCCCACCGTCGCGTTCGGCCGCGACCAGCTCGCGGACGGCGGGGGCCACCTCGCCGGCGAATCGGCGCAGGTCGTCGGGTCGTCGCTGGCCAGGATGAAGGCGCTGACACCCTCGGTCAGCGCCAGCTCGGCCAGCTCCGCCGCCCACTGCGCGGCGGGCCCGTTCAGCGAACCACCGCCGGCGGTCGAGAACTGCCCGGAGATGTTGAGCAGCCGACGCACGTCCCCCGGCGATCGGCCGGCCTCCCGCGCGGCGTCGTCGATGATCGAGTTGCCAGTGGCCAGCGCACCGGGCTCAAGGTAGCCCAGCGTGGGCAGCCAGCCGTCGCCCCGGCGGCCGGTGAGCTGGAGCATCCGGGGCTTGTACGCGCCCAGCCAGATCGGCACCGGGTGCGCCGGAGCCGGCCCCCGCTTGGCGCCCCGCACCCGGTAGAACTCACCGTCGACCCGGACGCCGCCACGCGCCTCGGCGTCCCAGAGCTGGCGGATCACCTCGATGCCCTCCTCCAGCGCCCGTACGCCCTGGCCGGGGGTCAGCCGCCGACCACCCATCGCCTCGATGGCGTCCCAGAAGGCGCCCGCGCCGAGACCGAGGCTGACCCGGCCGCCGCTGAGCAGGTCCAGGCTGGCCACGCTGCGGGCCAGCACCGCCGGCGGGCGCAGGGGCAGGTTCGTCACGTTCGCCGCGACGTGCACCCGACTGGTGCGGGCCGCGACGAAACTCAGCAGCGTCCAGGTGTCGAGGTACGCCGGCTGGTAGGGGTGGTCCTGGAAGGTGACCAGGTCCAGCCCGACCTGCTCGGCCAGGACGGCGATGCCGACCGTGCGGTCCGGATCGCCCGCGCTGGGCGTGATGAAGGATCCGAAGATCAGGTCGTGGCCGTAGTCGCTCATCTGTGCGCCTCCCCCGGTTCACGCGACGCCTCGGACGACGCGCCTGACTCCAACCTTATGCCACACAGAACATCTTCTGCCAATAAGGTCTGTCTCGCTGCGCTATTGTCGAGGAATGACGCACGCCACCGACCGGCCGGATCGGCCCGATCCGCTCGACGACGACCTGGGCTGGATGCTCGGAATCGTCTTTCGTGGCTACGTCCGGGCGGCCGAGCACGTGCTCACCGACATTCCCGGCGGGCCCCGGGGCTATCACCTGCTCACCGCGGCGATCAGCGGGCCGGCCCGCAACCAGGGCGCGCTCGCCGAGGAGCTCGGCATCGACCGCACCGTGCTCACGTACCTGATCGACGACCTGGAACGGCCCGGCTTCGTCGCCCGCCGGGCGACCCGACCGACCGGCGCAACCGGTTGGTCGACGTCACCGACGACGGCCGCGCCGCCTGGGAGCAGCGGCGCTCGGCGCTGCGGCAGGTCGAGTCGCATCTGCTGGGGGCGCTCACCCCGGCCGAGTCGGCGACGCTGCGGGCACTGCTGCAACGGGTCGCCTGCTCGGCCCAGGCGGCGGATCCGCTGCGTGACCTCTGCGAGGTGGTGACCCAGGTGCGACCCGACCCGCCGAACCGAGGCGGCGGCCGGACCCGGCGTGACGGACCCGCCGCGAGTGCCCGAGCCCGCCAGCGCGGCACCGGCTGACGCTCCCGGGGACCTGACACCCGGGCCCGTCCGGCACCGGTCCCGACCAACCTCGGTCGGGGGGTGCCGGACGGGCCCGGGAACTAGCTGACCGCGAGGCCGGCCGGTGGCGGCCGAGGCCGCCGGCAGGGCCGGATCAGCGCACGTGCACGAACACCGGGTTCGAGTAGAACCACAGGTCGTCCCACGGGCTCTCCAGCCCGTCGGCGAGCGGCTCGGCCTCGTCCGTGCTGGTGCCCCGCACGCGTGCGTAGGTGTCGGCCTGGACGTCGCGCAGCGTGTGCCGGATGACGTAGCTGTCGCCCTGCCGACGCCAGTCCCGCGGGCCGAACCGGGCCACCACCTTGGTGGTGGGGTTGGTGTCGGCGTCCAGGTTGGCGCTCGGACCGGTGATCTGGCCGACGATCAGGTCGACCCGGCGGACCTCGGGACGGTCACCGTTCGCGTTGACGCCACCCAACGGGCGGAAGGTGATCTCGATCTCGACATCGGTACGGCTGCGCCGGCTGACCGTGATCGTCTCGCCCACCTCGGCGGTCTCGCCCTGCGATTTCGCGGTGACGTCCAGGCTGCGGATCAGGTCGCCGGTGGTGACCCAGATCCGGCCGTTGCGCAGGCCGTCCATGATGTCGCCGTAGTCCTGGCGGGCGTGCACGTACGTCTTGCTGTACTCGCCCGGCCAGAAGTCGACCCACCACGGGTCCAGTGCACGTGCGAGTCCGAGGTCGCGGTGATCCACCAGCGCCGGCCCTCGCCGAGCAACGAGTCCCACAGCCCGCCGACCCGCGCGGTCATCTGGTCGAAGCCGCCGTAGGTGGGGTGGTTGCCGTACCCGCCGCGCTTGCCGCCGTTGAGCGGACCAGCCTGGTGACCGGGCGCACCCTCGAAGCCGATGTAGACGTCCGGCGCGGCGTTGTTGCCGTTGCGGAACTCGCGCGGGGTGTCCTGACCGTACACGCCGAGGCCGGGCGCCGAACGGGACGCGTGGTGGGCGATCACCAGCGGCTTGTGCGGCATGCCCCGGGCGACCTTCAGGAACTCCACCATCTTGGCCTCGGTGTCGCGGGCCGGGTCGGTGGGGAACGCGTCGTACTTGGCGAACCGGCTCTCCAGCTCGAATAGCTGCTTCGCCTCGTCGTCGTGGCGCGGGATCATCAACGTGTGGTGGTCCAACGAGGGTGCGTCGAACTCCATGCCCCAGAACTGGAGCACCTCGGGGACCAGCTTGCGCGAGCGCAGCAGGTCGGGGTACGCCTGCTCGATGTTGACCTTCGAGTGCGTCGGTCCACCGTGGTCGGTGCACATCGCCCAGGTCAGACCGAAGTTCTTCGCCATGATGGCGTTGGTGACGATCGGGTAGACCGCGTCCGCGCCCTTGTGGAAGACGACCGGGGACTTCGTGGTGTCGAAATCACCGCTGTACTCGGAGTGGACGTGGTGATCACCGGCCCGCCACGCCCGATTCTTGGCGGCGCCCCGGTCGCCCTTGTCGTCGCCCGGCCGGCGGTCCTCGTCGGCCCAGGCGGCACCGGCACCGACCAGAGGGCTGGCGGCGGCCAACGTCGCGCCGACGCCGGCGTACTTGACCAGCTTGCGCCGCGACAACTGCGCGTGCTCGGTCTCTTCGCTGTGCTTGTCTCTCACGTGAGAGCCTCTCCTCGATCAAGCAAGTGCTCTTTCGATCAAGGAGCCTCGAACAGGGTGGTGAACGACTGCCGTCTTTGGCGCGTGCGCACGATGAATACCGACACTGCGACCGAGGTCGACCCGGACGGTGGCGTCCCGGTCGGCGGTCTCGGTGCACTCCCGGCCGATCCTGCCCCGGCGGGCCGGTCAGATCCGGGCGCGAGGCAGCCAGCCCAGGAACCGGAGCCGGACCCGGGGCGGCGGCAGCGTGGGCAGGTCCTGGGCGGCGGCGACGAGGCAGGAGCCGAGGTAGACCGCGAGAGCGGCGCGGGCCCCACCGAACTCGGCGAGCAGTTGGCTCTGCTTGGTGGCGCAGGGCCACTCGCGGCCACACCCCGTGCAGTTCCAGCTCGGCGGGTTGGGCAGGTGCTCCGGCAACTTCGCGCGGCGGTACCGGCCGACGACGGTGTTGTCCGAACGCGTGTCGCGCCGCCGCGCCACGGGGCCCCCGTTGCGGTACGTGCTCGGGCGGGCGCCGGGCAGGTAGCGCCGCACGGTGCCGAAGAGCACCCCGACCCGGATCAGGGCGTCCGGTCCGATGTGGTGGGCCAGCAACGCGGTCATCAGGTAGTGCCCCAGCAGGTCGAACGCCTCCCGGCTCAGGCCCAGGTCACGGCAGAGGTCGACGAAGTCCGGCGTGGTCAGCGGCACCCGGTCGTCGAGTGCCCGGCGCAGCACCACGCGGAGGGCCGCGCCGAGCCCGGCCAGCGTGTCCCCCTCGCCGAGCCCCAGACTGTCCTCGTCCGCCACCCGGGCCAACGCCTCGGCCACCACCAACCGAACGACGCGATCAGGATCGGTACCGTCCAACGCTCCCCCCTTCGCGGGCCGGTCTCCCGGCGGTTCCCCGGTCCCCTCCGACGCCCCGGGAATCGTGAACAAGATTTCGCCGTCCGCCACGCGGGTGGCTAGGACAGCAGGCGCAGAACCAGGTGAGGCGCTAGCCGGAAAGCGAAGTCGACCTGCCGACACACCGCGGCGATTCGCGGGACGACACGACACCCGTTGTCGTAGGGTGACATTCCCATCGACAGATATTGCGTCTCGGAACCACCCCACGGTCAGGCCAGATCCGACGCCCTCGACCGGTCGCTGCCGTCCCGCCGGCGACGTTCGACCCACCGCACCGCCGGCCAGCACGCGCCGGGTCACCGCCGAGCACCTCGGCACGTCCCGATCCCGCCGCCGGCACCGTGGCACCACCCGGCGGCACCTCCACCGGACGGAGACAGCGGATGACGTCAACACCAGTGCAGACCCACCAGTTCGACAGCCGCGATCCGGTGGCCATCCACGAGTTCCTGTCCGCGACGTACGACCCGAAACTGCGCATCCACAGCAGGAAGGGCTATCGACTCACCCACCAGCGGGTCGACGCCGGCTCCTTCGCCATCGCGAGCACCCGCCAGACCGGGCATCTCGGGATCAGCGCCAGCACACTCGGCGGGCTGGTCATCGCCCGCAGCCGCACCGCCCGCGTCGATCGGACCTGCGCAGGCTAGGCCGACCGGTTCGGCCCCGGCGAGATCTTCCTGGTCACCAGGCCGGCGGAGCCGTGCGGCGTACGCTGGTATCCCGGCGCGGTGGAGCTGTGCGTGCTGGATCTGTCGGTGCTGGCCCAGGTGGCCACCACCGCCCCGGCCCGGCGGCCCGGTCCGATCCAGTTCACCGACCTGCGTCCCGCCACCTCGGCCCTCGCCCGGCAGTGGCGCGACACCGTCACCTTCGTCGGCGACGTCGTCCTGAACGGTCCGCCCGCCGGGGCACAACCGCTGGTGATCGGCAACGCCGCGCGGATGCTCGCCGCGGCGGCGCTCGCCGTCTTTCCCAACACCGCGTTCACCGAACCGACCGCCGCGGACCGGCACGACGCCACCACCGCCACGTTGCGGCGGGCGGTCGCGTTCCTGGAGGAGCACGCCGACCGGGACATCAGCGCGGCCGACATCGCCGGCGCCGCCGGCGTCTCCCTGCGGGCGGTGCAGCTCGCCTTCCGCCGCCACCTCGGCACCACACCGATGGCCTACCTACGGCGGCTGCGACTCGTTCGGGCACACCACGACCTGCTACGTGCCGACCCCCGACAGGAGACCGTCTCAGCGATCGCCAGCCGATGGGGGTTCGCCAGCCACAGCAGGTTCACCGCCCGGTATCACGCCAGCTACGGCGTACCGCCGCGCGAGACGCTGAACACCTGAGCCGGGACCCGGTGCGCGCCTTGTGGGCTGACCACCACCGGACGACAATCGACCGGGTGAGGTTCCGGTCGGCGGTCGCGCTGCCACTGGCGGTGACGCTGACCCTCAGCGCCTGTGGCGGCTCGCCCGAATCAGCCGGTGAGCCAACCCGTAGCGCACCTCCCGCCACCCGGTCCGCCGTCGTCCGCTCGCCGGTCGGCTACGACCAGGCCCTGCACGACGAGTTGATCGCGATGCTGCAACGCGACCAGGGCGAGCGCCAGGGCACCCCGCAGACCGAGTCCGACCAGGCCCGCACCGCCCGGTTGAAGGAGATCATTCGTACCCACGGCTGGCCGACCTTCGCGCTGGTCGGCGCGGACGGCGGCGACGCCGCCTGGGCGATCGCGCAGCACTCCGACCTGGATTCGGCCTTCCAACAGGAGGCGCTGGACCTGCTGCGCGCCGCGGTGGCCAGCCGACAGGCGTCGCCGGGCAACCTGGCCTACCTGGAGGACCGGGTCGCGGTGGGCAGGGGCGAACCACAGGTGTACGGCACGCAGATCCGCTGCGGGCCGAACGGTCCCGTCCCGTCGACCCCGATCAGGGACGAGTCGGGTGTCGAACGACGTCGGGCCGACGCCGGTCTACCCACGCTGGCCAGCTACCTGACCGAGATGACCGCGATCTGCGCGCAGGACGCCAACTGACTGGTTCCCCTCGCGCCCGTGGCTGTCGCGGGCGGTCCGCGACGCGGCGCGGGTGGCCACGTATCCTCGACCGCATGGCGAGGCACGTCGATGACCAGACCGGCCGGCACCGCCGACCGCCACGTCGGCACCCGGCGCGGTCCGAACGGGACACTCGGGCACCGGGCCGGTGAGCGGCGACGACGTCGTCGTCCGCGCCGCCGTGCCGCAGGACGACCCCGAGCGGGTCTTCGACGTGCTGTGGCAGCTCGCGCCCGGCGACTCACGCCCGGACGCCGACCGGCTGGCCTGCGCCTGGCGTGACCTGCACGCGCAGGCTGGCCGCCGTCTCCTGCTGGCCGTCGCCGGGGACACCTTCGTGGGCACCCTGGACACCCTCGTCGCCCCCAACCTCACCCACGGCGCGCGACCGTACATGGTGGTGGAGAACGTGGTGGTGGCACCCACCTGGCGGCGTCGCGGGGTCGCTCGGGTCCTCATGCTGGCGGCGCTCGAATACGCGACGGCGGCCGGTTGCTACAAGGTCCAACTGGTGTCGAACGCCGCGCGCACCGAGGCCCACCGGTTCTACGCGTCGATCGGGTTCGCGCAGTCCGCTGTCGGCTACCGCCGGTATCTCACCACCGCGCCGTGACGCCGGCTGCGGGCGCTCCCGCGTCCCGGCCGGCTACTCGGCGTCGGTCGACTCCGTCAGCAACAGACCGCTCAGCAAGCTGCGTAGGGTCCGCTCGACGAGGTCCGCCCGGGGCGCCGGCCCGGGGGGCGCACTGAACGCCGCGACCAGGTGCGGGTACGCCGCGAGGTCCACCCCGGCGAAGCTGAACGCCCCGGCGGCGGACTCGCGCCGGGCGAAGAGGCTCACCACACCGGTCATCATCGCGATGGCCTCGAACTTGGCGGCCACGGGGCAGCGCACCGGTTCCAGGATCCGGAGGCAGTTGTCGAACCAGGCCAGACTCTCCGGGCCGACCCCGGAGGGCCGGTGGATCACATCGAGCAGCCACGGGTGGGCGCCGAACAGTGCCAACTGGCGTCGACCCAGCAGCACCATCGTCTCCAACCAGTCGTCCGTCACCCGCGGGTACGGGCGCAACTCCCCCACGGCCCGGTCGGTCATCAGGTCCAGCAGATCGTCGCGGGACGACAGGTAGCGGTAGAGGGATCCGGCGCCGGTGCCGAGCGCGGCGGCCACCGCGCGCATCGACACCGCGGCCAGCCCTTCGGTGTCGGCCAGGGCGATGGCAGCCACGACGATGCTGTCCCGACTGTGCGCCGGAGCGGGGCCGCGACTGCCGCGTTCGGGTCTGCTCCAGATCGGCTGCCGGTCGGGACCGCCGTGGTCGGTGCTCGGGGCTGCGTCACTCACTGATCTACTGTAAACTGCAAACATCGTTCGCAGTTGTTGTCAGCGTCGAAGGGTGGGCCGATCATGGAGCAGGTCAGGGCACGGGACGGCACGACGATCGTGGTGCACTCGACGGGGGTGGGGCCGGGGATCGTCGTGATGCACGGCGGCGGCGTCACGATCGACGTCTACCGGCGGCTGGCCACGGCGCTCGCCGACCGGTTCACCGTGCACCTCTACAACCGACGGGGCCGGGCCGACGCGCCACCGAGGTCGATGCCCTACACGGTCGACCAGGAGATCGACGACGTCGCCGCCGTGCTGGCGCACACCGGGTCCGGCTACGTCATCGGCCACAGCGGCGGCGGCTTCCTGGCGCTCGAAGCCGCGCTCCGACTGCCGATCGACGGGCTCGCCCTCTACGACGCCGCGGTCTCGATCGACGGCAGCTTCCCGTCGGCATGGCTCGCGCCCGCCCAGGCGGCGCTACGGGCCGGCGACACCGCCCGGAGCCTCGCCATCACGACCGCGGGGATCAATTCGCAGATGGTGGCGGGGAAACTCCCGCTCAGCGTCCGGATCGCGATCATCCGCGCGTTCCTGCGTACGCCGATCGGCCGGACCATGGGTGAGCTGCTGCCGGCGACGTTGGACGAGGCGGCTCTGATCCTGGCGCACGACGGCCCGGCCACCCGCTGGGCCGGGGTGAGCGCCGAGGTGCTGCTGGCCTGCGGCGCCGGCGGCCCGCCGTACTACGTCGAGCAGAACGCGGCACTGGCCCGCGCCCTGCCGCGAGCCCGGACGCTGACGATTGCGCGCAGTGGCCACGACGCCATCAACCGGGCGCACCCGAGGACCGTCGAACCACTCGCCGACTTCTTCGGGGCGCCGGTGAGGCCGGAGCGGACGCCGCACTCCTGAGCGGGTCGCGCGATCGCCCACTGTCATTGATCTTGGCTAGGCTGGTGGACATGCCCGCACACCATCCGCACCGTCACATGATCGGGCCGGCCGGCTGGTGAGTGACGCTCCCGTGCCCGCCCCGCGGGGCGGGCCGGCCACACCACCGCGGCACCGCTCAGGTTGGACCGACCGTTGCGACCGGCTCGCCCGGTCCCGCCCCTTCGAGATCGCCATCGTCGTGGTCATCCTCGCCAACGGCATCGTCCTCGGCCTGGAGACGTACGACGACCTGAGCCCGGCGGACACCGCGCTGCACGGGCTGGAGATGGTCTTCCGCGCCGTCTTCGTCGTCGAGATCGGCGCCCGGATGGCCGCGTACGGCAGGCGTCCGCAGGACTTCTTCCGGCACGGCTGGAACGTCTTCGACTTCGTGGTGATCGCAGCGATCTTCGTGCCCGGCCTGCACGGCGACTCGGCGCTGCTGCGGGTGGTGCGGGTCGCCCGGATGGTTCGGCTGGTGCGGTTCTCGCCAGGCCTGCGGACCATCGTCTCCGCGCTGTGGCGCAGCCTGCCGGGCGTCACCGGGTTCCTCGCCCTGGCCGTGGTGACCCTCTACGTCTACGGCATGGCCGGTTGGCTGATCTTCGGCAGCAGGTATCCGGAGGAGTACGGGGACATCGGCCGGTCCCTGCTGACCCTGTTCGTGCTGTTGTCGCTGGAGACGCTGCCGGACCTCATCGAGCAGGGCATGACGATCTCGCCGTGGACGCTGCTCTACTACGTCAGCTACGTGGTCATCACCGTCAACCTGCTGCTCAACATCCTCATCGCGGTCATCGTCAACTCGATGGAGGAGGCGCGCCGGTTGGAGATGACCGAACGGCTGGCTCCCGGGTACGACGAGGACGGCGACGGGGTACCCGACGAGGTGGACCGGATCGCGCTCACCCAGCGGCTGGACGATCTGCGTGCGGTCATCGCCGAGTTGGAGCGGGAGCTGCGGATCGACCGCGACGACGGGCCCGGTCGCCCCTACCGGGACAGCACCCGTACCGGACGGTGATCCGACGCTCGCGCTGTGTGCTCCGGTGTGGATAGTCTCGACTGTGGTCCCACCGGCCCGGCTGAAGGGGCACCGGCATGACGAGCACTGTCGACAACGCGGAGTCCGAAAGATCTGTCTCGCACACGCTCGGCACGGTGATCGACGACGTGATCCGTCCACAAGCATCGATCGTCGACCGGGACGGGACGTTTCCCCGTCCGGGCGTCGACGCCCTCGCCGCGGCCGGCCTGCTCGGCCTGGCCTGCTCGACCGACGTCGGTGGCGGCGGCCACGGCCTGCGGACGGTCGCCGAGCTCATCGAACGGCTGGCCGCCGAGTGCGGGTCCACCGCGATGGTGGTGCTCATGCACTACGCGGCGACCGCCGTGATCGAGGCGCACGGCCCGCGCGAGATCCGCGCCGCCATCGCCAGCGGCGGTCATCTCACCACCTTGGCCTTCTCCGAGTACGGCTCGCGCAGCCACTTCTGGTCGCCGATTGGCACCGCGACGGCCGCCGACGACGGCAGCGTCCGCCTCGACGCCCGCAAGAGCTGGGTCACCTCGGCCGGCGAGGCCGACAGCTACGTCTGGTCGAGCCTTCCGCTGACCCGCGACGCCGGCCCGATGACGCTGTGGCTCGTGCCGGCCGGCCGCACCGGCCTCAGCGTGGCCGGCGACTTCGACGGGCTCGGCCTGCGCGGCAACGGCTCCCGGCCGATGACCGCCGCCGGGCTGCGGGTCTCCTCGGCCGGGATGCTGGCGGCCGACGGTGCCGGGCTCGACACCGCGCTCGGCACCGTCCTGCCCTGGTTCCTGGTGCTCAACGCCGCGTTCTGCCTCGGTCTCGCGGACAGCGCGGCGGCCGAGGCCAGTCGACATCTCACCGGGACGACGCTCACGCACACCGGCGCCGCCCTCCGCGACGCGCCCGTCGCCCGTCGTGACCTGGCCCGGCTGATGATCCGCACCGACGCGCTGCGGGCCTTCCTGGGCGACACCCTCAGCGCGCTGGAGGCCGGCCGTGACGACGCGACGCTGCGGGTGTTGCAGGTCAAGGCGCTCGCCGGCGAGACCGTCGCCGACGTGACAGATGGCGCGATGCAGCTCTGCGGCGGCAGCGCCTTCCGCAAGGAGCTGGGCCTCGAGCGCCGTTTCCGGGATGCCCGCGCCGCCCGGGTGATGGCACCGACCACCGACGCGCTGCACGATTTCGTCGGCCGGGTCGCCACCGGGCTGCCGCTGCTCGACGAGGCCAACCGCTGATGGCCGCGCCCACCGTGCTGATGGGCGCGGTCGCGTACGACCCCAAGGTGGTGACCATCTGGGAGGGCTTCCGCGCCTGGCTGCGCGGGCGCGGGCTGGCGTTCGACTTCGTCCTCTACTCGCACTACGAACGACAGGTCGAGGACCTTGTCGCCGGCCGGATCGACGCGGCGTGGAACTCGCCCCTGGCCTGGCTGCGCGCCGAGCGACTCGCGGCGGCGAACGGCACGGCCGTGCACGCGCTCACCATGCGCGACACCGACCAGGACCTCACCTCGATCGTGGTGGTGCGCGCCGACTCGCCGGTACGACAGGTCGCGGACCTCGCCGGAGGGGTGGTCGCCGTCGGGGCGGTGGACAGCCCGCAGGCGACCCTGATCCCACTGGCTCACCTCGCGTCGGCCGGGGTCGAGGTCGACGTGCGCCGGTTCGACATCGGCGTCGGCCTGCACGGCGACCACATCGGTGGCGAGCGGGACGCGGCCCGCGCCCTGGTGGCCGGGGCGGTCGACGCCGCCTGCATGATCGACGGCAACCATCTGGCGTTCGTGCGGGAGGGCACGCTACCGCCCGAGGGCACCCGGATCGTCGCGCAGACGGCACGCTACGACCACTGCAACATGACGGTCCGCGAGCCGGAGTCCGCCGGGGTCCGGCTGTTCGGCACGCTGCTGCTGGGCATGTCGTACGCCGATCCGCAGGTGCGTCCGCTGCTCGACCTGGAGGGGCTGACGGCCTGGCGGGACGGCCGCAGCACCGGGTACGACGCCCTCGCCGGGGCGGTCGACGCCACTGGCTTCTACTCCCCGGACGGGCGGGTGACGGCCACGGACTACCGACCGTGAGCACGGCACCGGCCGCCGACGCCGAGGTCGACCTCGGCGAGCTGGGCTTCGGCCGGGGCGCGCATCTCCTCGTCCACCGCGCCCTGGCGCGCTGCCGCCCGGCGGCCGGTTGGCGGTCCTCGGCCGCGACCCGGCGTTGCCCGTGCACCTGCCGGCCTGGTGTCGGGGCCGGGGCCATCGGGTCGAACGGCCGGACCTGCGGGACCGGAGCGACCTGGTCGCGGTCGTCGTCCGAGGCTCGGCGGACGACCAGCGCTG
>NZ_JAEVHL010000097.1 GCF_016803395.1 Micromonospora tarensis | reverse complement strand
TCACCACGATCCGGCTGCGCGGCCTGGCCGGGCGGTTGGCCGGTCTGGACGCGCTGGCCGGGCGACTGGCGGCCGGCGGGTCGCCCCGGGCGTACCTGCTCGGGTTGGATCCTTCCGGCGAGGGCCGGGCGGTGGTGACGCTCGGCGACCCCGACCACGCCGACCGGGTGCTGACCTACGTGCCGGGGATGACCGCCGGCCTGGACGACGCTCCCGGCGAGCTGGGCCGGGCGGCACGGGTGCTGGACCGGTGCGCCGCGCTCGCCCCGGCCGAGCGCAGCGCGGCGGTGCTCTGGGTGGACTACGACGCTCCGGATTTCCTGACCGAGGCCGCCTCGGCCGACCAGGCCCGCGACGCCGGCCCGGCGTTGCACCGCTTCCAGGAGGGGTTACGAGCCAGCCACGAGGGGCCGCCGGCCCGGCAGACCGTGTTGGGGCACAGCTACGGGTCGCTGGTGGTGGGTGTGGCGGCCCGGGAGCACGGGCTGGCGGCCGACGCGCTGGTCTTCGTCGGTTCGCCAGGTGTCGGCGTGTCGCGCGCCGCCGAGCTGGGCGTGCCACCTGCGGAGGTGTGGGCGAGCAGCGCCCCCGACGACGTGATCCGCGCCGCCCGCCCGGCGGACGAGCTGGGCCGACGGGCGCTGTCGGGCGCGGCTCCGCTGGCCGCCGTGCTGGGCTGGCCCGGTCGGACCGGGCACGAGCTGTGGTTCGGTCACGACCCGTCGGATCCCGGATTCGGCGGCCGGGTCTTCGGCAGTGGCCGAGGTGGGCACACCGGTTACTGGGACCCGGGCAATCCCGCGCTGGACGGGATGGCCCGGGTCGTGCTGGGCCGCTGAGGGTTACTCGACGGTGACCGACTTGGCCAGGTTGCGGGGCTGGTCCACGTCGTGCCCCCGGGCCGCGGCGATCTCGGCGGCGAGCACCTGCAACGGCACAGTGGTGACGAGCGGGGCCAGCAGCGTCGGCGTCCTCGGCACGTAGATCAGGTGGTCGGCGTACCGGACGACGGCCTCGTCGCCCTCCTCGGCGATGACGATGGTCCGCGCGCCGCGCGCCCGGACCTCCTGGATGTTGGAGACGACCTTGTCGTGCAGCATGCCCCGACCGACCGGCGAGGGCACCACGCAGATCACCGGGGTGCCCTTGTCGATCAGGGCGATCGGGCCGTGCTTCAGCTCACCGGCCGCGAAGCCCTCGGCGTGCATGTACGCCAGCTCCTTGAGCTTCAGCGCGCCCTCCAGGGCCACCGGGTAGCCGACGTGCCGGCCGATGAACAGCACTGTCGGCTCGGACTTCAGGTCCCGGGCCAGCTCGCGGACGGGCTCGATCCGGTCGAGCAGCTCACGCAGCTTGCCCGGGATCTCCTGCAACTGCGCGACCACCGCGCCCACCTCGTCGGCGAACTTGATCCCGCGCACCTGGGCCAGGTGCAGACCGATCAGGTAGCAGGCGACGACCTGGGTCAGGAACGCCTTGGTGGAGGCGACGGCGATCTCCGGCCCGCCGTGGGTGTAGAGCACGGCGTCCGACTCACGGGGGATGGTCGAGCCGTTGGTGTTGCAGATCGCCAACACCCGGGCCTTCTGCTCCTTGGCGTGGCGCAGCGCCATCAGGGTGTCCATCGTCTCGCCGGACTGCGAGATCACCACGATCAGCGTGGACCGGTCGAGCACCGGGTCGCGGTAGCGGAACTCGCTGGCCAGCTCCACCTCGCAGGGGATCCGGGTCCAGTGCTCGATGGCGTACTTGGCCACCATGCCGGCGTGGTAGGCCGTGCCGCAGGCCACGATGAAGATCTTGTCGACGTCGCGCAGGTCCTGGTCGCTGAGGCGGACCTCGTCGAGGGCGATCTCACCGCTCTCGGTGAGCCGGCCGAGCAGCGTGTCGGCGATGGCCTGCGGCTGCTCCTCGATTTCCTTGAGCATGAACCAGTCGTAGCCGCCCTTCTCGGCGGCCGAGGAGTCCCAGTCGATGTGGAAGTCCTTGCCGGCGGCGGGCTGGCCCTCGAAGTCGGTGATCTCGATGCTGTCGCCGGTGATCAGCACGATCTGGTCCTGGCCCAGCTCGACCGCTTCCCGGGTGTGCTCGATGAACGCGGCGACGTCGCTGGCCAGGTAGTTTTCCCCGTCGCCCCGGCCGACCACAAGTGGCGAGTTGCGCCGGGCGCCGACGACCGCTCCGGGCACGGCGGCGTCCACCGCGAGCAGGGTGAAGGCGCCCTCCAGCCGCTGGCAGACCACCCGCATGCCGGCGGCGAGCAGCTGCGGGCCGTCCGGCTGGCCGGCGGCGCGCAGGTCGGCCAGCGCGGCGGCGAGCAGGTGCGCGGCGCACTCGGTGTCGGTGTCGCTGGCGAACTGGACGCCGTCGGCCTCCAGCTCGGCGCGGAGCTTGGCGAAGTTTTCGATGATGCCGTTGTGGATCACCGCGACCCGGCCGTCGGGGGCGACGTGCGGGTGGGCGTTGCGGTCGGTCGGGCCGCCGTGGGTGGCCCACCGGGTGTGCCCGATGCCCGTGGTGCCGTCACCGATGCCGATCGGGCTGGCCGCGCAGGAGGTCGGGTCGTCGGCAGCCCGCTCGGAGAGCACCTTCTCCAGGTTGGCGAGCTTGCCGGCCTTCTTCTCGGTCAGGAGCTGGTCGTCGCAGACGATGGCGACACCCGCCGAGTCGTAGCCGCGGTATTCCAGCCGCCGCAGCCCGTCGAGGACGATGCCGAGAGCGGGGCGCGCGCCCGCGTATCCCACGATTCCACACATGGCCCGCAGCCTAACCCAGTTTCACTCACGATGGGTGCTCGAAAGTCGGGTTATCAATCACGGGATCTGAGCGATCGGTGGCTGAGGGGTCGCAACCGGGACGAGCTTCGCGGCCCACTCCTGGTCCGCCCGGGACGCCGGGGTTGCGGCACGCCTTCGGGTACGACAATCTCTCCGCGGGTTCGGCGCGCCCGTCCTCTGCTCGTTCGTCCCATACCCACTCCCGCCCGGAGCAGCCATGTCCGACGCGCCTCCGCCCGATCCGTCCCCCTCTCCCCCACCGGACCCGTCAGCTGGCGGCGCGTCGGCGCTTGATCGACACGGGTTCATTGAAATCGCGCTTTCGCAGCGCGGTTGATACCCCGCTTTCAGCGATGTCGAGTCGATCATGCGCGTCCGGTGGGGCTTAGGTTCGGGCGGCGGGTGGCCGTAGGCTGGCGCGGGTGACGACGAGCACCGATATCGACCCGCTGGTGGCCCGGATGCGGCCGTTCGGCACGACGATCTTCGCTGAGATGTCCGCCCTCGCCGTTCGCACCGGCGCGGTCAACCTCGGCCAGGGCTTCCCCGACACCGACGGCCCACCGGAGATGCTGGCCGCTGCCGCGGAGGCGCTGCGCGGCGGGCAGAACCAGTACCCGCCCGGCCCGGGGATTCCCGCCCTGCGCGCGGCGGTAGCCGCCCACCAGCGGCGGTTCTACGACCTGGAGTACGACCCGGACGGCGAGATCGTGATCACCGCCGGGGCCACCGAGGCGGTCGCGGCGAGCATTCTCGCCCTCTGCGAACCGGGCGACGAGGTGGTCTGCTTCGAGCCGTACTACGACTCGTACGCCGCCTCGATCGCGCTGGCCGGCGCGGTCCGCCGGCCGGTGACCCTGCGCCCCACGGCCGACGGCCGGTACGCCTTCGACCCGGCGGCGCTGCGCGCGGCGTTCGGCCCGCGCACTCGGCTGGTGCTGCTCAACTCACCACACAACCCGACCGGCAAGGTCTTCAGCCCGGCCGAGTTGGCCCTGGTCGCCGAGCTGTGCCAGGAGTTCGGCGCGTACGCGGTCACCGACGAGGTGTACGAGCACCTGGTCTTCACCGACGCGGCGAGCCGGCACCTGCCACTGGCGGCTCTGCCGGGAATGCGGGAGCGGACGCTGCGCGTCTCGTCGGCTGGCAAGACGTTCGCCTGCACGGGGTGGAAGGTCGGCTGGGCGAGCGGCCCAGCGGCACTGGTCTCGGCGGTGCTCCGGGTGAAGCAGTTCCTCACCTACGTCAACGCCGCGCCGCTGCAACCGGCGGTGGCCGTGGCGTTGGCCCTGCCGGACGCCTACTACACCGGCTTCCGGGATGGTCTCCAACAGCGGCGTGACCAGCTCGTCGGTGGTCTCACCGATGCCGGGTTCGAGGTGCTCGACTCGGAGGGGACGTACTTCGTCACCGCCGACATCACCGCCCTCGGCGGCCGGGACGGGGTGGAGTTCTGCCGCTCGTTGCCGGAGCGCTGCAGTGTGGTGGCCGTGCCGACACAGGTGTTCTACGACGACACCGACGCGGGCCGGCGGTTGGTCCGCTTCGCCTTCTGCAAGCGCCCCGAAGTGCTGGCCGAGGCGGTCAACCGGCTGCGCGGGTTGGCCTCGTCGGCCTGAGCGACCTCGTCGGCGTGAGCGACCGCATCGGCGGGAGCCGTCCGGGTCGGCCGACCGAGCCGCCACGAACCGTTGCGGCGACTGGGCCGGCGACCAGGGCGCGGAAACTGTCAGGCAGTGGGGCTGGCGGTGCGGACCTGCTCGGCGATCCGCTCGGCGACGGTGCGGGCGGTCGCCTCGGTGGCCGCCTCCACCATCACCCGAACCAACGGCTCGGTGCCCGACGGGCGCAGCAGCACCCGACCGGTCTCGCCCAGCTCCGCTTCGGCCTGCTCGACCTCCGTGCGGACGGCCGGCGCGGCGGCACCGACGGTACGGTCGCCGACCGGCACGTTGATCAGCACCTGAGGCAGCTTGGTGACCACCGAGGCCAGCTCGGCCAGGGTCTGACCGGTGGCCGCCATCCGGGCCATCAGGTGCAGGCCGGTGAGCACCCCGTCGCCGGTGGTGGCGTGCGCGGGCATGACGATGTGGCCGCTCTGCTCACCGCCGAGCGCCAAGCCGGAGGCGCGCAGCTCCTCCAGCACGTACCGGTCGCCGACCTTGGTCTCCACCAGCCGGATGCCCTGGGCGGACATCGCCAGCCGCAGCCCGAGGTTGCTCATCACGGTGGCCACCAGGGTGTCCTGGGTGAGCGTGCCGGCGTCCCGCATGGCCAGCGCGAGGATCGCCATCACCTGGTCGCCGTCGACCTCGTCGCCGTCGGCGGTGACCGCCAGGCAACGGTCGGCGTCGCCGTCGTGGGCGATGCCCAGGTGGGCGCCGTGCTCGACCACGGCGGCGCGCAGCGCCTCGATGTGGTTGGAGCCGCAGTCGTCGTTGATGTTCAGCCCGTCGGGATCCGCGTGGATCGCGATGACCTCGGCGCCAGCCTCCCGGTAGGCGACGGGGGCGACCTCGGCGGCGGCGCCGTTGGCGCAGTCGACCACGACCTTGATCCCGTCGAGCCGGTGCGGAACGGTGCCCACCAGGTGCTGGACGTAGTGGTCGGCACCGTCGAGCAGGTCGTGCACGCGGCCGACGCCGGCACCGATCGGCCGGTCCCAGGCGGTGGTGGCGTTCGTCTCGACAGCCGCCTCGATCTGCATCTCGATCTCGTCGGGCAGCTTGTGGCCGCCGGCGGCGAAGAGCTTGATGCCGTTGTCCGGCATCGGGTTGTGCGACGCGGACAGCATCACACCCAGGTCGGCCTTGGCTTCGGCGGTGAGGAACGCCACCGCGGGAGTGGGCAGCACGCCGACCCGCACCACGTTGGCGCCGGCGCTGGTCAGACCGGCGACGACGGCGGCTTCGAGCATCTCGCCGCTGGCCCGGGTGTCCCGGCCGACGACGGCGAGCGGCGGATGGCTGCGGTCCGTCTCGGCCAGGGTGTGCGCGGCGGCAACCGCGAGCGCCAACGCCAACTCCGGGGTGAGATCCGCGTTCGCCCGCCCGCGTACGCCGTCCGTGCCGAACAACCGACCCATACCCGCCAACCTCCGAATGAGCACTGCCTGGGTGGAGAAAGCGGAACGCCGACCCACCTCCCCGTGGCGGGGAGGCGGACCGGCCGTCCGTCAGAAGTACAACGCGCTGGGAAAGATCAGCGCTTCGAGTACTGAGGAGCCTTACGGGCCTTCTTGAGGCCGTACTTCTTGCTCTCCTTGACCCGGGCGTCCCGGGTGAGGAAGCCGGCCTTCTTGAGGGCCGGACGGTCGTCCGGCTCGCTGACGATCAGCGCCCGGGCGATGGCGAGCCGCAGCGCACCGGCCTGGCCGGTGGTGCCGCCGCCCCGCAGGTTGGCGATGACGTCGAACGCCTCGAGCTTCTCGGCGGTCACCAGCGGGTCCTTGATGAGCTGCTGGTGCACCTTGCTCGGGAAGTAGGCCTCGAGGTCCTGGCCGTTGCAGGTGATCTTGCCGGTGCCCGGAACGATACGGACCCGGACGATGGCCTCCTTGCGGCGGCCCACGGTCTGGATCGGCCGGTCACCACGAGGCGCGCGGGCGACGGGCGCCGGCGCCTCGGTGGCCTCGGGGGCTTCCGGGGCGACCTCGGTCTCGGTGGTGATGTCGGTCATGCTGCTTCCTTCGCCCGCGCTCACTGCGCGATCTGCTTGATCTCGAACGGCACCGGCTGCTGCGCGAGGTGCGGGTGCTCGGCACCGGCGTAGACCTTCAGCTTCTTGATCAGCTGACGGCCGAGCTTGTTGTGCGGGAGCATCCCCTTCACGGCCAGCTCGATGGCCCGCTCGGGACGCTTGGTCAGCAGCTCGTCGTAGCCGACCTGCTTCAGACCACCCGGGTAACCGGAGTGGCGGTAAGCGACCTTGGTCTGGCGCTTGTTGCCGGTCAGCGCAACCTTGCCCGCGTTCACGATGACGACGAAGTCGCCCGTGTCGACGTGCGGCGCGAAGGTCGGCTTGTGCTTACCACGCAGCAACGTGGCGGCGTGGGTGGCCAGGCGGCCCAGCACGACATCAGAGGCGTCGATGACGTGCCACTGACGCTCGATCTCACCCGGCTTCGGGCTGTACGTACGCACAGGTCTACCTTGTCTCGTCGTCGGTCTGGGGTCGCGCGCCGAGGTGACCAGATCTTGCAGGCCGGACCAGCGCGCACGAACGACCAAGCGTACCTGATGGGGCACGCCTCTGGATGTCGTACAACAGCAGGCAACGATACCGGGCGCGGTGTCCGCAGGTCAAAACGGGGGTGGGGTCCCGCGCAGCGACCCGCCGAGCGTGGCGTAGCTCACACGCCGGTGAGCCGGCCGGCCCTCGGCCGACGGTAGACCGCCCAGGTGACCGCGAAGCACAACGCGTACCAGCCGATGAAGGCCAGGTAGGCGGCGTCGGCGTTGCCCGAGCTGAGGAACGACTGGCGGAACGAGATGTTGACAAGCACCCCACCGGAGGCGCCGATCGCACCCGCGATGCCGATCAACGCGCCGGTCATCCGTCGGGCCCACCGCGCGGCGGCCTCCGGATCGCGCTGCCCGGTGGCCACCGCGTCCGCCGCCCGGGCCCGGAAGATCGCCGGAATCATCTTGTAGGTGGAGCCGTTGCCGACGCCGGAGAAGACGAAGAGGGCCAGAAACCCGGCCAGGTAGAGCCCGAACGAGCGCTCGCGGGCCGCGTAGAGCACGGTGCCCGCGCCGGCCGCCATCGCCACGAAGTTCCAGAAGGTCACCCGGGCCCCACCCAACCGGTCGGCGAGGTGCCCGCCCACCGGCCGGATCAGCGAGCCGATCAGCGGACCGAGGAAGGTCAACCAGGCCGCGTCGACCGGGGTCGGGAACCGCTCGGCGAACTGGAGCTGGAGCACCTGACCGAAGGCGAAACCGAAGCCGATGAACGAGCCGAAGGTGCCGATGTAGAGCAGCGACATCGCCCAGGTGTGTGGGTCGCGGGCCGCCTCCCGCAGCGCGCCCGGCTCGTTGCGCGCCCCGGGCACGGTGTCCAACCAGCGGGCCGCCGCCAGCGCGGCCAACACGATCAGCGGCAGGTAGACCGCCGGCACCAACCGGGGGTACGCGGCACCCGCGGTCGCGAGGACCGCCAGGCCGACCAACTGCACGGCGGGTACGCCCAGGTTGCCGCCGCCGGCGTTGAGCCCGAGCGCCCGGCCCTTGAGTCGCTGTGGGTAGAACAGGTTGATGTTCGCCATCGAGGAGGCGAAGTTGCCGCCGCCGACCCCGGTCAGGCAGGCCAGCACCATCAGGGTGGAGTACGACACCCCGGGTTCCAGCAGCACCGTCATCGGCACCGTGGGCACCAGCAGCAGGAGTGCGCTGATGATCGTCCAGCGTCGTCCGCCGAACCGGGCCACCGCCAGCGTGTACGGCAGCCGCAGCACCGCGCCCAACGCGGCCGGCACGGCGGTGAGCAGGAACTTCCCGGCCGGGTCGATGCCGTACCCGGGGCCGAGGAAGAGCACGGTCACCGACCAGAGGCTCCACACCGAGAAGCCGACGTGCTCGGCGAAGATGGAGACCCAGAGGTTGCGCCGGGCGATCGGCGCACCAGTGGTCCGCCAGAAGTCGGGGTCCTCCGGGCGCCAGTCGTGCAGCGGCTGCCGGCCACCGGTGACGGCGGGCGGCTCGGCGGTGACTGCGGTGCTGGTGAGCGTGCTCACGGCGGCTCCTCCTCGTCGGTGTGACGAGGAGGAACGCTAGGAACGCCCGGTTACCGCGCAGTGCCCGGAATGGGTCGGGGCGGATACGGGGCCCGCACCACCGGCCGGGGGCGATGGTGAACGGGCCGCCCGGTCAGTGCTCAGAGCTGCTGGAGGATGCGCAGCGCGCGGCCGACCCGCAGCATCGTGTCGGTGTCGGCGACGTCCACGCAACTGGTGAACCACTTCTTCATGGGCGAGGAGATCCGGTCGGGCATGACCACGTACCGGCCCATCGACACGGCGAGCGGCGAGTCCCGCAGCAGGGACTCCTCGACCACCTCGACCACGATCACGATAGGTACGTCGGTGGAGTTGTAGACGTCCGAGCTGATTACCAGGCCGAGGCGTTCCCGGGCGCCCTCGATGCGCCAGATCTCACCCCTACGCAGCACGCGGCCGTCCGCCGGAGAACAGGTCGTTGACCATGCCCACCTCGCGGGCGTCGGCGAGGGCCGCGGACTCCAGATCAAGGCCGGCGCGGCCCACGGCGGCGGCGTGCGCGGTGAAGACCTCGCGCAGCGCCTTCTCCCGGGCGGCCTGGTCCATCCACGCGGAGAGCGACAACCCCTCGCGCTTGGCGAACCGCCGCGCCTCCTCGATCGTCTCGTCGGTGAACGACAGAGTCACCTTGGCAGTCATGCCGAGCAGATTACCCAGCGGTGTGACCACCAGTCATCCCCGCGTGCACCGACTCGTTCCCCGCCGTCGAAAGGTACATTCCACCCGCTCTCAGCGGGCGTGGCCGCCGAACACCGCGAACCGCCACTCCTTGAAGAAGCAGTCGACGTCGGCCAGACCGACCTCGGTGAGCCACCGGCACTGGTCGGCGACGCTCGACGGGCGGTCGTGGCGCATCCGCTCCCGGGCCGCGGCGATCTCCTCCGGCGGCGAGCCCAGCTCGGTGATCCGCGCCGTCCACACCTCGTCGTAGCGCCGGTCCAGGGCCGGGTTGGGGCCGGCCACCTGCTCGGCGTTCACGAACACGCCGCCCGGCACCAGCGCCCCGGCGGCCCGCCGGTAGAGCGCCCGCTTGCCGTCGTCGTCCAGGTGGTGGATCGCCAGCGCGCTGACCACCGCGTCGTACCGGCCGGGCGGGAGCGGGTCGACCAGGTCGGCCCGGACCGTCCGGTGCGGCACGGACCGGGCGCGCAGCTGGTCGGCGGCGCGGGCGAGCATCGCCGGCGCGGCGTCCACCAGTGTCAACCGGACCCCGGGCACCGTGGCGGCGAGCAACAGCGACAGCAGCCCGGTGCCCGCGCCCAGGTCCAACACCTCAGGGGTACGACCGGCCGCGAGCGCGGCGCGCAGCGGCGGCGCGGCCACCTGGACGGCCGTGCCGTAGAAGGAGTCGAAGCAGGGCACGAGCCGTCGACGGGCCTCGTCGTAGGTGCCGGCCACCGCGTCGAAGACGTCCACCACGCCCATCGCCGCCTCCTAGATATTGGGACTATTTTCCCACATTATAAGCACCACGGGACGAGCGCGAGTTACTGCGTGATCCACTCGTGTTCCTTGAAGTCGGGGCTTCCGGGCGTGCGGGATGGCCCGGTTTCAAGGAAGCCGAGTCGATCACCGACCCCGGACACGCAAAAGGCCCCGACTCCCTGGAGTCCAGGGTGCCGCGGGCCTTACGTGCTGCGCTGCCTAGCCGACGGGGCCGATCGCCTTCGCCAGCTCGACGAAGCCGGCCCAGGCCGCCGGCCCGAAGGTCAGCGTGCCGCCGTCGCGGTCCTTGGTGTCGCGGACGAGGACAACGCCGGGAAGATTGTCAGCGACCTCGACACACGAGCCGCCGTTGTTTCCGCTCTTCGTGCTCTTACGCCACTGCGCACCGGTCATGTCCATGATCCCGCTGCTTTCCTGATCAGGTCGAGGGACTGTTGACGGGAAAGAGCTTCGCTCCTGATGCGTTCCCATCTGCGATTTAGCGTAGCAACGTCCGCAGCTCCATTGACGATCTGCGCCCGCGCCTGGCTGTCACTATGCGCGACCTGCTCGCCGTCGGGCAGTTCGGCCACAATGAATCCCCCGCCAAGGCCCGGATACATCCCGACGTCCTGCGGCACTACGAGCACCTGCACGGCCGGCAGCACCGCGCATTCGGCGAGGTGAGCGACCTGCTCACGCATCAGCGCGCGGTCACCGTACGCCGACTGGTACAGGACCAGCTCGTGCACGACGGCGACCAGCAGGGGTGGACGCTCACGGCGGAGAATCGCCTGCCGATCGATGCGGGAGGCGACCGCATCGGCAACCTCGCTCGCCGTGAGCGCTTCACCGGTCAATGTCGCCCGCGCGTAAGCCTCGGTCTGCAAGAGGCCGGGCACCCAGGTGTGCTCGAACCACCGAATCGCGACGGCCTCGCGCTCCCAGTCCACCCACTCACGCAGCCATTGCGGCTCGCGCCGCTTGAGGACATCCGGCCAAAGGTCCGCAACGTCCCTTCCAAGGATCGCGGCCAGCTTCGCGCGCCGACGGGGTTGCGGCACACGTCCCGGGCTTATCCACCGCGCTGCCGTCTTCGGATCTACCCCCGTCTGAGCTGCCAGGCTTTCGGCTGTCTCGCCAGCTTCGGCCATGGCCGCTTGAAGTGCATGATTCATCCTGCCTCCAAGATGAACATCCCGAACGTCCCGGGGAATAGAACTACGTCGTGTACTGATCCCTTCGCTCTCGGCAATGTATCCGGCAGACAGCACAGCCGGTAGGGATCAGAACCGGGCGGATGCCTTCGCACCCGGAGTCGCCCCCGCCCAACTGAGATCTTGGACAGTTTCCGTTAGCTGCTAACGGAAACTGTCCAAGATCTCCGCTGGCGAGCGCACGGCGGCGATCCCGAAGCGACGACCAGGGGGAGCACCGTGCCGGAGCGGCCAGCCGATCGGACGACGGAACCCAAGCCAAAGCGAACTCCGCTCGCGGGTGACCTTCTCCACCTGACCCGCGCGGCGAGTGTGCAGTTCATCCGCCCGATCTTCGTCCGGGTGATTCGCGTACTCGACTGGCCGACGTACGACGGGTGGCTGTGGATCGACGGTTACGAGCTGGGCGCGAGCGGCGACGCGGTCGCGCGCCGGTCCCTGTTCGTGATGACAGCGGGCCTGATCTGGGTGGACACGCCCACCCCGGCGGCTTGCGTCAAACGAGGTCCGGTGCGGGTCGGATGACCAGTCGTCCCCGCCCGCACCTTCCGATGCGCCCGGCATGGCTCTGCCGTAACTGCGCCGCTCCCTGGCCCTGCGCGCCGGCACAACTGCATCTCGCTACCGAGTTCTACGGTCACCCGATCGCCCTGGCGTTCTATCTGGCGGCGAACATGCAGGACGCGGTCGACGACCTGTACTCCCTGGGCCTCCGCCCTGACCTGCGCGCACTGCACGCCCGGTTCCTGGGCTGGCTGTCCCTGACCCGCCGACCGCGCCGCGCCGACTCGGGGTGATCGGGCGTCCGTGCGAGGCGACCGATGTCGACCATCCGTTCAGCGCCGAACCCCCGTGCGGTGTGAGCCCCACTTGACAGGACCGAAACAGAAGGGACCCGGACCGGAAACCGCTCGACGGCACGCTTTCCCGACATGACAGACGGTGCACGGTCGGCAACTCGGCCGGGGCGGACGCCCCGGGACGTGGCGACGCACTGCCCGTACTGCGCCCTGCAGTGCGGCATGACACTGCGCGAGGACGACGGCGTGGTGACGGTCCACCCGCGCCAGTTCCCCACCAACCGGGGCGGGCTGTGTCAGAAGGGCTGGACCGCCGCCGAGCTGCTGGACCACCCGGAGCGGCTGACCACCCCGCTGGTGCGCGACCCGGCAACCGGCGAGCTGCGCCCGGCGAGCTGGGACGCCGCCCTCGACCGGGTGGTGGCCGGCATCCGCGCCGTCCAGCGCGACGCCGGCCGGGACGCGGTCGCCGTCTTCGGCGGCGGCGGGCTGACAAACGAGAAGGCGTACGCGTTGGGCAAGTTCGCCCGGATCGGGCTGCGCACCAGGCACATCGACTACAACGGACGGTTCTGCATGTCCTCGGCGGCAGCCGCCGGCATGCGCGCCTTCGGTATCGACCGGGGGCTGCCATTCCCCCTCGCCGACCTGGGCCGGGCCGACACCCTGCTGCTGGTCGGGGCCAACCCGGCCGAGACCATGCCGCCGCTGGTGCGCTGGCTCACCGAGCAGCGGCGGGCCGGCGGCCGACTGATCGTCGTGGACCCCCGGGTCACCGCCACCGCCCGCCAGGCCGACCTGCACCTGCAACCGCTGCCCGGCACCGACCTCGCGGTCGCCAACGCACTGCTGCACATCGCCCTCACCGAGGGTTGGGTCGACCGGGCGTACGTGGCCGAGCGCACCACCGGATTCGAGGCGGTCCGCCGCGGCGTCGCCGCCTGGTGGCCGGCGCGGGCGGAACAGCTCTCCGGGGTGCCGGTGGCCGACCTGGAGGCGACCGCCCGCGCGTTGGGCACCGGCGGTCGAGTGATCATCCTGACCGCGCGCGGCGCCGAACAGCACGCCAAGGGCGTGGACACGGTCACCGCGTACGTCAATCTCGCCCTCGCGCTGGGGCTGCCCGGCCGGGCCGGGTCGGGCTACGGCTGCCTCACCGGCCAGGGCAACGGCCAGGGCGGCCGGGAGCACGGGCAGAAGGCCGACCAGCTCCCCGGCTACCGGCGGATCGACGACCCGGCGGCCCGCGCGCACGTGGCGGGGGTCTGGGGCGTGCCCGCCGACGAGCTGCCGGGCCCGGGAGTGCCGGCCTACCAACTGCTCGACTCGCTCGGCACCCCCGACGGCCCACGGGCGCTGCTGGTGTTCGGCTCCAACCCGGTGGTCTCGGCGCCCCGCGCGGCCCGGATCGAGGGTCGGCTGCGCGACCTCGACCTGCTGGTCGTCGCCGACCTCCTGCTCTCCGAGACGGCCGCGCTGGCGGACGTGGTGCTGCCCACCGCGCAGTGGGCCGAGGAGGACGGCACCATGACCAACCTGGAAGGTCGGGTACTGCGTCGGCGTGCGCTACGGCCGCCCCCACCGGGCGTCCGGACCGACCTCGCCATCATCGCCGACCTGGCGGCCCGGCTGGCAGCCACCGAGGCACCCGGCGCGCGGCCGGAGGCCGTCGCGGCGGCGCGTTTTCCCACCGACCCGGCTGCCGTCTTCGCCGAGCTGCGCCGCGCCTCCGCCGGTGGGGCCGCCGACTACGCCGGCATCAGCTGGGAGCGGATCGACGCCGCCGACGGCGTCTACTGGCCCTGCCCGAGCGGGGACGGGCCGGACACGCCACGACTCTTCGCCGACCGGTTCGCCACCCCCGACGGCCGGGCCCGGTTCCACCCCGTCGACCACCGGCCGGCCGCCGAGGAGGTCTGCGCCACCTACCCGCTGCACTTCACCACCGGCCGGGTGCTGGCGCAGTACCAGTCCGGCACCCAGACCCGCCGGGTGCCGGCGCTGCGGCGCGCCGCCCCGGAGGCGTTCGTCGAGCTGCACCCCGACCTGGCCGCCCGGCTGGGCGTCGACGACGGCGACCCGGTGCGGGTCACCTCGCGCCGGGGTGAGCTGTGCGCCCCGGCCCGGCTCAGCGCCGGGATCCGGCCGGACACCGTGTTCGCCCCGTTTCACTACGCCGGGGCGGGACGGGCCAACTCGGTGACCAACGACGCGGTGGACCCGATCTCCGGGATGCCGGAATTCAAGATCTGCGCGGTCCGGGTGGAGAAGGCATGACCGCCCGGGTGGTGATCGTCGGCAACGGCATGGCCGGTGCCCGACTCGCCGGTGAGCTGCACGCCCGGGAGGGCGACCGAAAGGTCACCGTGCTCGGGGCGGAGCCGCACCGGGCGTACAACCGGATCCTGCTCTCCACCCTGCTGGCCGGGCGGATCGACGAGCCGGACGTGGAGCTGACCGAGGCCGCCGGGCACGGCATCGACCTGCGCGGTGGGGTGCCGGTGACCGCGATCGACAGGTCCGCCCGGGAGGTGCACACCGACGACGGCGAACGCATCCCCTACGACCACCTGGTGCTGGCCACCGGTGCCCGCGCGGTGGTGCCGCCGCTGCCCGGCCTCGACCCGGCGGACCTGCCGGAGCGGGTGATCCCGTTCCGGACCCTGGACGACTGCCGGCGGATCCTCGCCGTGGCGGACGGCGCCCGCAGCGTGTTGGTGCTCGGCGGTGGGCTGCTCGGCCTGGAGGCCGCGCGCGGGCTGGCCGCCCGGGGCCTGGCGACCACTGTGGTCCACCCCCGGGAGCACCTGATGGAACGGCAGCTCGACCCGGCCGCCGGTGCGGTGCTCGCCGGCACGCTCGCGGGGCTCGGCGTCACAGTCGAGCTGGCCGTGCCGGCAACCGGCGTGGCAGCGGATGCCACAGGTGTCCGCCTCGACCTGGCCGACGGCCGAACGCTCCGCGCCGACCTGCTGGTGCTCTCCTGCGGGGTACGCCCGGACACCGCCCTCGCCCGGGCCGCCGGGCTGACCGTGCGGCGCGGCGTGGTGGTGGACGACCGGCTCCGCACCGACGACCGGACCATCTCGGCGATCGGTGACTGCGCCGAGCACGACGGCGTGCTCACCGGGCTGGTCGCACCCGCCTGGGCCCAGGCCCGGGTGCTCGCCGACGTGCTGACCGGCACGGACCCGCTGGCCCGCTACCGGCCCCGCCCGGCGGTGACCCGGCTGAAGGCCGCCGGGATCGACCTGGCCGCGATGGGCGACCCGGGCAGCGGCGGGCCGGGCGAGGAGCTGACCTTCGCCGACCCGGCCCGGGGCACGTACGCGCGGCTGCGGATCCGGGACGAGCGGCTGGTCGGCGCGATCCTGCTCGGCGACAACCCGGCCGTCGGCACGGTGATCCAACTTTTCGACCGTGGCCACCCGGTGCCCGCCGACCGGCGGGCGTTACTGCTCGGCCGGGCACTCGGCACGGTCGGGACGACCCCGGCCGCGTCACCGGCACTGATGCCGGACGCGGCCACTGTCTGCCAGTGCAACACGGTGAGCAAGGGCGCACTGGTCAGCTGCTGGCGCTCCGGCGCCCGGACGGTCGACGCGGTGGTGGCCGCGACCCGGGCCGGCACCGGATGCGGCGGCTGCCGGGACGCGGTGAGCGGCATCGTCGACTGGCTGAGCCAGGCGGAATCGGTGGAGGTGACGCGATGAGCGGCGGCGAACTGGTCGTCATCGGCAACGGCATGGTCGGGCAGCGTTTCGTGGACGCGCTGCGCGCCCGGGACCCGGAGGGCGGCTGGCGGGTGACAGTGCTGGCCGAGGAGGACCGCCCAGCGTACGACCGGGTGCGGCTCTCGGCTTACTTCGACGGGGTGAGCGCGGACGAGCTCAACCTGCACACACCGCACGAGGGGGTGCGGCTGCGGCTCGGTGAGCCGGCGATCGCCGTCGACCGGGAACGGCGGGTGGTGAGCACCGCCGTCGGCGAGTACCAGTACGACGCGCTGGTGCTCGCCACCGGGTCGTACCCGTTCGTGCCGCCGGTGCCCGGCACCGAGCTGCCCGGGGTCTTCGTCTACCGGACCCTGGACGACCTGGCGGCGATCCGGGCGTACGCCGGGGGCCGGCGGGTCGGCGCGGTGATCGGCGGCGGGCTGCTCGGTCTGGAGGCCGCGAACGCCCTGCGGCTGCTGGGCCTGAGCACCGACGTGGTCGAGTTCGCGCCCCGGTTGATGCCGGTCCAGGTGGACCAGGCCGGCGGTGCGATGCTGCGCCGCTACGTCGACGACTTGGGCGTACGGACCCATCTCGGGGTGGCGACCACAGCGATCCGGTCGGGGCCGGACGGCGGCGTCGCGGCCCTGGAACTCTCCGACGGCACCGCCATCGACGCCGACCTGGTCGTGGTGGCCGCCGGCATTCGGCCCCGGGACCAGCTGGCCCGGGACGCCGGTCTGCCGCTCGGCCCGCGCGGTGGGGTCCTGGTCGACGCGACCTGTCGCACCGCCGACGAGCGGATCTGGGCCATCGGTGAGTGCGCCGCGGTGGACGGCACCTGCCACGGTCTGGTCGCGCCGGGGTACGCGACGGCCGAGGTGGTGGCCGACCGGCTGGTCGGCGGTGCGGCGACCTTCCCGGGCGCGGACACCGCCACCAAGCTCAAGCTGCTCGGCGTCGACGTGGCCTCGTTCGGCGACGCCCACGGCACTACCGAGGGCTGCCTGGACGTCACGTTCACCGACCCGGCCACCCGGGTCTACGCGAAGCTGGTCCTCTCCGACGACGCGCGCACCCTGCTCGGCGGGGTGCTGGTGGGCGACGCCAGCGCGTACCCGACGTTGCGCGCCAGTGTGGGTGGTCCGCTGCCGGCCGCGCCGCTGGCGCTGCTCGCCCCCGACGGCGGCGGCGCGGACGCCGGCGCGTTGCCCGCCACCGCCCAGGTCTGCTCCTGCAACGCGGTGACCCGGGGCGACGTGGACGCCGCCATCGCCGACGGCTGCGCGGACGTGGCGGGGTTGAAATCGTGCACCCGGGCCGGCACCAGCTGCGGCTCGTGCGTGCCGATGCTCAAGCAGCTCCTGGACGCCGCCGGGGTGGCGCAGTCCAGCGCCCTCTGCGAGCACTTCGACCTGAGCCGGCGGGAGCTGTTCGAGATCGTCCAGGTGCGTGGCATCCACACCTTTTCCCGGCTGGTCGCGGAGCACGGTCGGGGGCGCGGCTGCGACATCTGCAAGCCGGTGGTCGCGTCGATCCTCGCCTCGCTGGGCGCCGGGCACGTGCTCGACGGCGAGCAGGCGTCGTTGCAGGACACCAACGACCACTTCCTGGCCAACCTGCAACGCGACGGCAGCTACTCGGTGGTGCCCCGGATACCGGGCGGTGAGATCACCCCGGAGAAGCTGATCGTGATCGGTGAGGTGGCCCGGGACTTCCAGCTCTACACGAAGATCACCGGTGGGCAGCGGATCGACCTGTTCGGGGCACGGGTCGAGCAGTTGCCGCAGATCTGGCGGCGGCTGGTGGACGCCGGCTTCGAGTCCGGTCACGCGTACGGCAAGGCACTGCGGACGGTGAAGTCCTGTGTGGGCGAGACCTGGTGCCGCTACGGCGTACAGGACTCGGTGGGCCTGGCGGTGGCGCTGGAGTTGCGCTACCGGGGGCTGCGCGCCCCACACAAGCTCAAGTCGGCGGTGTCCGGCTGTGCCCGCGAGTGCGCCGAGGCGCGCAGCAAGGATTTCGGCATCATCGCCACCGAGACCGGCTGGAACCTCTACGTCGGTGGCAACGGTGGCTTCCGGCCCCGGCACGCCGACCTGTTCGCCACTGATCTGTCCACCGAGGCGCTGGTCACGCTGATCGACAGGTTTCTCATCTACTACATCCGCACCGCGGACCGGCTGCAACGCACGGCCGGCTGGATCGAGGCGATGGAGGGTGGCCTGGACCACCTGCGCTCGGTGATCGTCGACGACTCGCTCGGGCTCTGCGCCGACCTCGACGCGGCGATGGCCCGACACGTGTCGTCGTACTCCGACGAGTGGCGCGACGTGCTGGACGACCCGGACCGGCTGCGCCGCTACACCTCCTTCGTGAACGCCCCCGAGGTGCCCGACCCGTCGATCACCTTCGTCCGGGAACGCGGCCAGCCGATGCCGGCGGGCGGCACCCAACCGATCACCCTTGGCCTACCGGAGGTACGACGATGAACCCGACCATGACGCGGAGCTGGACGACCGTCTGCACCCTCGACCACCTGGACCCGGACCGGGGCGTCGCCGCCCTGGTCGACGGGGTGCAGGTCGCCCTCTTCTGGACGGCCGACGGGCTGTTCGCGATCGACAACCGCGACCCGGTCTCCGGGGCGTACGTGCTGTCCCGAGGGATCGTCGGCAGCCGTGGTGGAGTGCCCACGCTCGCCTCGCCGCTGCACAAGCAGGTCTACGACCTGCGCAGCGGGGACTGCCTCGACCTGCCCGGGGTCGCCGTGGCCCGGCACGACGCGCGTTGCCGTAACGGGCTGGTCGAGGTGCGGCTGCGACAGGAGGGTTGATGCGCGAAGAACTGGCGGGCTTCACCGTCGGGGTGACCGCCGACCGGCGGCGCGACGAGTTGGCCGCGCTGCTCGAACGCCGGGGCGCCCGGGTGGTGCTCGCCCCGGCGTTGCGGATCGTGCCGCTCTCCGACGACACCGAGCTGCGCGAGGCGACCCGCGCCTGCCTCGACCAGCCGCCGGACATCCTGATGGCCAACACCGGCATCGGTATGCGCGGGTGGCTGGAGGCGGCCGAGGGCTGGGGGTTGGCCGAGCCGCTGCGCTCGGTGCTGGCCAGCTCGTACGTGGTGGCCCGCGGCCCGAAGGCGCGCGGCGCGATCCGGGCGGCCGGGCTGCACGACCAGTGGTCGCCGGCCTCGGAGAGCTGCGACGAGGTGGTCGACCACCTGCGTCGACGTGGCGTGGCCGGGCAGGTGATCGCCATGCAGCTGCACGGTGAGCGGCAACCCGACTGCACCCTCGCGCTGGAGGCGGCGGGTGCCACTGTCATCGAGGTGCCGGTCTACCGCTGGGCGCCGCCGACCGACCCGGCACCGCTGCATCGGTTGATCGACCTGATCGCCGGCCGGCTGGTGGACGCGGTGACGTTCACCTCGGCGCGGCGGCCGAGGCGCTGTTGCGGGCCGCCGGGGATCGCACCGACGCGGTGCTGTCCGCGTTGCGCGGCGACGTCCTGGCCAGCTGTGTCGGCGCGGTGACCGCCGAGCCGCTGCTGCGACGCGGGGTGCCGGTGAGCGCCCCGGGTCGGGCCCGGTTGGGCGCGCTGGTGCGGACCATCGTCGACGAGCTGCCCCGCCGTACCGTGACCTTCAAGGCCGGTGGGCACCTGCTCACGTTGCGCGGGCACGCCGCGGTGATCGACGGCGAGCTGCGGCCACTCGCCCCAGCCCCGATGGCGGTGCTGCGGGCCCTGGCCCAGACTCCCGGCCGGGTGCTGTCCCGCACGGCGCTGCTGCGGACGCTGCCCCGGGGCGCGGACGAGCACGCCGTGGAGATGGCCGTCGCCGGCTACGGGCCGGGTTGCGCGCGCCCCGGGTGGTGCAGACCGTGGTGAAGCGCGGCTACCGGCTCCGGGTCGACTGAACGCGTCACGGCCGGCTGTGGTCCGCCGGCCGTGACCCGAGGGTTCAGCCAACCGGCGTGGGGAAACCCCGCCCGTGCTCGGACTGGAGCCGGAGCATGGCGTGCTCGACCACCGTCACCAGCACCTGCTTGACCGAGTCCCGGTGTCGGGCGTCGGTCATCACCAGCGGCACCTGCGACGAGATGGCCAACGCCTCACGGACCTCCTCCGCCTCGTACTGCGGAGCGCCGTCGAACCGGTTCAGCGCCACCACGTACGGCAGGTTGCGGTTCTCGAAGTAGTCCAGCGGGGCGAACGCGTCGGTGATCCGGCGGGTGTCCACCAGCACGGCGGCACCCACCGCCCCCCGGATGATCTCGTCCCACATGAACCAGAACCGGGTCTGACCGGGGGTACCGAAGAGGTACAGGATCAGGTCCTGGGCCATCGTGATGCGGCCGAAGTCCATGGCGACCGTGGTGGTCTCCTTGCCCGGCACCTTCGACGGGTCGTCGATGCCGACGCCCGCCGCGGTCATCAACGCCTCGGTGGTCAGCGGTGTGATCTCGGAGATCGCCCCGACCAGTGTCGTCTTGCCAACGCCGAAGCCGCCCGCGACGACGATCTTCGCGGAGACGATTCCCCGGCCTGGCCGCCCCCCAGCGGGGTCATAGCCTGCGAAGTCCACTTAGCACCCTTCCAAGCAGTTCCATCCGCTCCTCGAACCCCTCGGCGGGAGCAGCAGTGTGTAACGTCAGCAGGCTCTCGGTCACCATGTCGGCGACCAACACCCGGGCGACGCCCAGCGGCATCCGGGTGTACGCGGCGATCTCCGCCAGCGACTGTGCGCGGCCCTCACAGACCGTGGCGATGCGGTGCTTGTCGTGCCCGGCGAAGCGGGACTCGGCGACCTGGGTGGGAGAGGCGGTGAGGACGGCCTCGAGGGCGATGTCCTGGCGGGGCTCGGTACGGCCACGGGTGACCGCGTACGGGCGCACGAGCGCGCCGCGCGGGTCAACGCGTCGCTGGTCCATCCCCGATCACCTCCTCGTCCCCTGTGGAGCCGGTCGGTGCCGTCTCCCGTCCCTGGTCCGGCGCTCGGTCGGAGCGCCGCCTTCCGGTGTTAAGAGCGCACCGCGTCGCGCGGCAGCGGCACCAGCGCGGCACCCACCCGTTCGACCAGCAGTGCCATCTCGTAACCCACCTGACCCACGTCGCAGCTGCGCGCGGCCAGCACGGCCATCGACGAGCCGTCGCTGATCGACATCAGGAAGAGGTACCCGCTGTCCATCTCGATGACTGTCTGCAACACCCCGCCGGCGCTGAACATCCGGGCCGCGCCCTCGGTCAGGCTCACCACACCGGAGGTGATCGCGGCGAGCTGGTCGGCCCGGTCCGCCGGGAGATCCCGGGAGGACGCGAGCAGCAGCCCGTCGGCGGACACCGCCACCACGTGGGCGATGCCCGCCACGCTGTCGGCGAAGTTGGTGAGCAGCCAACCCATGTCCTGCATGGCAGCTGGCCTGTTCATCGGCTCTCCTTGGTCGAGGTGCTGTTCAGGTCCGATCCGGCCGTCCGACCGCGCTGTACACCACGGTGGTAGGCGGACAGCAGACCACGTACTTCATCCGGGGTCCGCCGGCTGCGGTCCCGGCCACTCTTCGGTTCGATGCCGCCGGGCACGAGCTGCGCCTGCGGCACCCGCTTGGGCAACCCGGACCGGGTCGTCCCGGCCGGGGCGGGCTCGGCCGCCCGGCTGGCCCGGGACCAACCCTCGTCCGCCGCCGTCCGCCAGGCGTCCGGGTCCGCGGCGGGAGCGGCCGGAGCGGTCCGGTCAGCCGGGGGTGGAGTGTACGACGGCGGCGCCGAGGACGGCACGCCAAGCCCGTCGGCGCGCGCGGCACCGGGAATCCCGATGCCGGCGTGCTGCCGCCGTCGTGGTGGAGCCCGGGGTACGGGTCGGCAGCGGCGGTCGGGCCGGTGCCGGGGCCGGCACGGACCCGGCACCCTGCTGGCCGGCGCTGCCCGCTCGGAGGCCCGTGTCGGCCGAGGTGGCGGTGGTGGCGGTGGTGGGCGCCGGCGGCTCGTCGAAGTTGGGCCGGGTGAAGATCGCGGTGGCGTCGTCGCCGTGCGACCGGAACCAGACCGCCTCCATCTCCCGGAAGATCGGCGCTTCGGCGGGGAAGTCGGGGCGGGTGCTGACCGGCGCGGCCGGCGGTGCGGCCG
>NZ_JAEVHL010000096.1 GCF_016803395.1 Micromonospora tarensis | reverse complement strand
GCTCTCCGCCGCGCCGGTGGCCGACCCGGCGCGTCAGCGCCAGCGTCAGCCGGTGCTGCTCGGCGACGACCTGCCGTCCGCGCTCGACCCGCCGTCCGGCTGCCGGTTCCGCACCCGCTGCCGCTCGCGTTCGACAGGGTGCGCGACCCAGGTGCCGGCGCAGACCGCGATCGGCGACGGCATGGCCGCGTGCCACCTGGTCCGGCCGGACGGCACCGGCCCCGACGTTCGCAGCGCAGACCCCAGTGAGGTGTTGTCATGACGTTCACCACCCGACCCACGTTGCAGGGCACGTTCGGCATGGTGTCCTGCACGCACTGGCTCGCCAGCCAGGCCGCGATGGGCATCCTGGAACGCGGCGGCAACGCCTTCGACGCCGCGGTCACCGCCGGGTTCGTCCTGCACGTCGTCGAGCCGCACCTGAACGGACCGGGCGGCGAGGTGCCGGCCATCGTGGCCACCGCGCGCGACCCCCGGCCGAAGGTGCTGTGCGGGCAGGGGCCGGCCCCCGCCGGGGCGACCATCGGGCACTTCCGGTCCCTCGGAATGGACCTCATCCCGGGCGCCGGTCCGCTCGCCGCCGCCGTTCCCGGTGCCGTGGACGCCTGGCTCCTGCTACTGCGTGAGCACGGCACGCGCACCCTCGCCGAGGTGCTGGAGCCGGCGATCGGCTACGCCGCCGCCGGTCACCCACTGGTCGGCCGGGTCGGGGTCACCGTGGCAGCCGTTCGGTCGCTGTTCGAGGAGCACTGGCCCACCTCCGCCGCGCTCTGGCTGCGCGGCGGCCGGCCACCAGCCGCGGGGGAGCTGTTCACCAACCCGGCGTACGCGGACACCCTGCGCCGGCTGGTGGAGGCCGGACAGGCGGCCGGCGCCGACCGGGAGGCGCAGATCGAGGCGGCCCGGCGGGCCTGGCGCACGGGTTTCGTCGCCGAGGCGATCGACACCTTCAGCCGCCAGCCGTTCCAGGACTCCAGCGGGGAACCACACGCCGGGCTGGTCACCGGCGACGACCTGGCGGCGTACTCGGCGAGCTGGGAGACGCCCGCCACCCTGGACTGGCACGGCTACTCGGTGGCGAAGACCGGCTTCTGGGGTCAGGGCCCGGTGCTGCTGGAGGCGCTGGCCACACTGGACGCGCTGGACGACCCCGGCGCGTACGACGCGGAGACGGCGTCCGGCGTGCACGCCCAGGCCGAGGCGCTCAAGCTCGCCTTCGCCGACCGGGAGGCCTGGTACGGCGACGGCATCGACGTGCCCGACAAGGCGCTGCTCTCCGCGCAGTACGCGCGAGAGCGGGCGGCCCTGATCGGCGACCGCGCCTCGGCCGAGCTGCGTCCGGGGCGTCCCGACGGGGCGCAGCCACGCCTGCCGGCCCACGTCCTGCCCGGTGCCACCCGACGGGCCGACCGGGCCGACCCGACGACCGGGGAACCGACGGTGCAGTCGGACGGGGTGACCCGGGGCGACACCTGCCACGTGGACGTGGTCGACCGCTGGGGCAACATGATCTCCGCTACCCCCAGTGGCGGCTGGTTGCAGAGTTCGCCGACCATCCCGGAGCTGGGCTTCCCGCTGGGCAGCAGGTTGCAGATGTTCTGGCTGGAGGAGGGGCTCGCCTCGTCGCTGGCCCCGGGCCGCCGGCCGCGTACGACGTTGAGCCCGACGATGGTGCACCGCGACGGGGTGCCGGTGCTGGCCTGCGGCACCCCGGGCGGCGACCAGCAGGACCAGTGGCAGTTGCCGTTCCTGCTGCGGCACCTCGTCGGTGGCCAGCCCCTCCAGGAGGCCATCGACGCCCCCGCCTGGCACACGCTCAGCCTGCCGGGGTCGTTCTACCCACGCGACATGGAGCCCGGCGTCCTGGTGGTGGAGGACCGGTTCGACGAGGACGTGCTGGCGGCCCTGCGGGCGTACGGGCACGAGGTGCGGGTCACCGACGGCTGGAGCCTGGGCCGGCTCTGCGCGGTGACCCGTGACCCGGCGACGGGGGTGTTGGCCGCCGGCGCGAACCCCCGAGGGATGCAGGGTTACGCGTGCGGTCGCTAGCGGGCGCGGTAGCCACCTTCGGCGTTCTCGTGGGCTGCGGCGGAGGCCGCGTCGAGGTGGTCGAGTGCGGCCCGCTCGGCGCGGTCGCCGTCGCCTGACTCGATGGCGTCGACGAGCTGGATGTGCTCGACCCACGAGTGCGGGGCGCGTTCCGCCGCCCCGAGCCGGAAGACCCACTGGACATGGAGGTAGAGCGACTTGGCTATCGACGACAGCCAGGGGTTTCCGCTGATCTGGAGGATGCGCAGGTGCAGCATGCTGTTCAGCTCCGCGACCCGGGCCAGGTCCTGCCGCTGGGTCGCCTCGCGGCCCTGCTCGAGCAGGGCACGCAGGGCCGCCACGTCCGTCGGGTTCGCCCGCTCGGCGGCCAACCGGGCGGCCAGCGTCTCCAGGCGCTCGCGGACGGCGAACATGTCGGCGATGGTCCCGCTGCTCGGCGAGGCGACCACCGCGCCCCGGCGGGGCAGGATCACGACGAAGCCCTCCGCCTCGGCGACGCGCAGCGCCTCCCGGACGGGGTTACGCGAGACACCGAAGTCCTCGGCGAGTCGGTCCTCGGTGAGGCGCTCGCCGGGGAGGTAGTCGCCGTCGATGATGGCGGTCCGCAGGGCGGCGAGGACCTGGTCGCGTAGCGGCAGGTGTTGCGCGCCGAGCTTGTCCCGCAGGTCTTCAGCCACCTGGTCGCCCCTCCGTGAACGTGTCGGGACGAAGTGTATACGAAGAACAATTATTGGAAGGTGGCCGACAGTGTCGAGCACAGCGCCCCGCGTCATCCGCCCACACATCGCGGTTGAGCAGGACCAACGCCTCCTGCGGCGACGGCACGCACTCGTCGTCGTGCTCACCTTCCTGACCGGGAGTGCCGACGCCCTCTGCTTTCTCTCCCTCGGTGGCGCCTTCGCCAGCGTGATGACCGGCAACATGGTCCTGCTCGGACTCTCGGCCGGCCGGGGAGCGGGTGAGCTGGCCCTGACCTCCGGCTGCGCCATCATCAGCTTCATCCTCGGCGTCCTGGCCGGCGCGCGCGTCGTCGGCTCGGCGCGGCCGGACGATCCGGTCTGGCCACGGCGGGTCACCTGGGCGCTGGTCCTGGAGTTGGCGGTGTTCGTCGTGTTCCTCGTCGTCTGGGAGGTCACGCTGCGCACCCCGGACACACACGTCCATCTCGCGCTGCTGATGCTCTCGGCTGTCGCGTTGGGGGTGCAGAGCAGTGCGATCCAACGATTCGGCGTGCCCGGACTGTCCTCCACGTACCTGACCGGCACCCTCACCAGCCTGATCGCCGGCGTCGCCGCGCGCAGCCCCTGGGTCGACCTGCGCCCCAAGGCCCAGGTGCTGCTGGCGCTCATGGTCGGCGCGGCGGTCGGCGCCCTGGTCGCCCTGCACCTGCCGGTCGTCGCCCCGGCGCTGCTGATCGTGCCGCTGGTGCTGGTCATCGCGGTGTCCGCGCGGATGCGCGGCTGACGGCCCGGACGCGGCCCGTCACACGCTGCGGGCGAACAGCGCCAGGCGTACCCGGTTGGGGCTGTCGGTCTTGGTCATCAGGCTGGTGATGTGGGTCTTGACAGTGGTGACCCCGATGTGGAGCTGGTCGGCGATCTCGGTGTTGGACAGGCCCTCGGCGACCAGCCGGAGCACGTCGCGTTCCCGGACGGTGAGCCCCGACACGTTCCGGGGCGGGTCCGGGCGGGCGTGCACCGCGCGCTGCACGAGACGCCGCAGCACCTCCGGGCTGAACGGGCTGTCACCGACGGCGGCCCGGCGGATGCCGTCCAGCAGCTCGGTCGGGGGCGCGTCCTTGAGCAGGAACCCGCAGGCGCCGGCGGTCAGCGCGGGATAGAGGTGGTCGTCGTCGCCGAAGGTGGTCAGCACCAGGATGCGGGTGGCGGGCCGCTCGGCGAGAATCCGGCTGGTCGCGGTGATCCCGTCGACACCGGGCATCCGCAGGTCCATGACGACGACGTCGGGACGGAGTCGCGCCGCGAGGGTGACCGCCTCGCGGCCGTTGTCCGCCTCCCCGACGACCTCGATGTCTGGCTGGGCGTCGCAGAGCATGCGCAGCCCGGCGCGGATGAGGTGCTGGTCGTCGACCAGCAGCACCCGGATCACGCCGGCTCCGGCGTGGGCGAGCCGGCTGCGCCCTCCCGATCCCGGGGCACCGAGGCGGCCGGCGACCCGGCGGACGCGGTCGCCACGGCCGGCAGGACGGTCCGCACCCGCCACCCGGTGTCGGTCGGGCCCGCCTCCAGCCGACCGCCGAGAACCTCGACGCGCTCCCGCATTCCGGTGATGCCGTGCCCGCCACCGGCCGGCACCCCCGCCGGCACCGCACCGCGCCGGTCGTCGCTGACCGCCCAGTGCACGGATCCGTCGCGGACGGCGACCTCGACGTGCGCGAGCGCGGAGGTTCCCGCGTGTTTGGCCACGTTGGTCAGCGCCTCCTGGGTCAGTCGCAGCACCGCCATGGCGCGCACCGCGTCGAGGGCACCGATCGCCGGGTCGAGGTCGGCCTCCACCGTGACACCGGCCTGCCGGGCCCGGTCGATCGCCGCGCCGATGGCCGCCGGCAGCGCCGAGGGCTCGATCGCGGTCAGTGCCGCGTCACCGCGTACCCCGTCGGGATGGCGCAGCACCGCGACCAGCCGGCGCAGCTCCGCCAGGGCCGCGGTGCCGGTGCCGTGCACGTCGTCGAAGACCGCGCCCACCCGGGGGTCCAGGTCGGTGAGCACGTGCCGGGCCACGCCGACCCGCAGGACCATCGACGCCACATGGTGCGCGACGACGTCGTGCAGCTCGCGGGCGATGGCGCTGCGCTCGTCGGCGCGGGCCGCGCGGCTCTCCGACTCGTGCTGGCGTTGCTCGGCCAGGGCCCGCTCCACGGCCTGCCGACTCAGCTCCCGGTTGGCGCGGATGACCAGGCCGAGCAGCACCGGCACGCCGACCTCCAGAACCAGACCGACGACGCCGGAGGCGACCTGACGGGCGGGGTCACCGATCGAGTCGGCCAGGTCCACCACCACCAGCAGTGCGGTGGCCAGCCAGATCGTCGCCGGACGTCGCACCCGCACGGTGACCTCGAGCAACGCCCAACTGGCCCCAACCTGGTTGATCGTGATGTCGTCGAGCAGCCAGATCGCGACCGCCAGCAGGCCGGCCTGCACCGCCAGGTTGACCACCGCTCGACGGTGCGCCACCAACGCCACGGCGAACGCCAGCAGTGCGAGAGTCCACTGTGTGGCCGTCGGTGGGCGGGTGGGGTGCGGGCCGAGGACCAGGTAGCCCAGGCCGCTGAGGACGAGCAGCGCCATCCGTACGAGAGTGTCCCGCATGTCGAACAGTCGTCCCAGCCAGCCCACGGCGTCAGCATAGGTGCTGGGAATCGCTGGCGGCGGCCGGCCGCCGCCACCGGGGCCGCACCGCCAGGTACCCGGCCAGACCGAGCGGTCCGAGCAGGATGGTCAGCACCAGTACCGGAGCCATGACCAGCGCCGGCACCTGCCGTTCCCGGCTGTCCAGCCAGGCCCACCGACCGACGAACAGGTCGAACGCGATCATGTGTGCCCAGCCCGCCGCGGCCCCGGTGGGCGTGCCGAGCAGCGCACCGACCCCGTCCACTGTCGGCGCCGCCACGGCCGGCAGCACGTCGCCGAACGCCGGGAGCACCAGCAGCGCGTAGATCACCACGACCGGCAGCACGATCAGGGGGGAGCCGATGATCCGGGCGGTCCACGACCAGCGCGGCAGCAGGATCATCAGCGCCCAGAACGGTGCGGCCACCGCGAACGTCAGGGAGAACAGCGTCCCGGTCACGCGGCCAGCACCAGTTCCGGGCGACGACGGCGGGCCAGCACCAGGCCGCCGGCGGTCGCGGTCGCGACCACCAGCGCCGCCACCGCGACAAGCGTCAGCGCGTCCGGGCGCAGCAGCGGCTGTCCGCGCAGGGCCTGCCAGGTCAACAGCACGGTGAGGACGCCGTACGCCGCGCCCGCCACGACGACCAGCCGGGCCCTGGTGCGCTCGTCCAGTCGGTTGGCGAACCGGCTCAGCAGGATCGCCAGGATCGGCAACACCTGGAGGGCGTGCAGCCCCACGAAGTGCCCGATCCGCAGGTCACCGCCGGTGGTGCTCCAGCCGAGCACCGGCAACCCCGGCCCGCCGTCGGCGACACCCACGCTGTGCGCCCCGCCGACCCCCTCGACCCCCGCGTCCTGTGTCGGCAGCGTCATCGGCACCGCCGCCAGCATGCCCAACAGCGACAGCCCGAGCCCCACCCGACCGCGCGGTGCGCCACCCGGTCGGGGATCCGCCTGATCAACACCACGATGCCGAGGACGAGGTGGGCGAAGAACAGCACCATGATCGCCGCTCCCATCACCGCGAAGAGCGCGGTGTTCAGCGGAGTGCTGTCGTTGAAGTGACTGGCCTGCCCGCGGACCACCTGGCCGACGATCACCACCATCTCGATCACCGCCACCGCGACGATGACAGTGACCGCCCGCTCGGCCACCCGGCTGCGCCTCGGCAGCACTGTGAGCATCCAGGCGAGCGTGCCGCCGTACAGCACGAAGGAGACCGCGAACTTGAACGGCTTGAGCCAGATCGGCGCCCCGACGAGGACGCGGGAGTCGGCGAGGACGCCGACCGTGCTGACGACGGCGAGCAGCGCCATCGCGGACACGAAGACCATGAGTGGGCGGTGCCAGTGTGCCGCCCGGCGCAGGTTGACTGTCATGTCTGTAGATGCTCGTGGCGGTGCCCGCCGACGGCGTCCGACCGGGAGCCGTGGTTGTGGCCGGTGGTCGGAGCGCGCCTCCTACCCGGGTAGGAGGCGAAGTGTGTGGAACGCGCCGCCGGTGCTGGCAGAATGGCCGGCCTGCCGACGGGACGGGGGAGCGACAGGTGACGATCGATGAGGACCAGGTTCGGCCGAACGAGACCACGGTGCCGCTGCTGCACTGCGCGGCGCCGGAGGAGACCGTGGCGTTCTGGCGGGCGCTGGGCTTCCAGCTGGCCTACGAGCAGCTCAAGCCGTACGTGTACCTGGCCTTCACGTGGAGTGGGTTCCAATTGCACTACGGCCCCGCGCCAAAGAGCCTGGACCCGGCGAAGGAGACATCCGGTGGCTGCCTGGTGATGGTCGACGCGGTCGCGGCGTACCACGCGGCGTTCACCGAGGCGATGCGCCGTGCCTACGGCAAGGTGCTGGTCAAGGGTCTGCCCCGGGTGTCCCGCTACCGCGCCGGGGCGTCGCGGTTCAGCATCGTCGACCCATCCGGCAACACCATCGTCTTCATCCAGCGCGACGAGCCGAAGGACCTGGAGTACGGCGGGTCGAAGCAGCTTGAGGGGCTGGCCCGGGTGCTCGACAACGCGCGGATCCTGCGCGAGTTCAAGATGGACGACCGGGCGGCCTACCGGGCGCTCGACTCGGGGATGCGCCGCCGCGCCGAGGACGCTCCCGTGGTCGAGCAGGCGATGGCGCTGGCCGGCCTGATCGAGCTGGCGACCGCGCTGGAGAAGGCGGAGCGGGTGCCCGAGTGGGGTGCCCGGCTGCGCGCGTTGACGCTGACCGAGGCGGAGCGCCGGCAGGTGGAGCAGTACGTCGCCGACCCGTCCCTGCTCGCGTCGTGGCTGACGGACGCGACCTGACGGCCGGAATCAGCGGGTGCGGGTCGCGGTGCCGCGACGGAACAGCACGGCCACGCCGGCGAGCATGACCAGGAGCAGCCCGGTGAACCAGTCCATCGCGGTGGCGGTGCTGACCGCGCGGGTGGCGATCCCGATGCCGAGCGCCGGCAGACTCAACCCCAGGTAACCGATGAGGAAGAGCCCGGCCAGGGCCTCGCCGCGCCGGGCCGGTGCCGCCATCGCGGCGACGGTGCCGATGGCCGCCTTGAGCAGCACGCCGGCGCCGATGCCGGCGACCACGCCGCCGACCAGGAACGCGCTCAGGTTGGCGGTGTGCATGCCGACGAGCAGGGTGGGCACCCCGACGACCTGGGCGAGCAATCCGAGCCGCACCTTCGCCGGGGCGGTGAGCCGGTTGGTGAGGGTCTGCGCCACGGCCGCCCCGCCGAACACGGCGAAGACGATCCCCCCGGCCAGGGCGCGCGACGGGTGGTGCAGCGCACCGCTGACGAAGCCCGGGGCGACCGAGGTGAAGAGGCCGAACACGGCGAACGACGCGAACGCGCCGGACGCCGCGGCCAGGTAGCCGGCCCGGTTCCCGTGGTCGGCGCTGATCCGCTGCGGCCGGTAGGCGGGCGTGGTCAGGCGCGCCGGCACGGTTTCGGGGGTCACCGCGACCGCGACGATGCTCGCCAGCAGCAGGACGACGAAGACCAGGTACGGGGTACGAAGCGGCACGTCGACGTACTGGGCGAGGAACCCGGCGATCAACGAGCCGACACCGAGACCGCCGATGTTGGCGGCGATGGAGACCACCTCGAAGCGCTGCCGGGACGCGTCGGGTCGGTGTGCGGTGTGCAGTTCGTGCAGGTACGCGGTGGCGGTCGCGGTGACCATGCCGATGCCCAGGCCGGTGACCAGCCGGGCGAGCAGCAGCATCGGCAGGGACGGGTCGCTCAGGAACAGCGCGGCGGCGACCACCTCCAACGCCAGCGCCGGGATGAGGATTCTCTTCCGACCGACCCAGTCGGAGATGTGCCCGGCCAGGACCAGGCTGATCAGCACGCCTACCGCGTACGCCGCGAACACCACGGTGACCATGAAGGTGGAGAACCCGTCCCGCGCCATGTAGAGCGGATAGAGCGGGGCCGGCACGGTGGAGAACGCCATCGCGGTCAGGAACGCCAGGGCGATCAACCAGAAGCCTCGGCCGTGCCGGCCTGAGCTGTTGCCGGGGGCGGACGGGGCGGTGCGCGGTGACAGGGTCGACAACGACATGAACTCACTCTCGCCCCGGCCAAGTATCACCTGCAACGAAAGTTGCTGCTAGCAACGATCGCGATAGGTGATACTTGAACCGTGGAACTCCGCCAACTCGAATACTTCGTCGCCGTGGCCGAGGAGCAGAACTTCACCCGCGCCGCCGCCCGCCTGCACGTCGTGCAGTCCGCGGTGTCGGCGGGGGTGAAGACCCTCGAACGCGAACTGGGCGCACCGCTGCTGGACCGCAACTCCAAACGTGTACTCCTCACCGACGCCCGGCGCCGCGCTGCTGCCGCGCGCCGGGTCGCCCTGGACGCGGCCCGCGACGCCCGGGACGCGGTGGCCGAGGTGCACGGCGGCCTGCGCGGCACCCTGCGGATCGGCGCGATGACCTCGATCCGGCTGCTGCACCTACCCGCCCTGCTCGGCGAGTTCCACCGTCGGCACCCCGGCGTGCTGCTGCGGACCAGCGCCGCGCCGTCCGGCTCGCAGGGGCTCATCGACGCGCTCGTCGAGCGCCGGCTCGACCTCGCCTTCGTCTCGCTGCCCGGCGCGGCTCCGGCCACCATCCACCTCGCCGAGCTGGCCCGCTCGGTGATCGACCTGGCCGTGCCGGACGACCACCCGCTGGCCGGCCGGACGTCGGTGGCGCTCGGCGAACTCGCCGGCCTGGACTTCATCGACTCCCCGGTCGGCTACGGCAACCGGGCGGTGACCGACCGGGCGTTCGCCACCGCCGGCCTCTCCCGGCGGGTGACGATCGAGATTCCCGACATCGCCACCGGCGCCGACCACATCCGGCACGGGCTCGGCATCGCGCTGCTGCCCCGCTTCGTCGTGGCCAACGCCGAGGGCGTGCGCACGCTTACCGTCACCGACGCCGAGCTGGACTGGACGCTCTCTCTCGCCACCCCCGTGGACCGCCCGGTCGGCGCGGCCGCCCGTGCCCTGATCGCCCTGACCCGGGAGTTTCTGCCCTGACCGGCCGAAGGTCCGCTTCGCGGTAGGCGACGGCTGCCGGTACGTCTGCTGGTTCCATGAAACGACGCGAAGTTACCGCTTTAGGGTAAATCACGATATGGCGACTACATGCTCCGATAGCTTTCGGAGGAGAGGAAAACTCATATTCCTCCCTTCGTGTGCGTAAGGAGTCAGTGATGAAGCGCAGCATCGCGCTCGCGACAGCCCTCCTGGCGGGTCTGACCAGCGTCGGATCCATCCCGGGGCCCGCCTTCGCCGACGGTGGCGGCCCTGGGTACCACGACAACCGTGGGGGAGGTGACTACCAGCACGGCGACGAGGGCGCGGTCTTCGTCCAGACCAACAAGGCCGAGGGCAACACCATCAAGGTGTACGACCGCGACGAGGACGGCCGGCTGACCAAGGCCGGTGAGTACGAGACCGGCGGGCTGGGCGGGTTCACCATCGGCGCGCCGCTCGACGCGCTGGCCTCACAGGGCTCCCTCATCTACCACCGTGGGCTGCTCTTCGCCGTGAACGCCGGCAGCAACACCGTGACGGTCTTCGGCGTCGAGGGCACCAGGCTGCACAAGCTCCAGGTCATCTGGTCCGGCGGGCTGCTGCCGGTCAGCGTCGCGGCGCGTGGCGACCTGGTGTACGTCCTCAACGCCGGTGGTGAGGGGTCGGTGCAGGGGTTCAAGCTGCACAAGGGGCGGCTGTCGCGGATCGAGGACGCCAACCGGTCGCTCGGGCTGCACAACGGCAACCCGCCGGCGTTCGGGACCGCTCCGGCCCAGGTGAAGATCGACCCGGACAGTGAGTTCGTGCTGGTGTCGACCAAGGCCGCGAACGTGATGTTCAGCTACGAGATCGGTCGCCACGGCGAGCTGTCCCGCAACCCCGTCGTCAGCGACGCGGGTAACACCCCGTTCGGCTTCACCTTCGACACCGACGACACGCTGTTGGTCACCGAGTCCGGCGCGAACGCGGTCAGCCTGTTCGAGCTGGAGGAGGACGGCGCGCTGGACCAGATCGGGCCGTCGGTGCCCAACGGCCAGCAGGCGCCGTGCTGGATCCAGCGCGTCGGCGACTACTTCTACGTCGCCAACGCCGGCACCTCCACCATCAGCGCCTACCGGGTCGACGACCACGGCAAGCTCGAACTGGTGCACGCGGTGGCCGCCGACACCGGCGGCGGGTCGATCGACATGACCACCAGCGACGGCTTCCTGTACGTGCAGAACGCCACCGCCGGAAACGTGCAGGGCTACGAGGTCAACGATGACGGCTCCCTGACGCTCGTCACCACCGTCGAGGGCCTGCCGAAGTTCGCCGACGGCATCGGCATGGAAGGCATCGCCGCCTCCTGAACGCCCCACCCGCTGGTCCCGGTCGCCTGCCGACCGGACCAGCGCTGTTCCCGGAGCTACGAGGCCAACCGCTCGCGCGGGGTGCGGCCGGAGGGGGCGAGCGCCGTACCGTCGTCCGATTTGTTGATCTCCGACCAGACGGCGTCGAGGGAGATGCCGAGGACGTCGGCGATCGCGGCGATGGTCGGAAAGGCGGGGGTGGCGATACGACCGGACTCGATCTTTCGGAGCGTCTCCGGCGAAACGCCCGCGTCCAGCGCGGTGAGGAGCATCGAGCGCTCTCCCCGGGCTCGACGCAACAGGGCGCCGAGGCGCTGTCCGCGTTCGACCTCTGCGGGAGTGAGCGGCAACCTGACCATGCTCCGATTCTAGTACCGGGATAATATGGCCGGGATACTTATTGGTCCGAGGAGGCGCCGCATGATCGAGATCCTGAGCCCCACCGACCTGCCGCGCGCGAGAGCAACCGGCGCCCTGGTTGCCACCATCCTCCAGACGCTGAAGAGTCGCACCGTGGTCGGCACGAACCTACTGGAGATCGACAAGTGGGCGCACGAGATGATCGTCGAAGCCGGGGCACAGTCCTGCTACGTCGACTACGAGCCGTCCTTCGGGCGCGGCCGTTCGGCCACTACATCTGCACGTCGGTGAATGACGCCGTGCTGCACGGGCTGCCGCACGACTACCGGCTCGCCGACGGCGACCTGCTGAGTCTCGACCTCGCCGTCTCGTTGGGCGGGGTCGTCGCCGACTCCGCCATCAGCTTCATCGTGGGCGACGCGCGGCAACCACAGAGCGTCGCGCTGATCGACGCGACCCAGCGCGCGTTGAGCGCCGGCATCGCCGCGGCCCGCCCCGGAGCGCACATCGGTGACATCTCGCACGCCATCGGCACCGTCCTCAGCGCGGCGGGATACCCGATCAACACCGAGTTCGGCGGTCACGGCGTCGGCTCGACGATGCACCAGGACCCGCACGTCTCCAACACCGGACGGCCCGGTCGCGGCTACCGGCTGCGCCCCGGGCTGCTGCTGGCGCTGGAGCCGTGGGTCATGGCGGACACCGCCACCCTCGTCACCGACCCTGATGGCTGGACGCTGCGCAGCGTGACGGGCTGCCGGACCGCGCACAGCGAGCACACGATCGCCATCACCGACGACGGGGCCGACGTGCTCACAGTGCCGAAGCCCTGACCCGACGGCACGACCGACGGCGCGGCGGTCGGCCGCGCCCATCGTGGACGGTTAACCGGCCCCCGTCGGGGCACCTCCTCCGTGCGCCCTGCCGAGTCGCGTTCAGAATGAACCGATCGGTCATGTTTTCCGTGATGACGGTCAGGGTCACCCACCAGAGTCACGGAGGCACGATGTCAACGCTTCGAACTGGTCCGGTCATCGGACTGATCGTGCAGATCGTCGTGTTGGCGTTGCTCGCGGGGTCGGTCGGGCTGGGCACGGCGGGGTGGGCGGCCGGGCTGGCGTACGGGATGGTGCTGTGCCTGCTGCTCAGCCGTGGGCTGTCCCGGTCGGCCGCGCGCGGTCTGAGCCCGGCGGACCGGGTGACGTTGAGCCGGGCGATCCTCGTCGGCGGCGTGACGGCCCTGGCGGTGGAGTCGTTCAGCCGACCGGCGCCGGTCGCGGTAATGGTCGTCCTCACCAGCGTGGCGCTGGTCCTGGACGCCGTGGACGGCTACACGGCCCGCCGCACCGGGACCACCACCGACTTGGGCGCGCGCTTCGACATGGAGATCGACTCCTTCCTGGTCCTGGTGCTCTGCGTCCACGTGGCCCCCGCCGTGGGTGGCTGGGTGCTCGCGATCGGCGCTATGCGGTACGCCTTCGTCGCCGCCAGTTGGGTGCTGGGCTGGATGCGCGGATCGCTGCCGCCGCGCTACTGGCGCAAGGTCGTCGCGGCGGTCCAGGGCGTGGTGCTGACGGTGGCCATGGGCGGCGCGCTGCCCGGAATGCTGACCACCGTCCTGGTGGTGGCGTCACTGGCGCTGCTGGTCGAGTCGTTCGGACGCGACGTCCGGTGGCTGTGGGCGACCCGTCGTCTCCGTCGGAGCACCCGGCACGAGATCCCGGCCGCGCTGGTCCACGGGGCCGTCTCGCCCAGCCACAGCGGCACCGTGCCCGCCGTCGCCGGGCTGGGCGTGGGGAAGACCGAGCTGCTGCTGCCCTGGCCGGAGCATCGGACGGCCGTCATGGCCCGGCGCGGGACCGCCCGCGTCTGAGCCACCCGCAGGCCGCACCCATCAGTGATCATGGAAGGATGCCCGGGTTGTCGCTCTCGACGCGCGTACGTCAGCTGCCGCACCAGGAACGGAGCACGATGCGGGGGGACCATCCGAGCGGGGCCGGCGACGACGACACCGACGTCGCGGCTCGACGGCGGCGTTCCGTCGGATCCCGGCTGGTCACCGTCCTGGCCGTGCTGCTCGTGCTGCTCGTGCTCACCCTGCCGTACGACTTCGGCCGGCTCACTCCGGCCGCGTTCGTGCGGATTCCGCTGGAGGCGCTGCTGGCCGTCGCCCTCCTGCTCGCTCTGCCGGCCCGGTGGAGTCGGCTGGTCGCCACGGTCGTCGGCGCGGCCCTCGGCCTGCTCGGCCTGCTGAAGCTGCTCGACCTGGGGTTCTCCGCCGCGCTCAGCCGGGCGTTCGACCCGGTGCTCGACTGGGCCCTGCTCGACGAGGGGTTCGCCTTCCTCAGCGAGTCGTACGGCCGGCCCACCGCCATCGGCGCCGCCGTCGCGCTGGCGGTGCTGGCCGTCGGCCTGCCCGTCCTGGTCACCCTGTCGGTGCGGCGAGCGCGTCGGCTGCTGGTCCGGCACCGCACCGGGACCACCCGGGTCGTCACGGCGCTGGTGGTCGTCTGGGTGGTCTGCGCCGCGTTCAACGTGCGGGTGGTCGAGGGCTCGCCGGTCGCCGACACCTCCGCGACCACCCTGGCCAACGGGCACGGATTCCAGGTGCGCCTGCGCCTCGACGACCGGGAGACGTTCGGTGCGCTGATCGAGCAGGACCGGTTCGGCGACACCCCTGGCGATGAGCTGCTGACCGCGCTACGGGGCAAGAACGTGGTCATCTCCTTCGTGGAGAGTTACGGTCGGGACGCCGTCGAGGACCCGGAGTTCGCCCCGCAGGTCGGCGCGGTCCTGGACGGCGGCGCCAGCCGGCTGGGCGCGGCGGGGTTCGGCGCGCGGAGCGGCTTCCTCACCTCGCCGACCTTCGGTGGCGGCAGTTGGCTCGCACACGCCACGCTGCTCTCCGGCCTCTGGATCGACAACGACCAGCGGCACCGCACCCTGTTGGCGAGCGACCGGATGACCCTCAACGGGGCCTTCCGCCGGGCGAGTTGGGAGACAGTGGGCGTGATGCCCGCCGTCACCAAGGCGTGGCCGGAGGGGGCCTTCTACGGCTACGACCGGTTCTACAACGCCAAGTCGCTCGCCTACCGGGGTTCGAAGTTCAGCTTCGGCACCATGCCGGACCAGTACACCCTGGCCAGTTGGCGGCGGCTGGAGCAGGCCCGGCAGGACGACAAGCCCACGATGACGGAGCTGGCGCTGGTGTCGAGCCACGCGCCCTGGACGCCGGTGCCGCAGGTGGTCGACTGGGCCGGCATCGGCGACGGCGCGGCCTTCCGCAGGCCCGGCGGTGCGTCGGACGACAAGCGACGCACCACCAAGCAGATCCGCGCCGACTACCGGACCTCCATCGAGTACACGCTGAACAGCCTGATCTCCTACGTGCAGACCTACGGGGACGACGACCTGGTGTTCATCTTCCTCGGTGACCACCAGCCGGCCGCTGTCGTCACCGGCGAGAACGCCAGCCACGACGTCCCGATCAGCATCATCACCCGGGACCGGGCCGTCCTGGACCGGATCTCCGACTGGGGCTGGCAGGACGGGCTCAAGCCGGGGCCGCAGGCGCCGGTCTGGCGGATGGACGCCTTCCGGGACCAGTTCCTGACCACCTTCGGCCGGTAACCCGGCCACCCTGACGGACGGGACTCAGACAGATGACGGCCAACACCGACACCAGGATCGCCGCGCTGCGGGCCGATCCGGCCATGTCCCTGCTGCGTCGATCGTTGGACGTGTACTACGGCGACGCCGAGCGCGACGCGCGGATGGATGCCTTCTACTCCCGGTTCGTCGCCGACGCAGACCTGGTCTTCGACATCGGATCCCACGTGGGTGACCACATCGCCAGCTTCCGCCGCCTCGGCGCCCGGGTGGTCGCCGTCGAGCCGCAGCCGTTGTGCCTGCGTGCGCTGCGGGCGATCTACGCCGACGACGACCGGGTGACAGTGGTCGGGGCGGCCTGCGGCGCGGTCGCCGGGAGCACCCGGTTCCATGTCAACTCCGCGAACCCGACCGTGTCGACCGCCTCGGCCGACTTCGTCCAGGCCGCGGACGGCGCGGGCGATGGGAGAGCGAGGTGTGGGATGCGGCCATCGAGGTCCCGGTGGTCACCGTCGACGCGCTGGTCGAGCAGTACGGGGTACCGACCTTCGCCAAGATCGACGTGGAGGGTTTCGAGGACGAGGTGCTGGCCGGCCTGAGCCACCCGCTGCCCGCGCTGTCGTTCGAGTTCACCACGATCGCGCGCGCGGTCGCCGCCCGGTGCCTGGACCGGCTCACCGCGCTCGGCTTCGACGGCTTCGACGTCGCGCTGGGCGACGACAAGTCGATGACGTTCCACCGCTGGGTCTCCGCGGGCGAGATGGCGGCGTACCTCGTTGGCCTGCCGCACGAGGCGAACTCCGGCGACGTGTACTGCGTCTCCCGCGACGGCTAGACCACCGGGCCGTCTTCGTGGCCGGCGGCGGTGACAGTCGGTCACCGCCGTCGGGTCGGATGCGGTAGTGAGCGGTATACCTCAGGGGTATGAATACGCCTCTGAGGTATATCGCTCACCAACACATCGGCATGGCGGGCCAGCCGAGCGCACGCTGCCGAAGCACTCGCATCGCGTACCATCCGCGGATGGAGCTCGACGATCTTCCCCTTGCCGAGTTCGCGTTCCCGGGGCCGTTGCGGGACACGCTCGTGGACGCGATCCTCTCCGGCGCGAAGACCTCGACCACCGGCCTGCTGGCCGGGTACGAGTGCGCCAACGAGCCGCTGCCCGAGGTGGGGCAGGTGTCCGCAGTGGTGGACTCCGCGGGCCGGCGGGTCGCGGCCATCGAGCTGACCGACGTACGGGTGATCCGGCTCGCCGACGTCGACCTGCGACATGCCCTGGACGAGGGAGAGGGCGACGAGTCGGTGGCGCAGTGGCGCGCGGGGCACGAGGCGTTCTGGCACAGCCCGGAGGTACGCGCCGAGCTGGGCGATCCCGACTTCACCGTCGACGACGACACCCTGGTGGTGACCGAGCGCTTCCGGCTGGTGCACGTCGTCTGAACTGAACTGCCCTGTCCGTTCCTGCCGGTCACACCGCCTGGACCGGGTAGCCGGCACGCCGTCCCCGGCCCTGAGACAAGGGCCGGGAAGGCTTGTCTCTGGTGATCTCGCTGCGACCGGGCCGGCACCTCGTCTACTGTCAGGCTGTTCACATTTGCCTGAATAGTCGGGAAGGTGCGGCGATGGGGGTGCGCAGCTGGATCGAGGGCTGGCCGGTCTACCGCCAGCTCACCGGCACCGACCCGCTCGGCCGGGGCACGGCGGCCGAGTCCGCCGGATCCCGGGCGCTGACCGCCCGTACCGACACCGCCGACTCGATGGCCCGGTCCGTCTGCCCGTACTGCGCCGTCGGCTGCGGCCAACGGGTGTACGTCAAGGACGGGCAGGTCAGCCAGATCGAGGGCGATCCGGACAGTCCGATCTCGCGGGGTCGGCTCTGCCCGAAGGGCGCGGCGAGCAAGAGCCTGGTGACCAGTCCGCTGCGGCAGACGACGGTGCGCTACCGCCGCCCGTACGGCACCGAGTGGGAGGACCTCGACCTCGACACGGCGCTGAACATGATCGCCGATCGGGTCCTGGCCGCCCGGGACGAGACCTGGGAGGACGTCGACGCCGAGGGTCGGCCGCTGAACCGGACGCTGGGTTTCTCCAGTCTGGGTGGGGCGACGCTGGACAACGAGGAGAACTACCTCATCAAGAAGTTGTTCACCGCGATGGGGGCGCTCCAGATCGAGAACCAGGCCCGCATTTGACACTCCGCCACCGTCCCCGGTCTGGGGACCAGCTTCGGCCGTGGCGGCGCCACCCAGTACCAGCAGGACCTGTCGAACTCCGACGTCATCGTCATCCAGGGTTCGAACATGGCTGAGGCGCACCCGGTGGGCTTCCAGTGGGTGATGGAGGCCAAGCGCCGAGGGGCGAAGGTCTTCCACATCGACCCGCGGTTCACCCGGACCAGCGCGCTTGCCGACTCGTACCTGCCGATCCGGGCGGGCAGCGACATCGCGCTGCTCGGCGGGGTGATCCGCTACATCCTCGACAACGAGCTGGACTTCCGGGAGTACGTCGTCGCCTACACCAACGCCGCGACGATCGTGACCGAGGAGTACGCCGACACCGAGGACATGCACGGGCTCTTCTCCGGCTTCAACGACGACAACGCCACCTACGACCAGTCCAGTTGGCGCTACGAGGGCCACACCCAGGCCGCGACGACCCAGGACAGCGAGACGCAACGCGAGACGGCGGCCGGGCTGGAGAACGAGTCACACGGCGCGCCGGTCGGCGGCGAGACCGAACGCGACGAGACGTTGCAGCACCCGCGCTGCGTCTACCAGATCCTCAAGCGGCACTACGCCCGCTACACACCGGAGATGGTGGAGCGGGTCTGCGGTATACCGCAGGAGAAGTTCCTCGAACTGGCCCAGGCCTGGACGGAGAACTCCGGCCGGGACCGCACCGGCATGCTCGTCTACTCGGTGGGTTGGACCCAGCACAGCGTGGGTGTGCAGTACATCCGCACCGGCGCGATCATTCAGCTGTTGCTGGGCAACGTCGGTCGGCCGGGTGGCGGGGTGATGGCGCTGCGCGGGCACGCCAGCATCCAGGGTTCGACGGACATCCCGACGTTGTTCAACCTGCTGCCCGGCTACCTGCCGATGCCGCACCACGCCAACCACCCGACCTTGGCGAAGTGGGTGGACAGCATCGCGCACCCCGGGCAGAAGGGTTTCTGGGGCAACGCCCGCACCTACGGCGTCAACCTGCTCAAGGCGTACTGGGGCGCGGCCGCCACCGCCGACAACGACTACTGCTACGGCTACCTGCCCCGGATGACCGGCGATCACGGCACCTACCAGCAGGTCCTCGACATGATCGACGGGAAGATCAAGGGGTACTTCCTGCTCGGCCAGAATCCGGCGGTGGGTTCGGCGCACGGTCGGGCGCAGCGGCTCGGGATGGCCAACCTCGACTGGCTCGTCGTCCGGGACCTGTTCATGATCGAGAGCGCCACGTTCTGGCAGAACGCGCCGGAGATCGAGACCGGGGAGATCATGCCGGCGGAGTGCCGCACGGAGGTGTTCTTCCTGCCGGCCGCGTCGCATGTGGAGAAGGAGGGCACGTTCACCCAGACGCAGCGGTTGTTGCAGTGGCGGGAGAAGGCCGTCGAACCGCCGGGTGACGCCCGCTCCGAACTGTGGTTCTTCTACCACCTCGGTCGCGTCATCCGGGAACGGTTGGCGACGTCGACCAGGCCTCGCGACCGGGCGCTGCTGGACCTGGCCTGGGACTACCCCACGCACGGTCCGCACGCGGAGCCGAGCGCCGAGGCGGTGCTGCTCGAAATCAACGGGTACGACGTGACGAGTGGCCGACCGCTGGCGTCGTTCACCGAGATGAAGGACGACGGCTCCACCGCCGGCGGCTGCTGGATCTACACCGGGGTGTACGCCGACGGCGTCAACCAGGCCGCCCGCCGCAAGCCCGGCGCGGAGCAGTCCCTGGTGGCCCCGGAGTGGGGTTGGGCCTGGCCGGCGAACCGGCGGATCCTCTACAACCGTGCCTCCGCCGACCCGGACGGCAACCCGTGGAGTGAGCGCAAGCGCTACGTCTGGTGGGACGCGGAGAAGGGCGAGTGGACCGGCTACGACGTGCCGGACTTCGAGAAGACCAAACCGCCGTCCTACCGACCGGAGCACGGCGCCTCGGGTGTGGCGGGCATCGCCGGCGACGACCCGTTCATCCTCCAGGGCGACGGCAAAGGGTGGCTGTACGCGCCCACCGGCGTGCTGGACGGGCCGCTGCCCACGCACTACGAGCCGGTCGAGTCGCCGGTGCGCAACCCGCTGTACCGGCAGCAGGCCAACCCGACCCGCAAGGTCTACACCCACCCGATCAACACGCTCAATCCGAGCCCACCCGAGCCGTACAGCCAGGTCTTCCCGTTCGTGTTCACTGTCAGTCGGCTCACCGAACACCACACCGCCGGTGGGATGAGCCGGACCGTGTCTCCCCTGGCGGAGCTGCAACCGGAGATGTTCGTCGAGGTGTCGCCGGAGTTGGCGGTCGGACGCGGGCTCACCCACCTCGGCTGGGCGCACCTGGTGACCGCCCGGGCGGCCATCGAGGCGCGGGTGCTGGTGACCGACCGGCTCACCCCGCTGCGGGTGGACGGTCGGATCATCCACCAGGTGTGGTTGCCGTACCACTTCGGTTTCGAGGGTCTGGTCACCGGCGACTCGGCCAACGACCTGTTCGGCATCAGCCTCGACCCCAACGTCCTGATCCAGGAGAGCAAGGTCGGCACCTGCGACGTGCGGCCGGGCCGCCGTCCGACCGGGCCGGCGTTGCTCGACCTGGTGGCCGACTACCAGCGGCGCGCCGGGATCACCCCGGGCCAGCACGCCCCGGCCGTGACCGAAGACAATGAGGGGAAGGAGCACGGTGCTTCCTGACCCGAACAGCCTGTACGGTCCGCTGGACCCGGCGCCCGACGCGGGCTACGAGAACGCGCCACCCCGGATGGGGTTCTTCACCGACACCAGCGTCTGCATCGGCTGCAAAGCCTGCGAGGTCGCCTGCAAGGAGTGGAACGGTGTGCCGGAGAGCGGCCTGGACCTGCTGGGCATGTCGTACGACAACACCGGCGCGTTGACCGCGAACTCGTGGCGACACGTGGCGTTCATTGAGCAACCCCGCACGGCCGGGCACCTCGCCGCGCCCGCGGACGTCCTCGGCGCGCCGGTCGACACCGGCAGTGACCGGCCGGTCGAGGCGGGACCGCAGTTCCTGGGGATGCCGGGGGCGCAGCCGCCGGGGCGGGGCTGGGGTGCTGAGGGGCGGACGGATTTCCGGTGGTTGATGATGTCGGATGTCTGTAAGCACTGCACGCATGCGGCGTGTCTGGATGTGTGTCCGACGGGTTCGTTGTTCCGGACCGAGTTCGGCACGGTGGTGGTGCAGGAGGACATCTGTAATGGGTGTGGGTACTGCATTTCGGCGTGTCCGTACGGGGTGATCGATCAGCGTAAGGGTGATGGTCGGGCGTGGAAGTGCACGCTGTGCTATGACCGGTTGGGTGCGGGGATGACGCCGGCGTGCGCGCAGGCGTGTCCGACCGAGTCGATCCAGTACGGCCCCCTCGACGAGCTGCGCGAACGCGCCGCCGCCCGGGTCGAGACACTCCACGACCGGGGGGTCCCCGAGGCGCGCCTGTACGGGCACGACCCGAACGACGGCGTGGGCGGTGACGGGGCGTTCTTCCTGCTCCTCGACGAACCCGAGGTGTACGGGTTGCCACCGGACCCGGTCGTCACCACCCGGGACCTGCCGAAGATGTGGAAACGCGCCGGCCTCGCCGCGCTCGCCATGGCGGCGGCGACCGTCGCCGCGTTCGTCGGAGGTTCCTCATGACCCCACCGGGCCCCGTCGGCGACCGGTTCCGTCGATTCCGGGAGCGGCTCGCCGCCGAGGGCGGCGACCGACCACAGGTGAGCGACGAGCGGCCCAGCACCGCCAACGGCGCGGAGCGTGCGAGCAACGTAGAGCGTGCGAGCGACGCGCAGGCCACGAGCGGTGGCGCCCACCCGAACGACGGGGACACCGCCAACGGCAACGGCACCGCCAACGACACCGCCAGCAGCAACGGCACCGCCAACGGCAACGACACCGCCGGCAGCCGCCGGGGCGACCTGGCGTCGCGGCGGGGCGCCGAAGCACCCGGCCGGCGGCGCAGGCGGCGTGGTGGTGGCGGCGAGGAGCTGCGGGTGCCGGAGGCCGAGTTCACCTCGTACTACGGTCGGCCCATCCTCAAGGCGCCGGTCTGGAAGTGGGACATCGCCGCGTACCTGTTCACCGGCGGGCTGGCCGCCGGTTCGTCGCTGCTCGCCGCCGGTGGGCAGCTCACCGGGCGGCCCGCGCTGCGACGCGCCGGTCGGGTCACCGCGTTGGCCGCCGTCAGCGCCAGCGCCGTCTTTCTGGTCAAGGATCTGGGTCGGCGGCCCGGTTTCACCACATGCTGCGGGTGGCCAAGCCGACCTCGCCGATGTCGGTGGGCACCTGGATCCTCACCGCGTACGGGCCGGCGGCGGGCGTCGCCGCGATCGCCGAGGCCGCCGGGGCGCTGCCCCGGCACGGTCTGCTCGGGCTGGCCGGCCGGGTGTTGCCGCCGATCGGGCACGCCGCCG
>NZ_JAEVHL010000095.1 GCF_016803395.1 Micromonospora tarensis | reverse complement strand
GCGCCCGGGTCGGCGCGCCGGTTGGCGGCGGCCGGCAGGGTCGCGCCGAGCACCAGCAGGAGCGTGACGCCGACCCCGGCGAGCGCCGTTCGGGTCCGCGCCGGAGCGCCCGCGCCGCGCCGGGTCAGCACGGCTGGTCCCGGTGCGTGGTGCCGGCGTTGATCAGCCAGCGGCCGTCGGGATATCGGGTAGCGGTGGCGGTGGAGAGGTGTCTGCCGCCGCCGCTGCCCGGGACCGGGCGCTTGTCCTTGGCGTAGACCAGCCGGTAGCGGGTCGTGTCCAGGCAGTCCTGGATCTCCACGGTCGCCGGCTTCGTGTCCAGGCTGACGGCGGTCACGGTCGGGTCGGACTGCAACGTCCCGGTACGCATGGCGCCGTGCTCCTTAGCGTCGCGAATGGACACCTGAACCCGAGTGAGAAGTGGATCAGCGAGAAACCGGGACAGTTCCGGTGCGCGCGGATCACTGCGTACGGCCGCCGCGCGCGAGGCCGCGAGATAACCGGAGTACGCGCCGAGTGCCGCCTTTTCGGCAGCTTGCCGTTCGACGTCGGGATCGGTTGGTGGTTCGTTGTCCCGGGCTGCCGTCGGCCGTTCGACCGCCTCCCGTCCGCTGGCGCATCCGGTGATCGGCATTGCCGCCACGGCCGCCACCAGGCAGATTGCCGCTCGTCTGAGCTGCCGTCCGCGCACCGTCGAGCCTCCTCGTGGTCGCCCGAAGCGGTGCCGGTGCACCGCTGTCGGGCATGCGGAAGCGCGCCCGGATCAGCACATCCGGAGCCGTTGATTGCGCTTCTGCATTCACCGTTACGGATCTTTTACAAATTCCGGTTCCTGTGTCGTCCGGTGGTGATGGTGAGGCTTGCGTCACACCCAAGGGGCGAGCATAGGCTGACGTTCGCCGATGCGACAGAGGCAATTCATTCGAACACTCTGTGTGATGACAGGTGGTGGTGGTGGGTGTCCGCTTCGCGTGCCGGGTGGTGGTCGTGCAAAAAGTCGCCAATCGTCGGCCGTCGGTCGGTCGGGTCGGCTCCGGTCGGCCTCGTGGTCGACCCCGGGAGTGGGACATCGTGGCCTGATCCCGGCATCCGAGCGCCGTCGCCGGTCGGTCGACGAGCGACCCTGTCCAGTCCGGATCCGGCCGATCCGGTCCGTCGGTCACGCTGTGGGCAGGTCTCTTTCCGCGCCATCCGCCACACCAAAGCGATCGTTCAGTCACGATCCGTGTTGGTGGCTCGCGCTCGCGCCGCGCGCGGGTTCGCGGTCCTCGCGGTCAGCCCGCTGATGCGGATGGCCGTGCTGCGCTACGCCGTACCCCCGGGTGTGCCCGACCGGAGCGGCTGCGATGCCTGCGGCGCGCCGGTCAGCCTGGCCCGACCCTGGCCCGCGCTGGGTCCGACGGCCCGGTGCGGTCGGTGCCGCGCCCGGGTCGGCCCACCGCCGGGCACCGTCGAGGTGGCCGTGCTCGCGGCGGTGGTGCTGCTGCTGCTGGTCGGTCCGTCGGACGGGACGCTGCCGGCGCTGGCCTGGTGGCTGGGCTGGACGATCCCGGCGGTCCTCGTCGACCTGGCCGTGCACCGGTTGCCGGATCGGCTCACCCTGCCGGCGACGGCGGGGACCTGGCTCCTGCTCGGCGTCGCCGCGCTCGACGCCGAGCCGGGGCACTGGCTGCGGGCCGTCCTCGCCGGCGCGGGACTGGCGCTCTTCTTCGCCAGCACCGCGCTGCTGCTCGGCCGCCGCGGCTTCGGGTTGGGTGACGCCAAACTGGCGCTCGGCGTTGGTGCGCTGCTCGGCTGGTACGGCTGGCCGGTGCTGCTCCTCGGGCTGCTGCTCACCTTCGGGCTGTCCGCCCTGGTCAGCCTGGGCCTGCTGGCCACCCGCCGGGCCACCTGGAGCACGCACCTGCCGCTCGGCCCGTTCCTGCTCATCGGCACCATCGGCGCTCTCCTGCTGACCACCTGACCGCTGCCCGCTGTCCGCGCCCGGCCGCTGCCCGCGCCCGGCCGTCCTCAAGATCGTGCTCGATCCAGGATCTAGTGGTATCGGTCGGTCTCGGATGCCACTACAACCAGGATCGAGCAGACCTTGCCGGTGACGTGACGCCCGTCGAAAGCGCGCACCAGCGCCTGTTCGGTGCGGGTGCGCCTCGGTGAGGGCCGGGTCAGGGGCCGGAGCGGCTGGCCAGTTTGGGGGCCGGGCCGTCGGCGCGGCCAGCGCGTCGGCGGAGCAGCTCGGTGGTCGGGCGGGCCAGCAACGGGGTTGCCACCACGGCCACCAGGGCACCGAAGAGCACACCCGCGATCACGTCGTGCGGGTAGTGCACCCCCACGAAGACCCGGGAGAAGGCGGCGAGCGCGGCCAGCGGCAGGGCGACCAGGCCGAGTCGGCGGGAGATCAGCAGCGTGGTGACCGCCAGCGCGCCGGCGATGGTGGCGTGGTTGCTGGGGAACGACCAGTCGCCCGGGGGTGGACAGGCGTCCGCGATGATCGCCCGGCCGATCGCCCGGCAGGGGCGCTCCTCGTCCACCACGGTCTTGAACCACTCGCTGCCCGCGTACGCCAGCAGCGCCGGCAGCGGCGCGACCAGGGCGAGGGCCCGGTCGTGCGGGCCGCCGGACCGGCGGCTCAGCGCGGCCAGCAGCAGCAGCGCGCCGAGCAGCAGGATCACCCCCTCGGTGGCGTGCCCGACGAACCACCGCACCGGCTCTGGGCTGCTGGCGGCGGCGTCGACGACGTCGCGGTACCACTCGGCGCTGATCTCCGGAACGTCCGTGCTGCCGTTGTCGACCATGCATCACCTCACTTCTCGTTCATACCCGGTTCACCTCCCGGACACCCGGGGAATCGGGCAACAGGAACCGTGCCACAACCCTCGCCCAGGATTCGCACAGCCGGCTCTGCTTGGCTGGTCCGGGACGTCGGCATCCACAGGAGGCTTCGTGCAGACAGGTTCGGCCACCGATCGACCGTTCGCCGCCGCTGGGCTGGACGACGAGACCTGGCGGATCCGGCGTACGGCGGCCGACCTGGATCGGCTCGGCGAGACTGAGTCGATCTTCGCATTGGCCAACGGGTGGGTCGGCTGGCGCGGGGTCCTCGACGAGGGCGCGCCGTGCGGGATGCCGGGCAGTTACGTCAACGGCTTCCACGAGCGGCGCGAGCTGAGCTACCCCGAGGAGGGGTACGGGTTTCCCCAGGTCAGCGACACCGTCATCAGCGCCCCGAACGCCGCGCTGATCCGGCTCTGGGTCGACGACGAGCCACTGGACATCCGGACCGGCACGCTGCGCCACCACGAACGGGTGCTCGACCTGCGCGCCGGGGTGCTCCGCCGGGAGACCGAGTGGATCTCGCCGGCCGGTCGGGGCGTACGCATCCGCAGCACCCGGCTGGTGTCCCTGCCGCGTCGCCCGGTGGCCGCCGTCCGGTACGAGGTGGAGCCGCTGGACGTCGCCGTCGAGCTGCGGGTGTGCTCGGATCTGCTGGCCAACGAGAAGGTGCCGGAGCGCTCGGACGACCCCCGCGCCGCCTCGGTGCCCACCGATCCGCTGACCGCCGAGGCGTACCGGGCGGCCGGCCTCGACGGGATGTTGGTGCACCGCACCGAGCGCAGCGGCCAGCGTGTCGCGGTCGCGGTCAGTCACCTGGTGGACGGGCCGGACACGATGACCACCACCGGTGACCGCAGCCCGGACCGGGTACGGCTGACCGTGGCGGGTCGGCTGCACCCGGGGGAGCGGCTGCGGCTGACGAAGTTCGCCGCCTACGAGTGGGCGGCGGTCGACGACACGCCTGCCGACGAGTTGGCCGCCCTCGTCGCCGCCGAGGCGGATGCCGCCCGCGCGGACGGCTTCGACGCGCTGCTCACCGACCAGCGGGCCGCCCTGGACGCGGCCTGGCAGGTCGCCGACGTGCAACTCGACGGCGATCCGGAGCTTCAGCAGGCGGTCCGGTTCGCGATGTTCCACCTGATCCAGGCCGGCCGCCCGGACTCCCACCGGACCGTTGCGGCCAAGGGTTTGACCGGCAACGGCTACGACGGGCACGTGCTCTGGGACACCGAGAGCTACGTCCTGCCGGTGCTCACCTACCTGGCCCCGGCGGTGGCCCGTTCGGCGCTGAGCTGGCGGCACGCCCACCTGCCCGAGGCGCGGGAGCGGGCCGCCGAGCTGCGGCTGACCGGGGCGACCTTTCCGTGGCGCACCATCGGCGGCCGGGAGTGCTCCGGCTACTGGCCGGCCGGCACCGCCGCGCTGCACGTCAACGCCGACATCGCCGACGCGGTGCTGCGCTACCTGGCGGCCACCGACGACGAACGGTTCCTCGCCGAGGCGGGGCTGGAGCTGCTGGTGCAGACCGCCCGGCTCTGGCACGGCTTCGGCCACTGGTCCAACGAGGGCAGCTTCCACCTGCACGGGGTGACCGGCCCGGACGAGTACGCCGCGTTGGTCGACGACAACGTCTTCACGAACCTGATGGCCAGGCGCAACCTGCGGGGCGCGGCGGACGCCGTCGAGCGCCACCCCGACCTGGCCGGCCGGCTCGGTGTGGACCGCGACGAGCTGACCCGCTGGCGGAACGCCGCCGACGCGATGGCCATCCCCTACGACAGTGAGCGGGGGGCACCAGCAGGCCGCCGGGTTCACCGAGCAACCAGAGTGGGACTTCGCGAACACCGCTGACGAGGACTACCCGCTGCTGCTGCACTTTCCGTACCTGGAGCTGTACCGCAGGCAGGTGGTCAAGCAGGCCGACCTGGTGCTGGCCATGCAGCTCTGCCCCGGTGAGTTCAGCGCCGCCGAGAAGGCCCGCAACCTGGCCTACTACCAGGCCCGCACGGTCCGCGACTCGTCGCTGTCGGCCGCCCCGCAGGCCGTCCTGGCCGCCGAGGTCGGGCACCTGGATCTGGCGTACGACCTGTTCGCCGAGTCGGTGCTCCAGGATTTGGCGGACCTGGGTGACAAGACCGCCGACGGGCTGCACCTGGCCTCGCTGGCCGGCGCGTGGTTGGCGCTGGTGCAGGGCTTCGGCGGGCTGCGCGACGACCGTGGGGTGCTCTCCTTCGACCCCCGGCTGCCGCGCCGGATCGACCGGCTGGCGTTCAGCCTGCGGTGGCGTGGCCACCGCCTGCGGGTCACGTTGACCCCGGCGCAGGCCTGCTACGAGCTGCCCGATGCGGCACCCGACGCCGAGGTCGAGCTGTGGCACCACGGCGAGTCGCTGCGGGTCACCGGCGTCGAGCCGGTCACCCGGCCGATGCCGCCGGTGCCGGACCCGGGGCCGGAACCAGAGTGCCCGCCCGGCCGTCGTCCCACCCGCCGCTCAACCGACTGAGCCGTCGCCGTTCAGGCCGGCACCGGACCGCCGGCCATCCGCTCGCGGACCGCCTCCAGCGCCTCGAAGGCGTACGCCCAGTTGTGGCACTTGAAGCTGCGCAGGCCGTCGATCGCGGTGTGACAGTCGGAGCAGCGCACGCCGGCGATGGCTGCCGGGATCTCGGTGTTGACGTACTTGCGCTCGCCGAGGATGACCGTGGCGATCATGGCTTTGTCGTGCAGGCCGGAGAGCGCCGACGAGACGATGTCGTACCAGGTGACCCGTCGGCCGCACTTCGGGCAGTCGGGCTCGTCGCCGCTGACCCAGAGCGGCGCGCCGATGCTGCGCGCCGGTATGCCGAGCAGCTTCTCCAACCGCCGGACGTCGACTCGGGGGTGGTCCAGCGGTGTCGACCGGGCAGCGCCGCGGGCGAGTCGTACACGGCGCGAAACAGGTCGTGGTCGACCTGCACGGTCTCCCGCTGAGCGGTCATCGGCGTCCTCCTCGTTGAGTCGGTGCCCCCACCGTGGTCGGCGGTGACCATGGGCGCAGCCGGATCAACGACACGAGGGGTCCGCCGGTCGCTCGAACCGAGCGCTTTTGCCTCCGGTGGCCAACCGTGGGTGGTACGACGGACGCGGGGCGTGGATGCCACCGGGGGGAGCGCCGATGGCGAGCCGAGCCGACCGGCTGCTGCGCGGCAGCGACACGCCGCTGAGCGCCTCGTTCCTGGAGCTCTTCTTCGACCTGGCGTTCGTGCTCGCGCTCAGCCAGTTGGCCGGGCACCTGTTGCACGACCTCACCCTGGTCGGCGCGCTGCGGACCGCCCTGCTGTTGACAGGTGTCTGGTGGATCTGGGTGCCCACCACCTGGTTCGCCGACTGGTACGACCCGGAGAGCCGCGCGGTGCGGTGGCTGCTGGTCAGCGCGGCGCTGGGCAGCCTGCTGGCCGGGGTGGCGATCCCACAGGCGTTGGACGGGCGCGGCCTGCTCTTCGCCGGCGCGTACGTCTCGGTGCACATCGCCCGGGGGGTGGTCACCACCTTCGCGCTGCGTGGCCATCCACGGCAGACCCGGACGGTGCGGATCCTCTGCTGGTTCAGCGTCTCCGCCGTACCGTGGCTGGTCGGTGGGTTGCTGCCGGAGTGGCGGGTGCCGCTCTGGCTGCTCGCCCTCGCCATCGACCTCATCGGCCCGCGGCTCGGCTGGCCGACGCCACTGATGGGCCGGACCAGCCAGCAGGAGCTGCACCTGGCCGGTGAGCACTTCGCCGAGCGGTACCAGCAGATCATGATCATCGCGCTCGGTGAACTCGTCCTGGTCGCCGGTCTCTCGTACGCCCGCACCGACCTCAACCTCTCCTCGACCGTCGCGTTCCTCCTGGTCTTCGCCGCCGCCGTGTTGATCGGTCTGCTCTATGTCACGCCCGCCGGCCAGCGCCTCGACCCGGTTATCGAGCACGCCGACCCGTCCCGGCTCGGTGTCGTCACCGGATATCTGCATCTGTTGATGGTCGCCGGGTTGGTCGTCACCGCTGTGGGCGCCGAGCTGAGCATCGCCCACCCCCTGCGGACCGGTGACACGACCGCCGTCGTCGTCATCCTGAGCGGTCCGACGCTCTTCCTCGTCGGGCGGATCCTCTTCTCGGCGGCGATCCACAGGCGACTCTCCTGGCCCCGGGTCGCGGCCCTGTTCGTGCTCGCCGTCGCGGCGGGAGTGCTGCGGCTGCCACTGCTGGCGGTCAGTGCGGTCGCACCGCGGTGGTGCTCGTGGTGGTCGTCCTGGACAACGCGGGCGTCGGCTCCTACCACCGGAAACCTGGCGCGTAGCCGAGAAGCCTGACTAAAGTCAGGCAGATGGACCCGGCCCTCATCGCCGCCGTGCGGCGGTTCAACCGAACGGTCACCCAGCGGGTGGGTGCCCTGGACGACGAGTACATGGCCCAGGGGCGTCCCCTGGGGCAGGCCCGCCTGCTCTGGGAGATCGGCCCCGCCGGCGCCGAGGTCGCCGCCCTACGGACCCGGCTCGGCCTGGACTCCGGATACCTCAGCCGGCTCCTGCGCACACTCGAGAACGACGGCCTGGTCACCGTCGGGCCGGCCGACCAGTCCGGCGGCGACGGCCGGGTACGCACCGCCACCCTCACCGACGCCGGTCGGGCCCAGTGGGTCGACCTCGACCAACGGTCGGACGACCTGGCGGCCTCGATCCTCGAACCACTCACCGAACACCGCCGGGAACGACTCGTCACCGCCATGGCCGAGGTCGAACGGCTCCTCATCGGGTCGATGGTCGTCATCGAGCCCTGCCCGCCGAGCGACCCACGGGCCCGGACGTGCCTGCGGGCCTACGTCCGGGACATCGCCCGACGACTCGACGGTGGGTTCGACCCGGCACTGAGCAAGCCGCTCCACGACGAGGCGCTCGTCCCGCCCAACGGCGTGCTCCTGCTCGCCACCCTCGACAGCGAGCCGATCGGCTGCGGCGGGGTCAAGCTCCACCTGGGCGAGCCCGCCGAGATCAAACGGGTGTGGGTGGCGGACACCGTACGCGGCCTCGGTGTCGGGCGGCGGCTACTGGGTGAGCTGGAACGGTACGCCGCCGAGCGTGGCGCGACCGCCGTCCGGCTGGACACCAACCGCAACCTCACCGAGGCGATCGCCCTGTACCGGGCGACGGGTTACCGGGAGATCGAGGCGTACAACACCGAGCACTACGCCCATCACTGGTTCGAGAAGCGGTTGGCCTAGTGCCGAGCGAGCGGTCCGGTCGACGCTGGCGCCGGTCGGCTACTGCTCGAACCGGCGCCAGCGGCCACCACAGCTCAGGCCACGAACCGGGTCGGGCGTGCTCCTGGCTGCACCACTGAAAGCTGATCGACGAGATCGGGCGTCAGCCCTTCACCGCGCCAGCGGTGAGCCCTTCGGTCAGGAAGCGCTGCCCGAAGGCATACATGATCACCACGGGGATGCTGACCAGCAGCGACGCCGCGGCGAGCTGTCCCTGCGGGACGACGTCCCCGGCAATCATCGACTGCATCCCCACCGGGAGCGTCTTGTACTCGTCCTTGGTGATGAACACGAAGGCGAAGAGGAACTCGTTCCAGGCGTTGGTCAGGGTGAAGAGCGCGACCGCCAGCAGGCCCGGTTTGGCGAGCGGAAGCACCACCCGGCCGAACGCCTGGACGCGGGTGCAGCCGTCGACCAGCGCCGCCTCCTCCAACTCGATGGGAATCGACGAGAAGTACCCCACCAGCAGCCAGGTGGCGAACGGCAGCGTGAAGGTCGGGTACGTCACCACCAGCGACCACAACGAGTCGGTGAGCCGCGCGCCGATGAGCATCTGGTACAGCGGGATGAACAGCAGCGCGCCCGGCATCACGTAGGTGAGCAGCACCGTGACGGTGAAGCCCTGGGCCCCCCGGAAGCGCAGCCGGGCCAGCGCGTAGCCCGCCAGGGCGGCGCAGACCAGGGCCACCGCGGTGGACGCCGCCGACACCAGCAGGGTGTTGAGGTACCAGCGGCCGAACGGCTGGTTGTCGAAGAGTGCGGTGAACTGCTCCAGGGTCCACGGTGTCGGCCACAGGTCGTGCTCGCGCATGACCACCTGGCCCTCGGACTTGAAGGCCGTGACGGCGATCCAGTACAGCGGGCCCAGCACGAAGAGGAGCAGCCCGGCCAGCGCGACACCGGACCCCAGGCCGGACACCATCGACGACGACCGGCGACTGCCCCGCGACGTGAGGGCCGAGACCACTCGACCGACCATCGCCGCGATCAGCAGGATCACCCCGAGGATCACCGCCGCCTTCCAGAAGATCTGTGGCGATGCCCAGGCCAGCAGAGCGGTGACCGCCGCGGCGATGGCCCACGGCAGCGCCCTGCGCGCCGGCGCGGCCCACCGCCGGGCCGGTCGCGCCACCCGGCGTCGCCGGCGAAGTGGGCTGTCGGCGTCCCGACGCAGCAGCCGGACCAGGACGAACACCAGCCCGCCGATGACCGGCAGCATGACGAGCGTGACCGCCGCCCCCGCGCCGTACTGCAACTGCAGGATCGCCTTCGAGTACGCGATGAGCACGTACGGGGCGGTCACGTCGCCCGGCCCGCCCTGGGTCAGCAACCAGACCAGGTCGAAGTTGTTGAACGTCCAGATCGACGACAGGGTCACCGTCACGGTGATCACGTGACGCAGTCCGGGCAGTGTCACGTTGACGAACCGCTGCCAGGACGAGGCGCCGTCGATGGTCGCCGCCTCGTACAGGTCCGCCGGGATGGCCTTCAACCCGGCGAGGAAGCACACGGTGAAGAACGGCACTCCCTTCCAGACGTTGACGAGGATCACCGACGGCATGGCCAGCGACGGGTCCGACAGCCAGCCCGCCGGCCAGCTGTCGACCAGGTGGGCGCTGGCCAGCAACGGCCCGATCCCGGAGGCGGTGAGCAGCGTGTTGACGCTGCCGAAGATCGGGTCGAGCAGCGAGCGCCAACTGAAGGCGGTCACCACCGTCGGCACCACCCACGGCAACAGCAGCAGCCCGGCCAGCACCGCCCGGCCACGCCGCCGATGGTGCAGCAGCAGGGCCGCGGCCAGCCCCAGCACGACCTTGAAGATCTCGGCGTACGCGGTGAAGACGAACGAGTTCACCACGCCGGTGTGGAACTGCTCGTCGCCGACGAGGGAGAGGTAGTTGCCGAGACCGACGAAGACGGTCTCCTGCCCGTGGCGTTCCGTGGTGCTGGTGATGATCGACCGGGCGATCGGCACCAGCACGAGACCGCCGACCAGCAGGGCCATGGGTGCCAGGAACAGTGTCGCCAGTCGCCAGTCCCGACCCAGCCGCCGCTGGACGGCGGTGAGCGAGCCGGGCCCGGGCGCCGGGCTGGTGCCCGACGCCGGGGCCCGTACCGGACGGACCGTCCTCACTGCGGCAGCCCCTGCTGGTTGAAGATCTGCACCATCTTGGCGTGCGCGGCGGTCACCGCCTGCGCGGGCGCCGTGCCCTGCACGACCTGCTGCATCATGTCGGTGAGCACATAGGCGGCGCCGACTGCCTGCTGCCCCGCGCTGGCCTTCTGCGGGAAGGCGAGGCCGTTCGTCGTGCTCAGTGGCAGCTGCATCTGGGTGATCTTGCGCAGCATGGGGAACGCCGGGTCGCCGCCGGTGAAGAACGGATCGGCGTCCCAGACCTTCTCCCAGGCGGGCATCACCAGGCCGGGCGCCTCCTTCGCCACCCCGAGCAGCGCGGGCGCGCTGACCAGGTACTGCGCCAGGAGCTTGGCGAGCGCGGGGTTCTTGGCGCCCTTGAAGATGACGAAGCCCTGGGACTGGCCGAGCAGCAGGGGCTTGTCGGTCGCCGGGCCGGTGCAGTCGGAGAACACGTGGGTGTTCGGGTAGACCGGGTTCTTCTTGGTCCTGGAGTCCGCGTAGACGCTGAACTGGTTGCGGGTGTAGCCGACGACCCCGGCGAGCCAGTTCTCGTTGTTGCTGGTGTCGGTCCAGCTGGCCACCCCGGGCGGCAGCATCGGCTTGTACTTCGGGTTGGTGTAGATGTCGCCCAGGAAGGTCACCGCCTGCACCGTCTCGGGGGAGTTGAACGTGACCTTCCGGCCGTCGTTGGAGGCGATCGCTCCACCGTAGGAGTTGATCAGCGCCTCGATCATGCCGTTGCCGTCACCGGACCGGTTCACCGTCATGCCCCAGCCGAACCGGCGCTTGCCCGGGTCGGAGATCGCCAGGCAGAGATCCCGCAACTCCTCCCAGGTGTAGCCGTCCTTGGGGGTGATGCCCTTGTCCTGCATCCAGTCCTTGCGCAGGAACGACCCGATGCCGATGAAGTGGTACGGGATCGCGAACCACTTGCCGTCGAAGACGCAGTAGTTCTTGGCCTCGGCGCAGGGCTCGCCGTACTTGGCAGTCAGCGCCGTGACGACGTCCGTCACGTCCTCCAGGTCACCCAGTGCCTGGAACTGCGCGACGAACCGCGAGTCGGTCATGAACGCCAGGTCCCGGGCCACCCCGCCCTCGACCTCGGCGTGGATCTTGGCGACGACGTCGCCGGCGTCGGCCTGCACCAGGCTGTTCTCGATCTTCGTGCCGGTGCTGTCGGCGAACTTCCTGATCGAGCCGTCGAGGGCGTCGTTCGCCGCCGTGGAGTACAACTTCTGCGACAGCATTCCCATTGTCGAGCCCTTCGACGCCGCCGCGGCGTCGATCAACTCCTGCGGCACCTCGGGCTGCACCTTGCTCGGTGAATCGGAGTCGCTCCCGCACGCGGCCAGTCCGGCCGCGCCGAGCACCCCCACGCCCAGTCCCAGGAAACCGCGTCGGGACCACACCGGATTTTCGTTCATGGACACTCGCCTCCCTCTTTCCCCGCACCGCTGCACGCCCGAGGGCGTCGGTGATCGTCGTTTGAGTTGGTGGCGATGCCACGGTGCTGCCGGGCCCGCCCTCGCCGCGCTTCGCCCTCGGAGGTCCGCTCGCACACGTCGTCCTGGCGATGTCCGGCACCCGGTTCGAATGCCGCGTGTTCCCTACAGATCCATCACGTGTGTCGCGGTCGCGCCCTTACCGGGCCGCATCGACATGCGGCTCGTCGGGTGGCGCGACAGCAGGAGGCGATCGGCGACCGGGCCGAGGGGGCGGCGCTGGTGTTCCGGTTCGGTCGGGCCACGGGACCACCACCGTTCGAGATTTCGAACTGAGTTCGAGATACCGCATCAAGTGGTCGCGACGCTAGAGCAGCTATGCGAAGGATGTCAATGTTTCGATGTGGTTTCGAGCCGAAAACGGGAGGTCGGCTATCGGGATTGCGCCCGGTAGCCCATCCGGGCGGAGAGGGCTGCCGCGCCCTCGCGGACCAGCTCGGCCCACTCCACGTGCGCCTGCGGGGTCCAGCGGATGATCGGCGCGGAGAGGCTCATCGCGGCGATGGTGGCACCGGAGTGATCACGGATCGCCGCGGCGACGCAGCGCATGGCACTGTCAGACTCACCGATGTCGACAGCGACGCGCTCCGCCCGGACCCGTTCGAGATGTGCCCGCAGCCGGGCCGGGTCGGTGATGCTGTCCGGCGTCATGCCCGGCAGCGCGCCGTTCGCCAGCACGGCGTCCAGGCTCGGCGGGTCGAGGCTTGACAGCAGGATCTTGCCGACCGCCGTGCAGTGCGCCGGCAGCCGCCGCCCGACCGCGGAGACCATCCGGACGGGGTGCGTGCTGTCGAACTTGACCAGGTAGATCACATCGGCGCCGTCGAGCACTGCCACGTGTACCGCCTCGTTGCAGGCGGCGGCCATCTCCCGCGCGACGCACTGCGCCTCGCGGACCAGGTCAAGCCGACCGGCGAACGCGGCGCCGAGTTGGAACAGCGGCATGCCGAGCCGGTACTGCACCGGCTGGCCCGGAACGGAGATCAGGTACGAGCGGGCCTCAAGCGTGACGAGCAGTTCGTGAACTGTGGTGCGGGGCAGGTCGAGCCGCTCCATCACCTGGCGGGCCGACAGCTGGGGGTGGTCCAGGAACAGTTCGAGGACGTCGAGTGCGCGGTTGACCGCTGGTACCACACGGGGCATGTCGATAGTCCCTTCGCAGTGCCAGGCCCGGGTCAACGATCTCCACGGACCAGCACCTGAAGAGGATAACCGCGTCAGCCCCGACGCCAGGTTCCGGATCCTTCGTCGATCGGAGCGGCCTCGACGGAGTTCAGGCGCCGGTCGGCGACCGCCCGAACCGGGTGTGGACACGGCTCACCCCCTGGAGTCTGGAGAACTGACACCAGGGGGTGAGCCGCGGCCTCTGTCGAGGTTGTCAGTCGCCGCTGGCCACGTAGATCGAGTAGCGGCTGGTATCGGTGTCCGTACCGTCCGCCCTGTGGCCGGTCACCGACAGGGTGTGCGTCTCGTAGTCCTGCGCCGGCGTGTAGGTGATCGACGCCCGCCCGCTGCTGTCAGCCGGCACGTCCGTCGACGGGCCGTCGTCGATCTGCCAGGAGAAGGAGACGATTCCCGCGGTGCCGCCGCTGAACTCGAAGGTGCCGGGCACGCCGCCCCCGCCGGACCAGGTGCCGTTCGGATACTGCGCGCTCACGACGTAGGGCGAAGTGCCGACGGTGAAGTCGTAGTCCGTCACGGGCGACAGCTCGCCACTCGCGGTCAGGCTCTGGACGTGCAGCGTGTTCGTGCCGTTGCGGTCGAACGGCACCGCGACCAGCGTCGACGTGCCGTCGGTGCTGGCCGGGAGGACCTGCTCCGGGCCGTCGTTGACGCGGTAGTGATACTCGGTCACCTCGCCGAACAGCTGGGTGTAGAAGTAGAAGTACCCGGTCCAGCCGATCCCCGCGCGCGACCAGTCGTAGGTGCTGTACACGTCGACCCTGTTGTCCCGGACGTCGAAGGGTGCCATCCGCAGGTCCGATTCGGTGCCGTCCGCACCGACGCTGGTGACCCGCACCTCCTGGTAACCCCACGAACCCGGCGTGTACGTGACAGTCGCGGTGCCGTCGGGACCGGCCGCGATCGTCTCCTCATCGGCGCCGTAGAACGAGTAGCGGTAGGAGACGACATCCGGCAGCCCCGGGTGGAAGGTGAACGTCGCCGGCCGGCCGACGGTGCCGCTGCCCTCGGGCGTGTGCGTCACCACGGGACCCGACCAGATACCGAACGTGTAGGTGGTGGCGGACGACCGCTTACCGTCCGGCAGCAGCGCCTGCACGACCACCGTGTTCTCGCCGGCGTGCGTCGGGGTGACAGTGATGAGAGCGTACGTGTTGCCCTCGCTGGACACTGTCTGCTCGTCGCCGCCGTCGAACCGGTAGACGAACCCGGTCAGGTTCGGCAGCCGGCTCTCCAACTCGATGCCCAGCGGCACGCCGACCCCGTCCCGGCGCGGCCAGCTGCTCAGCTCGTGGGCGTAGGCGGTCGGACGCGGGTCGATGATGTTGAACTGATAGCTCGACTCCATCGAGGTGGAACCGTCCGCCCGCACCGACCGTACCGTCATCGAATGCCAGCCCGGCGTCGCCGTCCAGGTAAGGACGGCGGTGTCGTCGTCCGCCGCCGGAATGGTCTTCCACTCGTCGTCGAGGTTGTACTCGTAGCCGACGACATCGTTGCTGTGCGGGGTGAACCGGAAGGAGCCGGTGGTGCCGGCGACCTGGTCGGTGTCCAGGTTGAACTCCGCCGACTCGACGCCGGGGGCGTCGGTGACCCAGACCTGCAGGGTGCTCTGCCCGATGAGCTTGTTCTTGGCGTAGCTGCGGACGGCCACCTCGACCTGACCGGCGGCGGTGAACGTGACAGGAGCGGTCGCCTTGCCGTCGACCGCCGGGACGCGGACCTCCGCGCCGGCCTTGACCTGGTACCCGAACCCGGTGGTCTCGGGCTTCGACGCGGCGAACGTGATCGTGCTCGGCAGGCCGACGCCGTTCACTGTGACATAGGCGTTCGGTGCCGTCTCGGCGACCCGGAACTCGTAGGTCTTCTCGGGCCCGCGGTTACCCGCCGCGTTGATCGAGCTTACATACAGCTCGTTGGTGAACCGCTGCTTCGGGGTGTACTTCAGGATCGCCTTGCCACCCGGCCGCTTGGCCGGAATTCGTCCCGAATACCCCATGGCGTCACGCCAGGCGAACTCGACAACGTCACGGTCGCCGGCCCCGTCCAGGCGGAACGTTCCCTCGATGCCGGTGCCGCCGCCCGGGGTGTCGCCCTCGGGGTAGGTTCGCGACGAGACCTGCGGCGGATTCGCCGGAGCGTTCCGGTCCATCACCAGGTAGCAGGTCTTGCTCCACGGGCCCGAGTCGTAGTCGTCGGTGGCCCGCGCCTGCCAGGCGAGGACCGTGCCGTGGGCGTACTGGCTCAGGTCGGTGCCGCCGTAGTCACGGAACTCACGACGCTGATCGGGCTGGCCCACCGGCCAGATCGCGTACAGCACTGTCAGGTAGGCGTCCTCGTCCGCATCAGTGGCGGTGGCCGCGAACACCACGTTCCGCGCCGCCGGTGACGGCTTGGCCAGCGTGCCGCACGGCCGGTCCGGAAACGCCAGGTGGAGGTTCGTGACAGTGGGCGGATGGTTCGCCGTCGCGCTGAGCGCCGGCTTCTCGAAGGTACGACCGGTCCGCGCGTCGGCTTCCTGCTCGGCGGTCACCCGGAACTCCACGGTGATGCTCTTGTCGCGCCGGCCCACCGCCGCGTTGAGCGTGGCCGCCATGTCGAGGCCCAGGTAGCCCGGGCAGTAGGCGCCGGCGCCGCGCTTGGCGGTCAGCAGCTTCTCCAACTCGGCCGGCGGGCGCAGCCAGGTCGTGGTGTCCTTGACCGGGCCGGTCCGCCACACCTCGATGGTCGCCGGGGCGGAGCAGTCGGCGACCGTCTTCTCGGTCGTCGACAGGTACGAGCTGTGGACGACCGTACCCCTCAGCTTGGTCAGGTCGTACGTGAAATAGGAGCGGTAGGTGTGCGTCTTGCCGGCGTCGTCACGGGACGTGCCGACCGGCGGCGCCACCGCGGCGTCGACGACCTTCCCGCGCGGATTCTGCGAGTCGAGATAGGCCCAGCTCGTCAGCGGAACCTCGGACGAGCTGGCGGCCGAGGCCGGCGAGATGGTGGTCAGCACGGCGGCTGTTACCGCGACGACCGTCAACGGGATGGCCGCTCTGAGGCGTTTCATATGGACGTGTTCCTCCCCCGTGGCGGCGCCCCGATCGGCGCGGCGGGCGTCATCGTAGCGACGCGGAACCATGCGCAGGGGGCCGCGACGACGCCGTCGGCACCGGACGCCTCATCGACGCATTCAGCGTGGTAAATCCATGACCTCCGGCGGCTGTTCAGAGCGTCCGTTGTGGACGCATTGCCGCTTTGGTGTTGATGGCGAATCAGTTTCGGGGTGCGCCTCGGCGCGCGCGGCGGTATGCACGTTGCCGGCAGACATCCGAACAGAAGGCCCGATCGCTACGCGCGTTCGGATCCACCGGTCTCCCACACCCCAGTCGGGCGCACAACTTGGGCAACCATCCGATCTGAAAGGGAACTCTGAACTCCCGCCTGATCGCCAGTGCGAGATCTGCGGGCGAGATCGGCTCTCGCAGCCGATGGGCCAACATGTAGGTCAGGCTGTATAGCTGCGTTCTCCCGATGTCGCCATCCGCCCCGGCGGATCGACGATTTCGGTAATACCGACGCTGCCGGCAGCTGTCGGAACAGTATTTCCTGTCCCTCCTGCTGGGCTGTGGGAGTGGAGTTCGGCAGACCTGGCAGCGGCGCTCGACAAGCACCGCCACATGGTAGGGCGTTACGGCTAATTTTGACGGCTGCGAACCCTCGATGCGGCGGTGACCAGGCACGTCGGCCTCCGCTCAACCGCTGATAAGTGGCCAGGCCCTCCCGCGTCGCCCGCCACGCTTCCCTGGCACGTCACGAAGGAGGGAATCGTTGAACCGGCGCACTTTGTCGATCTTGATGGTGAGCGCGGTTGCCGGAGCTGCTCTCGGTATCGCCACCTCGGTCCAGGACGGATTCTTCGGCGCTCTCGGCATCGCCACGCTTCTGCATACGATGACTGAACGGAAGTCACCCACCGAGGGTGAATGACACCACCCGCCGGTATTCCTTCCGCCCCGGATTCCGGCGCAAGGGGGCAGCTCGATCCTCTGGTCATAACCGCAGCGATCGGCGGAGTTCAGCGAGGGCCGCGGCCGGTGACACCGTCGAGAAGTTCTCGAGCGGCATCGAGGTGGCCGGCGTGGCGTGCGGTCTCCTCGATCATGTGCAGGGCCACCCAGCGGAGGTCGGTGATCGGCTCGTCCGGCCAGTCGAGCCCGTGCTCGCCGAGCAGGGCCGCGTCCAGCTCGACCGAGTGCAGGACCTGGTTCGAGATAATGCACTGACGCCGATAATGGTCGATCACCGCAGCGCTCGAGTGCTCGGTAGTGAACGGAGCCGCCGGGTCGTACGGCGGGTCGTCGATGCCGTCGTCCCAGGTCACCTGCGGTTCGGTGCCGAGGGCGACACGTTGGAACCAGGCGGCTTCCGCGCCGGCCAGGTGGAGCACCAGCCCGATGGGCGTCCAGCCCGACGGAAACACAGGCCTGCGCAGCTGGGACTCGTCCAAGCCCTCGATGATCGCCAACACGGCGGCCCGCTGCTGATCGAGGAAGTACTGCAACCGGTCCCGTTCGCTGATCATCGATTCACCCACGCGCCGACTCTAGACCGAACCCGGGGGCGGGAAGATCGTCCGGAGGGGCTCCAGGGCCACCGCACGGGAGCAGCAGAGTCAGGGGAGGCGCTCTTGCTGCCCGGCCGCCAACCGGTCCGCTCGACTGTGAAGTTCCGCCGCTATGTCATCCCAGTCCGGACCGAAAGCGTGTAGGTCGTTGGCCGCGACCCGCAACAACTCGACATCCTCCGGTCGTTGGAGGCAGGCCAGCCGGAACGCGAGGTTTCGCGCCCAGACCGGAAGACCTATCCAGTCCTCCTCCAGCATCACCTTCAGCATCGCCACGATCTCGTCAGCCGGTGCGAAGGTCACCACCTCGACGTACGCACTGGCAACCTTCTCGGTATATCCCCGACCAGCGAGCAGCCGGGCCAACTCGAGCAGCGACATACACAGGGGGTCGACAGCAGCGGACTCGTCGGGACGGCCTCCAGCAGCTCTGTCCAGCAACGCCTGGACGAACTTGACCTGGTGGCCGTCGGGATCGCGGACCCACGCGTAGTGGAGCCGTCCGTCCGGCGAGTCCATCGGGGCCACGACACTCGTCGCGCCCGCCGCCATAGCTCGGTCGTAGCACGCGTCGGTGTCCTCGCACCACAGCACAAGTTCGGTGGACGGACTGACCTGAGGGTCCACACCAAGGCCCACGAGCGCGTTGGCGACCTGCGCCGAAGTCAGGCCTATCCGGATGCCGGCAGCCTCGACCTCGACATGCTCGATGGGGCCCGTAGCCGGTGCCCGAAACGCTTCGGTAAGTCCAAGGCGCAGGTAGAAGGTGAGGCACGCGGTCACGTCGGCGCAGAACAAATTGATCTGAACCTGGGTGGCGCTGGCCGTCATGGCAGCACCCTACCCGGGCGGGGTGCCGGAGCGAACGCGCATTACGGCCGCCCGGTCGAGCCGCGGTGGCGCCCCCGACGGCCACCCGTGCCGCACCCGAGCGGCTGGGCAAGACGCTGGACCGGTGGACCACCCACCACCCGAGCGGCGTCCGTGCCGAGCCGGATGTGTCGGTCCTCCTCGCTAGGGTGCCGCCATGCGAGACGACGGTCGTACCATGCCGACCCCGCTGTCCGAAGCTCATGAGATTGGCTTCGACTACCGAGACGGGGCAGGCGTCGACTTCGAGCCGTACCCCGAATTCCTTGACGCCAGTGAGACCGCCGAGTGGTGGCGGTCCTGGACGGGAAACGGGGAGCTTGACGGGTCCGAGTTCCGCGTCTTCGGGCAGGACGGCACCGGCGGCCTCGCCGCCTTCTGGCTGGTGCGCCCCGGTGAACCAGTTGAGCGGCAACCCGTGGTCTTCCTCGGCTCGGAGGGCGAGACGGGAGTCGTGGCTCAGAACGTGTGGGCCTACCTGTGGCTTCTCGCTGACGGCTTCGGGCCCTGGGAGGCGACGGAATATCCCGACCACGAGCATGAGCCCCGCGTCGATGCCCGCCTGACGGAGATCGCACAGCGCTGGGCACCGTCGCATCGTAGGTCGGCGGGAGAGGTCATCTCCGCGGCGCGGGAAGAGTTTCCTGGCTTCGACGAGATCATCGGTTCGCTATGTCGATAGCCAGGGCGCGGGGTGGGCGGACGTCCCAGCCAAGCGCTCGACCAGTGATGCTGGCGCGCCGCTGTGGTTCACTGCCGTACCTGCCGGAATGACGGCGTCAGCGGCCCCGCAAAGGGCCGCTGACCTGTGCAGGAGTGGGCCGCCAGGGACTCGAACCCTGAACCTATGGATTAAAAGTCCACAGCTCTGCCATTGAGCTAGCGGCCCGCGCGCTCAGGTTACCCGACGGTGAGCGCCGACGGCTCTCGGCTTCCGGCCGGCCGTCGATGGCTGCGACTGTTCGGGCCACCACCGCCACTTGATCATCGCCTGGTGGCGACCCGGCAGGCCCCGAGTGCCGGGCCGGCGAGCTGGAGTGAATCAGACGACGTGGCGCGGCGGCGCATGGGTGTGGGCCGGTGGGGAATCAGGACTGGCATGAGATCGAGCAGCTCGCCGGCGGTGGCGGCCTCCGGGGAGGAGGTCGGGCGCGATGGCGTACGGCAACCGGGCGGGGAGGTGCACGCCTGGCTGCCCGGCCAGAACCAGACGGTCTGCGGCCTGGCACTGAGCCGGACCCGACTGCGTCGCTTCCCGCACGTCCGCTTCGACTTCTCGGGTACTGACGTGCTCACCGAGGCGGACGCGGTGGGCTGGATCTGCCCGCGCTGCCTGGCCGCCACCACCGGCCGGCGGGGGAAGGAGAAGCACGGCTGGGTACGGGATTCCCCTCGCCCTTGATCGACTCGGGTTTCAGGAAGTCGGGCTGTCCCGCCCGCTCGGATGCCCCGACTTACAGGAAGCCGAGTCGATCAAGCCGCGCGCCGCGCGCCGCGACCCGCGACCCGCATGGCGCGGGCTGGTGGGTGGTTGAGCTGCGGCTGGGCGGGTACGGGTCCGGCATGCGGATCGTGGTGGTGGGGGCCAGCGGCAACGTCGGTACGGCGCTGCTGCGCCGCCTGCGTCGGGAGCGGAGTGCGCAGGTGGCCGGGGTCGTGCGACGGCTGCCCGGCCCGGCTGCCGGCGAGCCGTACGACCAGGTGGAGTGGCACTCCCGCGACATCGGCGCGCCGGGTGCGGCGGAGCAGCTCGCCGAGGTGTTCGCGGGTGCCGACGCGGTGGTGCACCTGGCCTGGCAGATTCAGCCCAGCCACGACCAGCGGGTGCTGCGTCGGACCAACGTCGACGGCAGTCGCGCGGTGATCGACGCGGTGCTGCGGGCCGGCGTGCCGGCACTGGTGTACGCCTCGTCGGTCGGCGCCTACGCGCCCGGCCCGAAGGATCACCCGATCAGCGAGCGGTGGCCGGCCACCGGGGTGCCCGGTTCGTCGTACAGCGCGCACAAGGCGGAGGTGGAGGCGCTGCTGGACGGGGTGGAGCGGGAGCACCCGACGCTGCGGGTGGTGCGGATGCGACCCGGGTTGACCTTCCAGCGGCCGGCCGGCGCGGAGATCACCCGCTATTTCCTCGGCCCGCTGGCGCCGGTGCGGCTGCTGCGCTTCGGTCGGATTCCGCTGGTGCCGACGAACCGCCGGTTGCGGATGCAGGCGGTGCACGCCGATGACCTGGCTGACGCGTACGCCCGGGCGGTGTTGGGTGATGCGCGCGGCGCCTTCAATGTCGCCGCGGACCCGGTGCTCACCCCGGAGCTGGTGGCCCGGCACTTCCATGGTTGGACCGTGCCGGTCGCCGCGCCGGTGCTGCGCGCGGCGGCGGCGCTGAGTTGGCGGGCGCGGTTGCAGCCGGTCGACGCGGGCTGGGTGGAGCTGGCGCTGAACGCCCCGTTGATGTCCAGCGAGCGGGCCGAGACCGAGCTGGGCTGGCAGTCGAAGATCACTGCGCTGACCGCGCTCCAGGAGCTCTTCGCCGGAATGGCCGACGGTGACCACACCGCAAGCCCACCCCTGTCTGGTGCACCGAACCTGCCCGGCCGTCCCGCCGGCCTCCTGAAGGCCCGCCGCCCAGGCGAGGGAAACCCCTACTGACCCCGGTGATCAAGAGGCTTCGGTCGGAAAGGCACCCCGAGACCTCTTGATCAAAGAACAGGGGCCTCAGGACAGCTTGGAGCCGGTGACTGTGGGGTTGCGGGCACCCAGGAAGAAGATGCCGGGAAAGCCCTGGGTCTCGAACTTGCCGCTGGGGTTGCGGCGCAGGGTCGAGTTTTCGATCTTCATGGTGCCGGTGCGGTTGTTGCTCACGAAGAAGACCGCGCCGCCGCCCTCGTTGGCTCTGTTGTTCTCGATGATCGTGCCGGCGATCCGTACGGTGAACTCGTTGCCGTCGCAGTAGATCGCGCCGCCACTGCCGCCGCCGGGCGTGCCGGCTTTGGCCGGGTTGGCGCCGTTGCCGATCGCCTCGTTGTGGCTGAGCACGCTGTTCAGCACCACCCAGGAGACACCGATGCTGCTCAGCGCGCCCCCGTTCGAGCAGGAACCGCCCTGGCCGGACGCGCCGCCGAAGGTGCTGCTCAGCACGTACACCGGCTTGTTCTCGTACTGGCTCAGCACCCGGATGGCCGCGCCGCCCAGGTCGGGGCCGGTGCGGTCGCAGCGGTTGCGGACGAAGCGCGAGTTGACCACCTTCAGCCGCCCGCCGCGTACGAAGATCGCCCCACCGCCGCCGCCCTCGACCTTGTCGCCTGTGGAGTTGCCGTCGGCGAAGGTCAGGTTCTGCACGGTGAGCTGCGGATGGTCCTGGTTCTGGCAGTGCGAGGTGGTGAAGCCCTGGGCCTCGTCGCAGGTGTTCATGTAGAGGATGCGGCGCTGACCCTGGCCGCTGAGGGTGACCCGGCCGCCGCCGTCCAGCACCACCTTCGGCCCGTTGGCGTTGCGGACCTTCGCGGTGGCGGCCATCTTGATCGTCACCGGGGCCGGTCCACAGTTGAACGTGATGACGCCGCCGGCCGCGACGGCCTTCACCACCGCCGCGGAGGTGCAGCTCGCCGGGGTGCCGGTGCCGATGGTCCGGGTCGGCTTCGAGGTGTCCGCCGCCCGCGCCTCGGCCGGCACGCTGGCGTGGCCGTTCGGGTTGCCGGCCGCGAGCACCTTGCTGGCCGGCTTCGGGCTCGCGCTGGCCC
>NZ_JAEVHL010000094.1 GCF_016803395.1 Micromonospora tarensis | reverse complement strand
CTGGCCCTGGTCGGCCTGGCCCACGCGGCCACCGGCGGCCTGCTGCTGCTCGCCGGCGACCGGCCGCTGACCGAGCTGGCCAGCCCGCACGTCCTGCTCGCGGCGACCGCCGCGGTGATAGCCGGCGCGGTGGCCGTGCTGGCGGTCGGCGACCGGTACCCGCTCTTCTTCGCCGCCATCGGGGTGGGCGCCGCGAGCGGTCTGGGCGCGCTGCTCTGCCTGGCTTTCGGCCTCGACGCGGCGGCCGCCGCCGCGGTGGTGGCGGCGGTCGCCTTCGGCGTGCTGCCGGCGCTGCCGATGATGGCCTACCGGCTGGCCCGGCTGCCGGTGCCATCGATCCCGACCGGCCCGGAGGACCTGAAGACCGACAGCGAGTCGGTCGACGGCCGGCAGGTGCTCCAGCGGAGCGAGCGGGCCGACCAGTTCCTCACCGGTCTGCTGTGGACGGTGTCCCTGCTGGTGCTGGGCGCGCAACTGGTACTGGCCCTGGACGGGCGGCTGCCGGCGGTCCTGCTGTGCCTGGTGCTGGCCCTGTTGGCGTTGCTCCGGGCCCGGCCGCTGCTGGGTCGCGCCCAGCGCACCCCGGTCCTGCTGGCCGGCACCGTGGGCCTGGGCCTGGCCGCCGCGGCCACCTTCACCGGCGGGTCGTTGCCGGTCCGGCTCGGTCTGATCCTGGGTGGGCTGGTACTGGCCGCGGTGATCAGCCTGATCTACGGTCTCACCGTCGCCGGCAAGCGCATCTCGCCGGTGTGGGGCCGGCTGCTCGACATCGCCGAGATCCTGCTGATCATCTCGCTGGTTCCGCTCGCCTTCTGGGTCTGCGGCCTCTACGGCTGGATCGTCAACCTCCGACCCTGACCGCGCTCCACAGGCCGGTCGGTCCGCGACGGGCCGGGGGTCAGCGCGGTTGCGGGCCGGTGGGGAGGCCCAGCGCCGATGCGACCGGGGCGGTGGCGTAGACGCCGGGTGCGTGCTGGCCGTCCATCGCTCGGGTGGTCGCGCCAGCCCGCTGCGCGATCTCCCGGACCACCTTGACCAGCGCTTCGACGTGGTTGTCCATGGCCGCGACCCGAAGCAGCGGCGCCGCGACCCGACCGTCCGCCGACACGGTCGCGGCCACCGTGTGGGACGGAGCCGAGGTCGCGGTGATCGCGTCCACGAGCGGGCCGAGCGGGGCGTCCGAGCGGCCTCGCAGGGCCAGGCAGCGGTGGGTCCACCCGCCGCCGCGCAACCCGCGCCAGGTCTCCGATGGCGCCTCGGGCACCAGGTCCAACCCGGCGGCGGAGACGATGGCCGCGCGCAGTTCCTCGCGACTGAGTGGCCGGTGGGCCAGGCCCGCCGAGGTCAGCGCCTTGCCCAGCCGGCCGATTCCGGCGGCCACCGTCCGGTGCACCCCGGGCAGCCCGCCGCCCCGGCTGACCGCCTTCACCCGAGCGTCCGCGACGGTGAGCCGCAGTGCCACCCAGACGGTTCGGTGCGCCGCCGGTGGCGCGCCGGGCGCCGGGTACCAGACCAGCGTGTGTGCGACGACCTGGGCCCGGGACACCGGGGCGCTGAAGTCCGCGAGGACGCGCAGCGCGCGGTCCACCATGGCGGCGTCGACCGAGCCGACCGCCGCGCCGCTGGCGGCCTGTAGGGCGACCGCGGCGAACCAGCCCTGGTCGTCCTGCCCGATGCCGAGCCGGGTGCCCCGGTCGGTCAGCTCGATGACGTTCAGTCCCGGGGCGAGCGCGGCCAACCGGGGGTCGACCGCCGTACCCCTGGCCAGCGCCGCCGACGCCCGCTCCCCGCGTCGCCGCAACCGCCGGCGCAGCAGCAGGTCCTCGAACCACCAACGGCCGCCGCGACGGGCGAACGCGGCCAGGATGACCAGCACCGCCAGCACGCCCACCGTGGCCACTACCCACCCGGGCCGGGCCGTGGCGGCCCAGACGCCGACCACGCACAACTCGAGCACGACGAGCTGCCCGACCAACAGCGGTCCGACCCGTCCACGGCCGGTCCGGTCGGCCGGCGGCGCCTGCCGCGTCGGAGTGTCGGACGGGTCCGTGGCCGCTCGGGCGGGTCGCGCCTGAACCTGCGTCATCGCTGACTGTCCCTCCTGCACGGTAGGGCCCTGCGCCGGGTCTGCTCCGGTGCCGGCCACGAACGGTGGTCCCAAGCAACCACTGTCGGCCCCTTATCGTAGGGAAGCCCGCGACGGCACCCCGACCTGATCGTCGCGGATCCACCCCGCCGGAGGTAAGTCATGCGGACCCGCCGCGATCAGGTGCAGGCGTACCGCTTCGTCACCCGCCGCATCGTCTCCGCCTTGCTGTCGGGCGATCCGGAGACCACCAACCTGCCGATGCGACGGCTCGGGATGGCGGTCTTCGGCAGTGTCATCGCCGCGGCCGTCGTGCTCGGTGGGGTGGGTGCCTACGGCCAGTTGACCGGAAACACCGCGCCACTGCAAGACCAGACCCTGGTCATCGAGCGGGATACCGGCGCGACCTACGTGTTCCTGCGGGGAAAGCTGCACCCGACGCTCAACTACACCTCGGCCCGCCTGATCGTGAACGATGCGAGCGCGGAGGTGCGGACGATGTCCCAGGCGTCGCTGCGGGACCGGCCACGTGGGGTCACCCTCGGCATCGTCGGCGCGCCGGACGCCCTGCCGGACCGCAAGTCGCTGACCGGGCTGCCGTGGTCGGTCTGTGATGTGCCCGACCCGGTCGACCCGCAGCGCTCGACCACCCGACTCGTGATCGACCGGGCGCTGCCCGGCGGCACCCCGCTGGGCGACCGCGCGGTGCTGGTCTCGGTGAACGACGACCAGCGGTATTTGATCACCAACAACATCCGGCTCCAGGTGCTCGACGTGGCGCGGACGACCACGGCGCTACAGATGGCCGGCGCCGAGCGGCTCCGGGTCGGGCAGCAACTCCTCAACGCCGTGCCGGCCGGGCCACCGCTGCGCAGGCCGTCGCTGCGCGGCGAGGGTGAAGCCAGCAACCGGAAGATCGCCGGACGGTCGCACCCCGTCGGTTCGGTGTTCAAGGCCGCCGGACGGCACTACGTGCTGACCCGGGAGGGTCTCGTCTCGGTCACTGAGATCACCGCTCTGCTGCTGGTCAGTGACGGCGCCCAGATCACCGACATCACCCCGAACCAGGCCAGTGAGGTGTTCGTCGAACAGCGGATCGAGGAGGAGGGATTGCCCCAGACGCTGCCCACCCTCTACCCGGCCCGCCCCGGCCAGACCACGCTCTGCGCGACCTACCGGGCGAATGCCTCCGGTGGCCCGCCGACCACCACCCTTGAGGTCTTCGACCGGGTGCCGGAGGAGCTGACCGGCAGCGATCCGGGCATGGTGCCGGTACGCCAGACCGGCCGGGACGCCGTACGCACCGCCGAGGCGGTGCTCCTGCCCGGCGGCAAGGGGGTCATCGCGCAGGCCTCACCCGGGGCCGGGACCAGCGGATCCGGCGCCGCCGGGTCGACGGTCTACCTGATCAGCCCGCAGGGCATCCGGTACCCGCTGGGCTCGGCGGAGACCCTGGAGGTGCTCGGCTACGGCGGGGTCACCCCGTTGGCGGTGCCCGGCTCGCTGCTCTCGCTGATCCCGACCGGGCCGACGCTGAACCACGAGAACGCGTTGGCCGTCTTCGCGCCCGACGTGCCGGATCCGGCCGCCCCGACCGCACCGGCGTCCGTGGCACCGAGTTCGGTCGCGCCGACCGCCGCCGCACCACCGTCCGGCTCGACGCCGTCCGCTCCGGCCAGCGCTGGCACGCCCAGCGGCGGGGCCGGCGGTGTCACGCCCACCGGATCGACCGGCACCGACGGCTGAGCAGCGTTGACGGGTCGCCCGGAGTCGTAGTGGTGGACTAACCTGAATGTCGCTGACGGTTGTCAACCAGAACGACGGGGATGTTGCCATGGCCGGGCGTACGGAAGTCGACCTACTGTCCCTTGAGGACTTCCATGACCACTTGGCGGCACGGTTGAGCCAGGCCGAGTCGGTGCTGCGCAAGCTCAACACCGAGATGCAGTGCCGCCCGCCGGCGCTGGGCTCGTTCTTCGACGCCACCGACCAGGCGCGTCGCTACAGCGAGGTGCACCAGTCCTATGTCGACCAGGCCGAGCGCATCCGGCAGGCGGTGCTGGCGGCCCAGCAGGCGACCAGCACGATCCTGCGCAACTACCGCACCGCCGAGGCGCGTAACGCGGCGAACGCCGAGGATGTCACCGCCGCGCTGACGCCGGTCGACCGGGCGTTGCAGCCGAAGGGGGACGGTCGTGTCTGAATACACGCAGCGCTACCAGGGCAGCAGCCACCAGCAGTTGTACGACGGCCTGATGGCGGGCAAGCCGGAGCAGATCGAGGGGGTGGCCACCCAGTGGGCCGAGCTCAAGGGCATCCTCGACGGGCTCGGCCGCGAGTTGAACGGTGACCTCGAGAAGCTCGGCAACACCTGGACGGGTTCGGCGGGCCGGGAGTTCCATCGCCGACTCAGCCTGATCGTCGCGCACACCGACGCGTTGGGCGAAGGGATGGCCGGCATCAAGCAGGGGTTGACCATGATGGCCGACCATCTGCGCGCCGCCCACAAGCAGGCCGAGAGCCCGGAGGAGACCGACGACAACGACCAGTTGATCGGCGGTGCGATCAAGGGTGCGGCCACCTTCGGTCTGACCGGTGCGATCGTCGGGGGCATCGCGGGCCACCAGCAGGACAAGGCCGAGCAGGAGAAGGCCCACCAGCGGATGGTGAACCTGGTGGCCGAGTTGGCCAGCAGTTACGAGATCTCCGCCTACGACCGGGTGGTCGACCCGCCCCCGCCCGACCCGGATACTCCGAGCACCGCCAGCAAGGACTCGACGACGCCGCAGAGTGTCTCGGGCATCGCCAAGGTGAGCGCCGGACCGCACACCGGCGACAGCACAGTGCGCGGCGGCGACGCGACCATTTCCACGCCGGACCGTGCCGCCCGTCCGCCGGTCACCGGGGACACCTCGATCCCTGGCCACGACAGCGCCGACCGCACTCCCGGCGTGGTCGTCGGTCCGGGCGGGGTGGGCAGCGGCAGTGGCACCTCGCTCGCCGGGGCGGGTCCGCTGGTCGACGGCGCGCTGATCGCCGGCGGTGGTGCCGGGCTGCTCAGCCTGTCCGGGTCGCCCACGGTGCCCACCAGCGCGAACACCGGCCCCGGCCTGCTCTACGGAGCGCCGGGCGGGGCGCCGGCCGGTGGGGTGCTGCGCAGTGGCGCACTGGCGGGCTCGGGCGGCACTCCCGCCACGTCGGCTCGTCCGACCGGCGCTCCGGTCCCGACGGAGAGTCGCCCGGTCAACGGGATCGGTCGCAGCTTCGACGGCCAGCGCGGCGGTGGCGGCAACGCCCGACCGGGCTCCGGCGGCGGCACCGGCCGCCCGGGTGTGCTCGGCGGGCACGGTCGGCCGCAGGACGACGACTCCGACGACCGGCTGACGTGGTTGACCGAGGACGAGATGGTGTGGCGGGACGGCGAGCAGGCCGCACCGCCGGTGCTCGGCACCGGAGACTGACCTCGACCCGTCGCTGGCGAGCCCACCCGACGCGCGGTGCCCCCGACCGGCGGGTCCGGTCGGGGGCACAATGCCGAACGGCCGCGTCCACAGTGCCCGGGGTGGTGGCGGTCACGCCGGTGCGGGCCGTCGCCGTGCTGCGAGACCCGGCAACGGGCGATAGGTTGGTCTGGTGTCGTCCGCAGCGTCCGTCCGCCCGGCCCGCTGGGCTGTGCTGCGGTCACTGCGCGAACTGACCCGCCTGGCGGTCACGGCGCTGGTGCTCGCGGTCGGCCTCGGTGCCGCTCTCGCCGCGACCCCGCCCCCCGCCCCCACGCAGCTGCGGCCGAGCGCCGTGAGCAGCCGGGTGCCCACGGTCCGCCCCGACACCGGCCCGGGCATTCAGCGGGCCGACCAGCCCGCTGTCGCCGCACCGACCGACCCGGTGGAGATCGCGACGGCGGCCGTCCGATCATCACGGTGAACCCGGGGCACGCGCCGGCCGTCGAGCCCGGCCGGGCCACTCCTGCGCGACGCGGTCCGCCCGCCCGCTGATCCCGGCCCGGCCATTCCCGGGGCCGGGTCCCGGGTGAGCCGTCCCGGCACCTGATCGCCGCCGACGGATCCACCCCGCCGCCTGGCCAACCGGTGCTGCCGCGCCCTCCACCGCCCGTCGATACCCGCCTTCGACCGCGAGGTGCTGATCATGCAATCCATCCTTTCCGCCGCCCTGCCCGACCTGTCCCGCGCCGCCGTCATCTGGCTGACCCTGCTCGCGGTGATCGGAGTCGCTGTCTCCGCGCTCCTGCTCCGGCCCGGCCGGCTCCGCCTCGACCCGGGCGCCCGGATCCGCCGCGCGGCCATGCCGAGCCAACTGGAACAGGCGCAGGAGGAGCGGGAGCAGGGCCGCTACGCGCAGGAGGTCGCGGTGGCCGCCGAGCGGGCGACCACCACCGCGCAGCGCCGTCGGGCCGAGTGGGTGGCGGCGCAGGAGGCGGTCGAGGCGGCCTGGCAGACCTACGAGGCGGCGGAGGCGGCCGTACGGCGGCTCGACGCGGCGCGGGCCATGCCGCTGCCGCACACCACCCGGACGCCGGCCGAGTACGCGGACCGCGAGCGGTACCTGCACCGGGCCGCGCTGGACGCGTACTGGCGGCGGGAGTTGTCGGTGGAGCAGCTCAGTGACGTGTTCGCGCACCGGGACGGCTGGGATCCACGGCTGCACCCGGTCGAGCAGGAGTTGGTGCTGCAGCGGGCGATCCGCGACAACCTGGCGGCTCGGCACGCCGCGGCCCGCGAGCAGGAGCAGGCCGCGTGGCGGGCGGCGGAGTTGGCCGTGGCGGCGGCCCGCAGTCTGCGCGAGGAGGCGCACGCCGCCACCGGACGCCGGGTCGCGGAGCCCGCGTCGGTGTTGCCGCTCAGCGAGGTTGCCCGACCGTCGGTTGAGCAGACCCGGGAGAACGCCGTGATCGCCCGCGGCCGGGCGACGGTGCCCGCGTTCTGAGCCGCGCGGCGGCGCCCGCGTTCTGAGCCGGGTGACGGCGGGTGGGTTAGCGTGACGGCATGTCTCGACAGGCGTGGGTCCTCGTGGTGGTCGCCGGCATCCTGGCGCTCGGCACACTCGTCGGCGCGGTGGTGCTGGCGGTGCGGGTGGTGCGTACCCGACGGCTGCTGACCGGGCTCGGCGCGGGCGGGAAGGTCGCCTTCTACGGCGCGCTGATTTACACGATCTTCCCGGTCGACGTGCTTCCGGACCCGATCTACCTGGATGACATGGGTGTCCTGGCCGCCGCGCTGATCTACCTGACCCGGCTGGTGCACCAGCGCCGGGCTGCGGGTCGGCAGCTGCCCGGTCAGCCGGACGCCCCGCCGGACCGCCGTCGGACCGGCCGCCGGGTGCCATGATCGAGGACGGCTCGACGGACAGGGACCGGGCGTGGCGGGCGATCATCGACTAGACGTGCATGATGAGCGTGTTGTCGCCTTCTGCGCGGAACGCCACCTTGCCACGCTCAGCACGCTGCGGGCGGACGGCACCCCGCACGTCGTACCGGTCGGGGTGACTCTCGACCCGGAGGCCGGATTGGCCCGGGTGATCACCTCCGGCACCTCCCGCAAGGCCCGTAACGTGGCCGCCGCCGGCCCGTCCGGCGCGGTGGTGGCCGTGTGCCACCTCGATGGCCGCCGGTGGCTGACCATCGAGGGCCGCGCGGTGGTGCGGTCGGATCGGGCCGCCGTGGCCGAGGCGGAGCGGCGCTACGCGCAGCGGTATCGGCCGCCGCGTCCGAATCCGGAGCGGGTCGTCATCGAGATCACCGTCACCGGGCTGCTGGGCAGTCTCTGAGCGAGAAGCCCTGCCGGCAACCGGCGGAATTCTCGGCGGAGCAGAGCGGTTACCTACTCAGTATGCCCAGGGTCGTGGCCCCGCAGGCCTCGCCCGCACGCTGCGCCGAGCGCCATTCCCGGTGCTGCCGTCCTCCGCGACCGGAGGCGCCAACCCCCCGAACGGAGACTCGACCATGAACCCAATCGTGCAGAAGAGCGGTCTGTCCGTCGTCGGCCTGCTGGTCGCCGGCGGTTGCGCCCTCGGCCCCGCGGTGGCCGCGCCGGCCGCTCCGGCGCCGGCCGCCCCGGCCACGTCCAGCCAGAACGATCGGCCCGCCGAGCGGATCCTCGGGATCGACTACCAGGCCCAGCCGAACTTCTACTACTGCGGCCCGGCCGCGACCCGGATCGCGTTGTCCGCTCAGGGCAAGGCGCTCTCCCAGGACGAGGTGGCCAACCTGCTCGGCACCACCGAGGCGGGCACCCCGTCGGCCCTGGACACCACCCGGGTGCTCAACGAACTGACCGGGGGCAGGTACCGGACCACCGAGATTCGTGACTCGGTGGCCCGCCCCGACCAGGTCGAGCAGCTGCGCCGCGACGTGCTGGCCGCGTCGACGCCGGTCGACCGGTGGTGGCCAACATCAAGGGCACGACTGTGGACACCGACGGCAACCCGCACTCGTACGAGGGCGGCCACTACCTGACCCTGGTGGGCTACCGCGACCATGGCGACCTGATCCGGGTCGCCGATCCGGCCGACCCGGCGCTGGGCGAGTACTGGATGAGCCTGCCGAAGGTCGCCAACTGGATCGCCGAGCGCGGCTACTCCGCCTGACCCTGACGGTTCACCGGGCCGCCTCTCCCGCGCGGGGAGGCCGGCCCGACCGTGATCACGGTTCCGGGCGGCGAGGTGCGCGCGTCGACGAGCCCGAGCGGCCCGCGTCGACGGCACCCGGAGCATGTGCCGGCGGACCGGCGGGTGAACCTCCGCCTCGCCGGCACCGGCCGCCCGGCGTACGATCCGATTGGCGTCGTCGGGCTCACAGCCGCACGCGCGGAGCAGGTCGCTCGACGCGGTACGCAGCCCGGTCACGAGCGACTCGCCGAACGAGCCAACGCCACTCGCGACGGCCCGCCCGGCCAGCTCGGCACACTGCTCGACCAACCGGCGGGTGTCTCTCGGGTCCGCACCGACCCGGCACTCCGTCCGCATCTTCATCACCGCCTGCCCCAACCGGCCCATCGCGTCCGGTAGCTCCGCTGGCATCGGCTCGTCGTACTGGAGTGCGGTCGTCGACCAGCGGGCCATGGCACGGCTGTCCAGCAGCAACCGCTCCAGGTGAGCCGCGCTGCGGGCGTAGCGGTGGTACTGCTGCCGGCGGTGCCAGCGCGCCGGGGCGATCGTCACCACCTCCTCCGCCCCGCTCAGCGCATCATGCAACCGACCCAGATCGTCCTCGGTGCCACGGAGCCGCTCCAGCACCCCGAGGGTGCGCTTCTCGTCGCGCTCCCGCACCGCCCGGGCCAGCTCGCCGAGCTGCTCGCAGATGATCGCGAAGATCGGTGCGGCAGCCCGGTCCAGCACCCGCAACGGATTGATCGGCAACAGCAGCGCGACCACCACCAGACCGACAGCGCCGCCGACGAGGGCGTCGAAGATCCGGGGCAACTCCAGGCCACGGTCCATCGGGGCCAGCGTGGCGATCAGCACGGCGGTACCGCCGGCCTGACCGACGAGTGCGCCGCCCCTCCCGGCCACCAGCAACGCGACGGCGATGGCCAGCGCGACCACCACACCGGTCTGCCACGGCCCGGAGCCGAGGACGAACCGCAGCGTGTCGCCGATGATGATCCCCAGCGATACGCCACCCAACAGTTCGAAGGTACGTCGAGCGCGTTGCCCGATGGCGGTGGCGATCGTACCGACGGCGGCGGCGGGCGCGAAGACGTGCGCGCCAGGCCCCAGCAGGTGCTGGGCGAGCAGGGCGGCGATCGCCGCGGCCAGCCCGGCCTGGATGGAGATGACCAGGGTTACTTCCCACTGCCGGGCCCGGACCCGGCCGGCCTGCCCGCCGCGGTGCCGTACCCGCTGGACCGCCTGGCCGCTGCGCTCGGCGGCCTCGTCGAGCCGCGACTGATCGCGCTCGGCGGTCGGACGGTCGGCGGCCATGGCGACGGTTACCCCGCCCACGGGAGGGCATTCGCGCCGGTCCGCCACCACCGCCACCACTGGTCTCACGCACACCGTCGAACACATCGGCGACCGTAGGTTTGTGCAGCCCGGTGGGGGTACCAGGGGCACAGACCTGCCACGATCAGCAACCGGTAAGGGGCCGGGACATGAGCTATCCGCAGCACACCGACGACCACGACGTCGTCGACCTCCTGGTCTCCGACCACGGCGCGGTCGAGGCGATCCTGGTCGAGTTGGAGACCCGGCAGGGCACCGCGGCGCACCGCCGTCACCTCGCCGATGTGGTGATCGCCGAGCTGGTCCGCCACGCGGTCGCCGAGGAGGCGTACGTCTATCCAATCGCCCGCAAGGCACTGCCCGACGGAAACGAGATCGCCGACCGCGAGATCGCGGAGCACGCCGACGCCGAGCGGACCATGAAGGAGCTGGAGTCCGTCGACCCGTCCGACCCGCGCTTCGAGGAGTTGCTCGGCCAGCTGACCGGCGCCATCCGACAGCACGTGCGGGAGGAGGAGAACGAACTCTTCCCCCGGTTACGCGCGGCGACGGCGCGGGAGGAGTTGGTCGACGCGGTGGCCAAGGTGACGATGATCAAGCAGCTCGGCCCGACCCGGCCACACCCGGGACGCCCGGAGCGTCCGGTGGCCAACAAGCTGCTCGCGCCCGGCATCGGTCTGGTCGACCGGCTGCGCGACGCCCTGACCGGTCGGCCCAACTCGATAGCGGAGCTGGACGAGCAGCGCTGAGGCGGCCACTTCGGACGGACGTCACCGGGCCGTCGCGCACCACGACAGCCCGGTGACGTCGGGCAGATCAACGGACCTGGTCGCCCTCACCGGTGCGCGCCTGCGCCTGGTCGACGCCCTTGTCGATGTTGTCGGCGTACTTGCCGCCGGAGCGCTTGTCGGCCGTCTCGCCGGCCTTCTCCATGCCCTGGTCGACCTGCTTGTCGTGCTTGTCCGCGAAGTCCTTGGCCTTGTCCATGAAGTCACCCACGGCGCTCCTCCTTCGGTGTGCTGGCTATCAGTTGCCTTCCCTCGGCCCGACAGCGCAAACGCCGCGGTTCGGAACGTGGTCCGCGAACATCCGTCCGACGACCCCGGCCCGGCGTACGATCCGCGCGGGCAGCCACCGCCGCGAAACGGGTGTCGGTGCACGGCCGGCTGGGTACCGACCTCGCCGAGATCGAGGAGGACCGACATGGCGGCAGAGGAACCCGAGACAGCGGCCGGCGACCCCGGTCTGCGGCACAGTTGGGCGGCGCTGCCCTGGCTGGTCCGGACCGCCGTGTTGTGGAGCGCCTGCCTGGTGGTGATCGCCGCCGGGCTCTATCTGCTGGGCCGGATCGCCGCGCTGCTGGCCCCGCTGGCCGTCGCGCTGGCCGCCACCATCTTCCTCACCGCGCTGCTCGACCCGGTGCTGCTCCGGCTGCGCCGGCTGCGTCTGCCGGCGGCGCTGGCCGCGTTGTGCACCGTGCTGTTGCTGCTCGGCATCCTGGTCGGCGTCGGCGCCCTGGTGTGGAATCTGACCGCCAGCCAGTTCGACCAGCTCAGCCAGGAGCTGACGCAGGGCGTGGAGCGCAGCCGCGACTTCGTGACCTCCACCCTGCCGGTCAGCGAGGCACAGCTGGACCGGCTGGTCGAGCAGGCCCGGCAGGGGCTCGGTGGCAGCTCTCCGGACCCGGTGGCCGGCGCCCGGACCGCCACCGAAGTGTTCGGCTCCGCGCTGCTCGCCCTGGTGCTGCTCTTCTTCCTGCTCAAGGATGGCCGGTCGATGTGGCACTGGGTGCTGTCCCGGGTGTCCGGCCCGAACCAGCCGGTGCTGGCTGAGGCCGGCCGAAACGGTTGGCAGACGTTGGGCGCGTACAGCCGGGGCACCATGTTCATCGCCGCGGTCGACGCGCTCGGCATCGGGCTGGCTCTGGTGGTGCTGCGGGTTCCGCTCGCCCTGCCGTTGGCGTTGATCACGTTTCTCGGCGGGTTCGTGCCGATCATCGGCGCGACGGTGGCCGGCGCGGTCGCGGTGCTGGTGGCGCTGGCCGCGAACGGCCCCACCACCGCGCTGCTCACCCTCGCGGCGGTGATCGCCGTTCAGCAGATCGAGGGCAACCTGCTGGAGCCCCTGGTCATGAAGCGGCAGGTCCGACTGCACCCGGCGGTGATCCTGGTGGCGGTCACCGCTGGCACTCTGATCGGCGGCATCGCCGGTGCCTTCGTCAGCGTCCCGATCACCGCCGTCCTCTGGCGGGTCATCGACACCGTCCAACAGCGCCGCGCGAGCGCGGCCCTCCTGCCGGCGGACTGATCATCGGCGGAGGTGGCTGCTGAACCAGGCGCCGGCCTGATCGGCGACCTGCTCAAGCGTGCCGGGCTCCTCGAAGAGGTGGGTCGCACCGGGGACCACCTGGAGCTGGCCGACCGTGCCCAGCTCGGCCAGCGCCCGCTCGTTGAGCGTGATCACTTCCTCGTCCAAGCCACCGACCAGCAGCAACGTGGGGGTGCGGACCTGGGCCAGCGCGTCCCCGGCCAGATCCGGTCGACCTCCTCGGCTGACCACGGCCCGCACCCGATCCGCCCGGGACGCCGCCGCGACCAGGGCCGCGGCAGCGCCGGTGCTGGCCCCGAAGAGACCGATCGGTACGTCACCGGCGGGGCGCTCGACCGCCAGCCAGTCGACGATCCCGACCAGCCGGCTGGCCAGCAACCCGATGTCGAACCGCAGTTCGGCGGTGCGCGCGTCCACCTCGTCCTCGGCCGGGGTCAGCAGATCCGCCAGCACCGTGCCGAGTCCACTGTCGTTCAGCGTCCGGGCCACCGCCACGTTGCGCGGGCTGTGCCGGGAACTGCCGCTGCCGTGCGCGAAGAGCACCACGCCGATCGGCTGGGCGGGAAACATCAGGTCGGCGGTGAGCTGGGCGTCCCCGACCGCAACGGTCATCGTGCTGCGCTGCTCGTCCATGCCCCACCTCCGGGTGCTCGGCTCTGGACCGGTTACCCCGCCCAGCGCCCGGCACGCCCGCCGACCGCCGCCCCGGCCGGCCGCGTTTGCCCGACAGGGCGGCGGGTACGCGACGAGCGACCGCAGACCGGGTCGGCGCAACCGCGCCCCGACGGATCGCGAGGATCGCCATGGCCAAGCAGCAGATTTCCGAGCAGCAGCAGAAGACCGAGCGGGCCCGGCGTGCGCAGGACACCGAGCCCGACCAGGACTTCGGGGACCAGGCCGCCTCGGCCCGGCTGCCCGACGACCCCAAGGCCGCGGCACCCCGGGACGCGATCGGGCGCCCCTCGACCGGCGAGCCGGTCTGACAGCTCGCGGAGGCGGTCGGGGCGGGAGCGTGCCTCCGCCCCGACCGTCACTGTTCGCGCTCGGGTAGCCGCAGCAGTGGTGACCGCCCCGGCGGCTGCTCGGGCGGCGGCCCGGACGGGTCGGCCGGCGGCACCGGCACCGTCACCGGCTCGTCGCAGGTCACCCGCAGCAGCTGGTCGTGGTGGCGCAGCTCGACCACGTCGTCCGGACCACCGTGGCGCAGCGAGTATGTCGTCTGGTGTGGCCGGACGTCCACCCGCAGCGCCAGCCCGCGCCACTGCAACGAGAACTCCAGGCGGCTGAGTCGGCTGGAGAGCCGGGGAGCGAACGTCAGCCCGCCGTCGTGGTCCCGCAGACCACCGAACCCACTGACCAGGGCGAGCCACGCGCCGGCCAACGACGCCATGTGTACGCCGTCCCGGGTGTTCTCGTTGAGGTCGTGCAGGTCCATCAGCGCGGCCTCGCGCAGGTAGGTGTGCGCCAGCTCCGGGTGGCCCACCTCGGCCGCGAGCACCGACTGGGTGCAGGCCGACAGCGACGAGTCGCGTACGGTGCGGCGCTCGTAGTAGAGGAAGTTACGCACCTTCTGCTCCGGGGTGAACGCGTCCCCCCGCCAGTGCATGGCCAGCACCAGGTCGGCCTGCTTGACCACCTGCTTGCGGTACAGCTCGAAGTACGGGTAGTGCAGCAGCAGCGGGTACTTCTCCGCCGGGGTGTGGGTGAAGTCCCACTCCTGGAGCCGGGTGAAGCCCTCCACCTGCTGGTGGACCCCGAGCTCCTCGTCGTACGGGACATGCATGGAGGTGGCCGCGTCCCGCCAGCTCGCGGCCTCCTCGTCGGTGACCCCGAGGTGGGACGCCTCGTCCCGGTAGCGCATCACCACGTCGGCGGCGGCCAGCAGGTTCCGCTGCGCCATCAGGTTGGTGTAGATGTTGTCGTTCTTCACCGCGGTGTACTCGTCCGGGCCGGTGACACCGTCGATGTGGAACTGCCCGTGCCGGTCGTGGTGGCCGATCGAGCGCCACAGCCGGGCGGTCTCCACCAGCAACTCCAGCCCGATCTCGCGTTCCAGCTGGGTGTCGCCGCTGACCATGACGTAGCGGCGCATGGCGTCGGCGATGTCGGCGGCGATGTGGAAGGCCGCCGTGCCGGCCGGCCAGTAGCCGGACGACTCCGGCCCCTCGATGGTCCGCCAGGGGAAGGCGGCGCCCCGGAGGTTGAGTGTCTCGGCCCGCTCCCGCGCCGATTCCAGGGTGCTGTGCCGCCACTGCAACGCGCTGCGCACCGCGCTCGGCTGGGTGTACGTGAGCACCGGCAGGACGAACATCTCGGTGTCCCAGAAGGCGTGTCCGTCGTAGCCGGGGCCGGTCAGCCCCTTCGCCGAGATGGGCCGCTGCTCGGCCCGTGCGCCGGCCTGGAGCACGTGGAAGAGCCCGAACCGGACCGCCTGCTGCACCTCCGGGTCGCCCTCGACCAGCACGTCGGAGGCATCCCAGAACGCGTCGAGGTAGTTGCGCTGCTCGCGGTGCAGCCCGTCCCAGCCGTCGAGCCGGGCACCGGCCAGGGCCGCGCCGACCTGGTCGCGCAGCGCGGGCAGCGACCGCCGGCTGGACCAGCCGTAGGTCAGGTACTTGATCACCCGAAGCTTCTGGCCGGGCTGGAGCACGCAGGCGATCGTGGTGCGTACCCAGTCCTGGTAGCCCTCGGATTCGATGGTGGTGTGGTCCGGGCCGTGCACCTCGTGTTCCATCGCGACCGCGACCCGCAGCCCGGAGACCTTGGTGCGGTGGATCAGCTGGCCGCCGTCCGGGGTGGTCAGCTCCTCCTCGGCCAGGAGGGGAGATTCCAGCACCGCCGCCACCCGGGGGTCCTTGCTCTGGGCGGGCAGCGACTCGTTGGCCACCAACTCGGACTGCACGATCAGCCGCAGCGGGCCGTCGACGGCCTCCACCTCGTAGCTGATGGCGGCGACCGACCGCTGGGTGAACGAGACGAGGCGGGTGCTGCGGACCTTGACCTCGCGGCCGGCGGGTGAGCGCCAGTGCAGCTCCCGGTGCAGGGTGCCGGCCCGCAGGTCGAGGATCCGCTCGTGGGCGAGCAGTTCCCCGTAGCGCACGTCGAGGGGTTCGTCGTCGACGAGCAGGCGGATCAGTTTGCCGTTGGTGACGTTGACGATGGTCTGCCCGGACTCGGGGAAGCCGTAGCCCGCCTCCGCGTACGGCAACGGACGCAGTTCGTAGAACGAGTTGAGGTAGGTGCCGGGCAGACCGTGCGGCTCACCCTCGTCGAGGTTGCCCCGCAGGCCGACGTGCCCGTTGGAGAGCGCGAAGACCGACTCCGACTGGGCCAGCACGTCCATGTCCAGCCGGGTCTCCCGGACGTGCCACGGCTCGACCGGATAGGCCCGTTCCCGGATCACGCCGCGCCTCCCTCGCCCGCCGAGCGTCTGACGGCGGCGCGGGCGGGCGCGGACGGGTCGGCGACGTCGAGCAGGTCGGCGAGGTCGGTGACCACGACGTCGGCACCGTGCGCGCGCAACTCGTCGGCCTGTCCGACCCGGTCGACGCCGACCACGTAGCCGAACCCACCGGCGCGGCCGGCGGCCACCCCGGAGAGCGCATCCTCGAAGACGGCGGCGTGCGCCGGGTCGACGCCGAGCAGCCTGGCCCCGGCGAGGAAGGTGTCCGGGTGCGGTTTGCCACGCAGCCCCTGCGCGCGGGCGACCAGCCCGTCGACCCGGGCCTCCAGCAGCGGTTCCAACCCGGCGGCGGCGACCACCTCGCGCCCGTTGGCGCTCGCGGTCACCACGGCTCGACGCAGACCGCCGGTCCGCGCCGCCTCCAGGTATCGCACCGAGCCCGGGTAGACCTCGACACCCGAGGTTCGTAGCCGCTGTAGGAGCAGGACGTTCTTGCGGTTGCCCACGCCGTTGACGGTGTCGGCGTCCGGCGGGTCGTCCGGGCTGCCCTCGGGCAGCACGATGCCCCGGGAGGCGAGGAACGACCGGACGCCGTCGGCACGGGGGCGGCCGTCGACGTAGCGGTTGTAGTCCGGGCCCGGGTCGAACGGTTGGAATGGTTCGCCGGAGCTGGTGGCGCGCTGCCGGAGAAACTCGTCGAACGTCTGCGTCCAAGCGGCGTTGTGCACCCGGGCGGTCTGCGTCAGCACACCGTCCAGATCGAAGAGACAGGCGGTCACGTGAGCAGGTAGGCCCAGCACGGTACGAATCTATCCACCCGGCCGGGTCGGCAAACCCGTTTCCGTCGCGCCGACCCGGCTCAGTTCGGCCGCAACGTCCAGATCACGGTCATCGCCGAGGTGGGCTTTCCCTCCTCGGTTGCGATCTCCACCTGGACCGGGAACTCCGGACGCCCACCGGACGCCAGCTCCTCGATCACCTCACGGGCCGGCCGGCCGAGCCGCGCGGTGGCCAGCACCGGGCCCATGGCGAGCTTGCGGTAGGCGATCTCGCCCCGGACGGCCAGCGGCACGGCCCGGTCGAGCAGCTGCCCGAAGGCGGCCAGCACGACCGCGCCGGAGGCCGTCTCGCCGAGGGAGAACATGGCGCCGGCGTGCGGTCCGCCGACGTGGTTGTGCGTGGCCGGCGAGTCGGGCAGCCGGACCACCGCCCGCACGCCACCGTCCGCCTCCGGTGCCACCTCGACGAATTCGAGGCCGAGCGTACGGGCGAACGGCACCGCGTCGAGCATGTTGGCCGCCACCTGGCGGGAGTCGATGGTCATGTCCCGACGTTACTCGGCGGTAACCTGTCGGGCAAGGTCGGCCGATCCCGACCCGGCCGCCACCCGTTGTTCATTTCTCGCACCATTTCCCTCCGCCGTCCGATCACCTATTTGCATGAAGCCTCCCGACGCTGCCGAGAATCGCCGAACAGGGCAAGCCGATCACCGTGAACAGCCGGCGAACAAACGGCAATTGGCGCGCGCTCCGGCGGGCAACCACCTCCGCCTGGACTGCTATAACCTGGCGCCGAACTGGAGGAACGAATGACGTCGACGCCCGTGACCACGCCCCCGAAGCTACGCATTCCCGCCTTGACCGGCTTGCGCTGGTTCGCTGCTCTCGCTGTTTTCTTCCACCACTCGGCGGCGCACGACTCGCTGCCGGAACCGGTACGACGGATCATGGGAGCGGGCAGCAACGGCGTCACTTTCTTCTTTCTCCTGTCCGGGTTCGTCATCGCGTTGAACTACTTCGACGGCGCCACCCGACCGACCCCGCGCGGCACCTGGAACTACCTGATCGGTCGCCTGGCCCGGGTCTATCCGCTCTACCTGCTGGTCCTCGTCGTCGTCTGGCTGGCCGTGGACCACCACTCCAACACGAGTCGATTCCTCATCCAGGTCCTCGCCCTACAGTCCTGGCACCCGTCGCTCGTCATCACGTACGGCATCAACGCGCCGGGCTGGTCGATCGGCGTCGAGTTCTTCCTCTACGCCTGCTTCCCGCTACTGGTGCTGGTCCTGCGCCCGATCGCCAACAACGCCCGGGCCCTGCTCGCCGTGGCGGCGGCAACGATAGTCGCGACGTTCGTTTTCGCGGCGCTGTTCCAGCACTTCCGCAACGGACTGCCGGCCACGAATCCGTTCAGCGCGCACCGTTGGCTGTACCGCACGCCGGCAACCCGACTGGGGGACTTCACCCTGGGCGTGGTGACAGCCCTGCTCCTGCGGCAGGCCAAGCTGTCGTGGTCGGCGTCGGCCACCCGGGACCGGGTGTTGTCCCCGATGCTCACCTGGCTTCCCCTGGTGGCGACCCTGCTGCTGATGGCGTGGCCGGACCGGACCCGCTACTACGCCAGTTACGACGCGCTCTGGATGCTCCCCGGAGCACTGCTCTTCTTCGGCCTGGGCCAGTATCCGCAGTCCATGCTCGGTCGGTTTCTCAGCACCCGGGCCGTCGTCCTTCTCGGCGAGGTCTCCTTCGCCTTCTATCTGGTGCACCGCCCGCTCATGCTGGCGGTCGGGGAGGCGTCGTGGATGGACGACAGCCTCCCGGCCTACCTGGCCAAGATGACGGTGCTCGTCGCCTTCATCACTGTCGTCGCGGCCGGGTGCCACTTCCTGTGGGAGCGGCCGGCCCAGCGGCTCGTCAACCGCTACCTGAGGATCAGGCCGCCGGCCGCGCCCGGCGGCACGCCCACCCCGACCGCGTCGTCGACGTCAGAGGTTGGCGATCGTCCGCAGGATCTCCGCGTAGAAGTTGCCGTCGATGCTGCGGAAGAAGGAAAAGTCCTGGCCCGGGTCACCGAAGAACGGGCGTAGCGTCCACCCCAGCTGGGTGCCGACGAAGCCGAAGAGCAGGATCCAGATGTAGAGCAGGGTCATGCTGGCCGGCCGCTGCGTCGGCTCGCCACGTCGGACCGGCGGGGCGTTCCACGGGCGGTGCGCCGTCGAGTAGCCGGGCGGGAACGAGGTGCCGACCGGCTGCCCGCCCCAGTGCGCGGCAACGTGAGCCGGTGCCTGGGTCGGAGCCGGCTGGGCGGTCACGGCACCGTTCGCTGTCGACTCGACCACCGTTGCTCCGGCCGGCACGGCGACCGGCTCGGCACTCTGGCCGGCGACCGGCGCGGCAGCCGGCACCGTGGCAGCCGGCACCGTGGCCGGCGTCGCAGCGGCCGGCACCGCGGCCGGTACGGCCTGGACCGCAGCCGCCGGGTCCGCCTGGCCCTTGGCCGCCTCCGGAGCGAGCAGGCCGTGGTCGTTGAGCACCTGCATCCCGCCGGTGAGGAAGCGCAACCCGACCAGCGCCGACAGGGTGAGGATCGCCACGTTGAGCAGCTTGAAGAACCCGTAGTCGGGCGCGGTGATCAGGAAGAAGAGGCTGATCGGCGCGAACGCCACCGCGAGCATCGAGGTGACCGTGATCGCCACCATCACCAGCGCCAACGACTGCCGGACCGAGAGCCGGGCGCCGAAGACCAGGTTGAACAGGTAGAGCGTCGGTAGGCAGATGGCCAGCGTGACCAGGAACAGCAGGGGCAGCTTCAGCGCCGAGGTCAGCGCCATCAGCGGGCTGTGGAAGAAACCCAGCACCGCCCCGTAGCAGGCCAACGCGATGGCGGAGCTGGCCAGCATCCGCCCGGTCAGGGCATTGAGGTCACCCTCGGCCACGATCTGCTGCCAGATGCCCTCGCGATCCCGCAGGATGCGCTCGATGACGAGCGGGCTGGGACGGTCACCCGACACGGGTGCACCCCTCTCGGTGGTGGTGGCTGGCGGGACTGGTGGGCAGACGGTAGGGCACCGGGGGGCACCCCCGCCACCCCGCTTCGGCGGGTCGTCAGCGCCAACCCACGTCGATCCGGTCGCCGCGCTCGTCAAAGAAGTGCAGCGCGTCCATCCGCACCGAGACGGCGAGCGGGTGACCGGCGCTGACCGCCGGGTACGGCGCCAGTCGCACCGCCAGCTCCGCCGGGCGGCGGTGGTGCCGGCCCGGATCGGGGAGCACGCTGGTCTGGTTGCCGGCAGCCGGGGCGGGGTCCGGGGTTTCCACCGGCTTGCCGGTGAGTCGCTGCATCACCGAGCTGAACCGACGCAGACCCCGCTGGCCGACCGGTGGTGGTTCGAGCGGCGCGCCCATCTCGTCGACCATGATCGCGGTCGCTCCGATGTCGAGGAACGCCAACGACTCGTGCCCGTGATGCTCCAGATAGCGGATCCGCCCACGGAGCACGTCGCCGGGGCTGTCCGGGGCGACCGGGGTGAGCGCCTCGGCCCGCATGCCGACCACGATCCGCTCACCGTGGTAGTGCGCCACCGCGCGACTGCGGATGTCGTTCCAGGGCAGATAGAGCGCCTGGTCGCCGAGGTTGAGCGTGACGTACCGGTCGAGGTGGACGTAGACCGACGCCTCCAGCAGGTTCATCCGCGGGCTGCCCAGGAACGCGGCCACGTAGAGCGTCGCCGGTCGGCCGTACACCTGGGTGGGTGTGCCGACGTCCTGGAGCACGCCGCGGCGCATGATGGCCACCCGGTCGGCCATGGTGAGCGCCTCGGCCTGGTCGTGGGTGACGTAGACGGTGGTGACGCCCAGCTCCCGGGTCAGGCCGGAGATCTCCGCGCGCAGCTCGGCGCGCAGGCCGCTGTCCAGGTTGGACAACGGCTCGTCCATCAGGAACAGGCCGGGCCGGCGGACGATCGCCCGGCCCATTGCCACCCGCTGCCGCTGCCCGCCGGAGAGCTGACCCGGCTTGCGGGCCAGCACGTCACCGATGCCCAGGGCGCTCGCCACGTCGCTGACCCGCTCGCCCCTCGGCGCCGGCTCGACCCCGGCCAGCCGCAGCGGAAAGGCGATGTTGTCGCCGACGGTCATGTGCGGGTACAACGCGAAGTCCTGGAACACCATGGCGATCTTGCGGTCCCGCGGGGGCAGGTCGTTCGCCAGCTCGCCGTCGAGCATGACCGCGCCCTGGGTCGGATCCTCCAACCCGGCGATCATGCGCAGCACCGTGGACTTGCCGCACCCGGACGGCCCAAGCAGCACCATGAACTCGCCGTCGTTCACATCGAGATTGATGCTGTCGACGGCAAGTGTGCCGTCCCTGAAGACCTTGGTCACATCCTTGAGCGTGACGGTGCTCACCGTCTTCCCCCCAGCTCGTCGTCCGAACCCCACAAGACTGTGGCCAGGATCATTCGCTGAGGACATCGGGTAAACGTCTCATGTTCCACCTATGACGCTGTCATTAATCGACAGAAACCCGCTCAGCAACGCCCGGATCGCTCGCCCGGTTCGCCGAGGAACACCTGGCGGACCACCCGTTCCGCCGCGTGCCCGTCGTCCAACGTGCAGAACCGTCCCCGGAACTGCTCGCGGGCCTTGGCCGCCGCGTCCGAGCGCACCGCGTCGGTGCGGAACAGATCGAGCAGATCGGCGAAGGTGGTGGCCACCGCGCCCGGCGGCTCCGCAATCACGTCGAAGTAGACCCCCCGGGCCAGCCGGTACGCCTCCCAGTCCGGGGTGTAGAGCACGATCGGCCGATCCAGTACCGCGTAGTCGAACATGGCCGACGAGTAGTCGGTGACCAGCACATCGGCTACCAGGTAAAGATCCTCCACCCGCTGGTAACCGCTGACATCGCGAACCCGCTCCCACTCCCTCGGGCTGCCGGGACGCCGATCACGGTCGTGGAAGTAGTGGCTGCGCATCAGCAACCGACCCGAGTCACCAAGCGCCCGCACGAACCGGTCCGGGTCGAACGGTGGCCGGTAGCCGGGCAGGTGCTCGCGGTGCGTCGGGGCGTACAGGACCACCTGCTCGTCGGGGTCGAGGCCCAGCTCCGCGCGGAGCCGGCGCACCTCCTCCGGGCCGGCGGTGACCAGGCGGTCGTTGCGCGGGTAGCCGACCTCCAGGGTGGTGTACGTGGCCGGGTACGCCCGGTCCCACATCTGGGTGGAGAAGCTGTTCGCGCTCACGCTGTAGTCCCAGCGGTCCACCCGGCGCAGCAGTCCGGCGAAGTCCATCCGACCCGCGCCGATCGGGTAACGCTGCTGGTCCAGACCCATCACCTTGACCGGCGTGCCGTGGTGGGTCTGCAGGTGCACCTGCCCCGGTCGTTTGCGGACCAGGTCCGGGAAGTTGACGTTGTTGACCAGCCACCGGGCGCGGGCCAGCACCCGGTAGTACGCCGGGGTGCCGGCGACCACGTACTCCACCCCGGTCGGCACCGTGTCCGCCCGGTCCCGCCGGACGATCCACACCCCGCGCACCCCCGGCGCCACCCGCCGGGCGGCCTCGTAGATCGCCGCCGGGTTGCAGGAGTATCCCCGGTACCAGTAGGCCGCGTAGACGGCGAGCGTCGGATCGATCGGCCGGCGCAGCTCCGCCCGGTAGTACTCGCGCAGCAGCCCGTCGCGGGTCAGCCGGGCACCGCGCCGGGCGACCGGGCCGACAGTGCGTCGGGCGGTGCGGGCCC
>NZ_JAEVHL010000093.1 GCF_016803395.1 Micromonospora tarensis | reverse complement strand
ACCGGAGCCTTCGTCGACGCCGCCGCGGCCGGCCTCGACGAGCAGCGGCTACTCGCGTACGAGCGGCTCGCCGCGGTGGAACTCGGCCTCGGCCGGTTCGCCGCGACCGCGCGTGACCTGCGCCCCCTGGTGGCCGAGCATCCGCTGCGGGAGCCGCTGGTGGCCGGGTACCTGCTCGCCCTGGCCGGCTGCGGCCAGCAGGCCGCCGCGCTGCGGATCTACGCCGAGACCCGCCGCCTCCTCGTCGACGAGTTGGGCGTGGAGCCCGGCCCCGAGTTGACCGAGGCCCACCTGCGGGTGCTACGGGGACAGACGCCGGCCGAGCCCGCAGCTGCGGAGCCCGCCGATCCGCCTCCGGCGCAGCTCCCCGGCGCCCCCGCCTGGTTCACCGGCCGCGCGGCGGCGCTGCGGCAACTGGACGCGCTGCTGCCCGCCGAACCGGCGGGCGCCGCCCGGAACGGCGGCCAGGGCGGTCCGGGCCAGGCGTCGTCATCTCCGCGATCGCCGGCACCGCCGGGGTCGGCAAAACCACCCTCGCGGTGCACTGGGCCCACCGGATCGCGCACCGGTACCCGGACGGGCAGCTCTACGTCGACCTGCGCGGGTTCGACCTCGACGGCCGGGCGGTACCGCCGGGCGAGGCGCTGCGCGGCTTCCTGGAGGCGCTGCACGTGCCGCCCCAGCGGGTGCCCACCGACCTGCCCGGGCAGGCCGCCCTGTTCCGGACCCTGCTCGCCGACCGCCGGGTCCTGGTGCTGCTCGACAACGCCCGTGACGACGAGCAGGTGCGGCCCCTGCTACCGGGATCGTCGGGCAGCCTGGTCGTGGTGACCAGCCGCAACCGACTCACCGGCCTGGTGGTCAACGCCGGGGCCCACCCGGTGACGCTGGACCTGCTCCCGCCGGCCGAGGCCCGGGAACTGCTGACCGGTCGGCTCGGTCCCGGACGTGTCAGGCGGGAAGCGGCGGCGCTGGACGAGATCGTGCGCCGCTGCGCCGGCCTACCGCTGGCCCTGGCCGTCGTCGCGGCCCACGCTGTCGGGCAGCCCCAGGTGCCGCTGGCGGCGCTCGCCAGCGAGCTGCGGGACGCCAACCCGGACCGGCTCACCGCATTGACCACCGGCGACCCCACTACCGACGTGCGGGCGGTCTTCTCCTGGTCGTACCGGGCGTTGGACGCCGACTCGGCCCGGTTGTTCCGGCTGCTCGGACTGCACCCCGGGCCCGACGCCGGACGGGCCGCGGTGGCCAGCCTCGCCGGTCTGCCGCCGGCCCGGGTCGGCCCGCTGCTGGCCGGCCTCACCCGGGCGAACCTGCTCACCGAGCGCACCCCCGGCCGGTACGCGATGCACGACCTGCTCCGCGCGTACGCCTCGGAGCTGTGTCACGGCGTCGACCCCGAGGCCGAGCGGAACGCGGCCCGACGTCGCCTGTTCGACCACTACCTGCACGCCTCGCACGCGGCGGACCACCTGCTCGACCCGTACCGGTTGGCGCGGCCGGCCGCGCTGCCGCCGCCCGAGCCCGGGGTGACGGTGGGCGACCGCCCGGAGCACGCGTGGGCCACCGGGTGGTTCGCCGCCGAGCACCACGTCCTGCTGGCGTGTGTGGAGCAGGCAGCGGGCAGCGGCCTGGACCGGCACTCATGGACGCTGGCGGCGGCCCTCACCACGTACCTCGACCGCAGCGGGCACTGGCCGGAGCTGGCCGCCGCGCAGCGGACCGCCCTGGCGGCGGCGCTGCGCCGGGGTGACCTGGCCGGTCAGGCCCTGGCACACCGGGGCCTCGCCATCGCCTGCACCTGGTCGGGCGAGCACGAGGCGGCGCACCGGCACTACCGACGCGACCTGGAGCTGTACCGCGAGTTGGGCGACGACACCGGACGGGCGCACACGCACCTCGGCGTGAGCTGGGTGCTCGCACGGCAGGGTCGGCTGCGGGCGGCTCTCGACGAGACCCGGCTGGCCCTCGACCTGTACCGGTCCGCCGGCTACCGGGTCGGGCAGGCCAAGGCACTCAACAACCTGGGTTGGATGCACGCCAGGCTGGGCGAGCCAGAGCCGGCGCTGCACTGCTGCCAGGCAGCCCTGCGGCTGCACGAGGAGACTGGCGACCGGCACGGCGCGGCACTGACCTGGGACAGCCTCGGCTATGTCCGGCACGGCCTCGGTGACCACGACCGGGCTGCGGACTGCTACCGGCGGGCGCTGGCGCTGCACCGGGAACTCGGCGACCGGTACGACGAGGCGGAGGTGCTGGACAACCTCGGCGACAGCCTGCGGGCCGCCGGTAACCTCGACGCCGCGCGGCGGGCGTGGCGGGAGGCGCTGACGATCTTCGACGAGCTGCGGCATCCGGACGCCGACCGCCCCAGGGTCAAGCTGGCCGCCCAGGCCGTCCCGGCCGGGTCAGCTGGCGGCGGCGAGCTCTAGGTGACGAGGTACGACACGCAGACTCACGACCGTCACCGCCATGGCGGCCTACCGCGCCGGTCGGGCTAGCGTCGCCGCGGCACCGTGTCGAGCTCAGTGATGGCCTGATGGGCCTGCGTGGGGCTGATGAACAGATGGGCACGCATACCGATCGCCTCGGCAGCTTGGATGTTCTCCACGCGGTCGTCGATGAACAGGATGCGTCCGGGTGCGAGGTCGAGGGCCCGGCAGCACCACCGATACGCGTCTGGCTCGGGCTTCACGTGGCTGGTGCGGCAGGAGAAGGCGACGACATCGAAGTGCCTCAACCAGCGGTGGTGCCTCTCGTAGTGCGCAGCTAGTTCTTCCGGGATGTTCGACAACAACGCGAGTCGCCGTCCCGATGCGGCCGCCCGTTCGACCACCGCGACCATGTCGTCGTCGACGACGCTCCAGCTCGCGACGTCCGCGGCGATGAGGCGGTTGATCTGACGGTCGTCGACGGTGCTGCCGAGGGCCGTCGCCACCTGGCGCCAGTAGCCGAAGGCGGTCACCTCGCCACGGTCATAGGGCGTGCGCAGCGCCCAGTAGGTTGCCCAGAACGCGGGGGCGGGGACGCCCGCCGTGGCGCGCAGCACCTCCCGGGCGGATGGGGACTGTTGGCGAGCGATGACGCCGAACAGGTCGAAGAGCACCGTGTCCGCCATCGGGTCACACCCTCCGCACCACGACGCCGGCGGCGCTCAGCGCGTCAGCCTCGTCATCGGGAGCGTCGTCGCCGGTCACGACGACGTGCAGCGCGGACGCTGGCGCGACGAAGGCGAGGGCGGTACGGGAGAGCTTTGCCGCCTCGGTGACCGCGATGACGCGGTGGGCCGAGGCCATTGCGGCGCGCTTGATGGCAGCGTCGGCCAGGTCATACGCGGTCAGACCGTTCGACGCGTTGAGGCCGCAGCAGCCGATGACAGCGGTGTCGAAGCGCAGCGCGGCGAGCGACGCCTCGGTCAGCGGGCCGGTGAGCGCCAGTTCGCCGGGGCGCGGTTCCCCGCCGGGCAGGAGCAGTCTCAGTCGGGGTGCGCCGACCAGCGCGTTGGCCGCGTGCAGGGACAGCGGCATCACGGTCAGGCGGCGATGGGTCAGGGCCCGGGCCACCCCAAGGCAGGTGGTGCCGCTGTCGATCACGACCGCCTCACCGTCGGCGATCATGTCGGCTACCGCTGTGGCGATGCGCTGCTTCTCCTGCAGGCCGTCATGCTCGCGAAGCGCGAACGGGGGTTCCTCGCCGCGCAGCAGCAGGCTTCGGGCTCCGCCGCGGTAACGCTCGAGGAGGCCCTGTTCGGCCAGGATCTCCAGGTCTCTGCGAATCGTCATCTCCGAGGTGCTGGTCAGTTCCGCCAGCTCCACCACGCTGCGCTGCCCGGTCTGCCGTACGGCGTCGATGATCTGTCGGTGTCGGTCCACGCTCGCCATGAACCTATCGAACACCAGACGCGTTCGAGTTACAACATTTCAAACACGAAACCTGTTTGATACGTTCGGAAGCATGACGAGATCCTTGCGACGCGCTCGGCTGGCGACCTTCGCGTACTTCGCCCTCAACGGTTTCGTGCTGGGCGTCTGGATCGTCCATATTCCCGCGATCGAACACCAGGTCGGAATCAGTCACGCCGTGCTCGGGTGGCTCCTGCTGCTCCTCGGCGCGGCGCATTCGCCGGGATGCAACTGGTCGGGCCGCTCACCGACCGGTTCGGCGCCCGTAGGGTCGTACCGTTGAGCGCGGCACTGTGCAGCGCGGCGCTCATCCTGCCCGCGCTCGCCGGGAACAGGTGGACGCTGGGCGGGGCCCTGCTGGTGTTCGGCATCGGCAACGGCAGCCTGGACGTCAGCATGAACACCCACGCGGTGAGGGTCGAAGCCGAATACAAACGCCCGATCATGTCTGCGTTCCACGCCGTGTTCTCCATCGGCGGGGTCCTCGCCGCGCTGGTCGGCGCCCGTACTCTCGGTTGGGGTTGGAGCACGGCGGCCACCCTGACCGCGGTCAGCCTCCTCGCCCTCGCCGTCGCCGCAGCCGTCGCGCCCGCGCTGCTACCGCAATCAGGAGCCGCCAGCACACCGAAACGCTCCCCCGCCGAGGCCACCACCCGGCGCACCACACCCTTGCGCATCTGGGCGCTCGCCGCGCTCGCCCTGATGCTGATGCTCAGCGAAGGAGTGGCCAACGATTGGAGCGCTCTGGCCATGCGCGAGGTGCTCGACGCGCCCGCCGCCACCGCCGCCCTCGCCTACGGCGCCTTCGCCGCCGCTATGACGATCGGGCGTTTCCTCACCGACCGGGTCGCCGCACGCTTCGGCCCCGTCGCGATCGTCCGCTACGGATCGGCGCTGGCCGCACTCGCACTGACGATGATCGTGTTCTCACCGTCGATCCCGCTGACTATCGCCGGATGGGTGCTGTTCGGTATGGGACTGTCCGGCAGCGTTCCGCAACTGTTCAGCGCGGCCGGCCATGCCAACCCCGACGCCGCCGGGGCCAACGTCTCCCGCGTCGCCGGACTCGGCTACCTCGGCGTGCTCGCCGGACCCGCCATCATCGGACCCCTCACCCACCTCATGCCGCTGAACCACACGTTCCTTCTGCCGGTGGCCTTCTGCGTAATCGCTTCCCTCACCGCCCACGTCCTTCGATCCGAGGCAGACCCGCGCGACCCGGTGAAGACCCCACGCGCCCTCGCGGAGCACATCTGACTACGCCGAGCTGGGTGCAGACGCGCACCGTTGCTCCCAGCCGTCGTACGCCGGACGCAGGTCCGACAGCACCGGGTCGGTCTGCCAGCGAATGCCGGCCATGCGGTCGGCGAAACCATCTCGCCGACTTGCCGCGGGCCAGCGAGATGGTGACGACGGCCATCCGCACTCCCACTCCGTGGCCTGACCCGCTCACAGATCCATCGCGTAGACCCGGACCTGACGTCCGGTGTCCGGCTGCACTGCCTCGCGTTCCAGCGTCATGCCCAGTTTGACCATCACCCGCGCCGACGCCTCGTTGCCGACAACGTGGATGCTGACCAGTCGCCGCAGTCCGAGCTCGGCACGAGCGTGGGCGACAACGGCCCGGGCCGCCTCGGTGGCCAGACCCCGGCCCCAGTGCGCGCGGCCGAGCCGCCAGCCGATCTCCACTGCCGGCATGATCTCGGGCAGGAAGGTTGGCACCGCCAGCCCGGTGAAACCGGCCAGCTCGCCGGTCTCCTTGATCTCCACCGCGTACAGGCCGAAGCCGCGCTCATCCCAGTGCCGCTGATAGGTGGCCAGGCGCTCCGCGGTCGCGGCCCGGTCCAGGATGCGACCGTGATGGATGTACCGCATGACCTCGGGCTGTGCGTTCACCGCGGCGAAGCCGTCCAGATCGTTACTCCGCCAGCGGCGCAGCAGCAGGCGCGGAGTCTCCAGGGACGTGGCAGCAAGGGAACCGTCTCTGTCGGGCACGCCCCTTCGTAGCATTCCGGCACGCACAGGGCGATTGTTTATAACGCCGGAGCCCAGCCGTGGGTGACCCTTGGCATCAGCCGTCCCGCCACGAGACGCGCCGTTGTCGGCGACGTCGCGAGGGCTTCGGTCCGGGTCGGGTCACCCGGCCGGCTCGGCCGGGAGCTGATGGCGGCGGATCAGCCGCTGCCCGATGAAGGTCCGCCAGACCCGGTCGGCGACCGCCGGTTCGACGATCCACAGCCGACGCTGCGCCTCGGCGAGGGTGAGCGGCGCGGTGAAGAGATCCAGGAACAGCCGGCTGCTGCGGTTGAGCGCGAACACCAGGCCGTCGGTCCGGCGGAACAGGTGCCGGTCCGCCGGCAGCTCGCCGGGGACGCCGTCCTGTTCGTCCGAGCGGATCCGCCGGTACGCCTCCCAGACCTGCTCGTCGTCACGGTCGACGAAGGTGCCGTTGGCGAGGAACTGGGTCTGGTCGTCGGTGTCGTGGCGGACCCGGTCGTGGGCGAGCACGCCACGCACGGCGGTGCCGTAGCGGTCGTGGTAGAAGAACGTGTGCGGGGTGTCCGTGCTGCCCAGCCACGGCCGGTGGAAGTGCCCCGGGTTGAGGTTGGCCTTGGCCTGGGCGACCTCGGCCTGCGCCGCCTCGGTCACCGGCTCGTCGTACTGGAGCATCCGGACGATGTCGGAGCCCTCCACCGGGCGCACGTTGGTGATGCCGAACCGCTCCGGCTCCTTCGCGACGATGGCGCCCGGGGTCAGCATGAAGTCGCCGAGCCCGCCGAGGGTCCACAGGTCCGGGTTGTCCCGCAGGAACGTGACGCTGTCCAGCGCCTCCTCACGGGTCTCGGTGGGAAAACCGGTGAAACCCATCATCTGTACGCCGATGTTGGCCTTGGTCATCGCGGTCATGGTGCGCCGCACCTGTTCGGGCTTGGTGCCCTTGTCGATCAGGTCGAGGATGCGCTGGTTGGCGGACTCGAAGCCGACCGAGACGGCCACGCAGCCACTGCGCCGCAACAGCTCGCAGCGCTCGTCGGACCAGTACTTCTCCAGCCGGATCTCGGCGCCCCAGCGGAAGTCCAGACCCTGCTCGACGGCCCGCTCGGCGAAGCGCAGAATGGTCGCGGGGGCGAGCACGTCCACCGAGAAGTAGATGAACTTGGCGAACTTCGACAGCTCGGTGACGTCGGCGATCATGTTGTCCACCGTGTCCTGCCGCCACGGGCTGGTGGGGCCGTCGGTGTTCAGGCCGTAGTCGCAGAACGTGCACTTGTTCCAGTAGCAGCCCCGGGTCGGCGAGTAGTAGACGAACTTCTCCGGGCTGAGGTAGAGATCCCAGGGCAGGTCGGAGAAGTCCGGGACCGGCACCTGCGCCAGGCGTTCGTAGCGCAGCGGCAGCTGCCGCTGGCGGCCGTACTTCGGGTGCAGGCGGACGTTGGGATGCCCGGCCGGCAGGGTGCCGGTCTCCACCGCGTCCAGGATCTCGGTGTACGCGCTCTCCCCCTCGCCGACCACTATCGCGTCGAAGTCGGCAAGCACCTGGAAGACGTACTCGGGCTTGCTGGCGCACTTCCAGACGTCGGAGATCTCCGTGCCGCCGGCGATCAGGAAGACGTCCGGGCAGGCCCGCCGGACGAGCCGGGCGATCCAGAGCGCGAACGGCAGTTGCCACTGATAGGTGGCGCTGATGCCGATCACCTGGTGCCCGCCGGCGGCGAGCCGCGGGATCAGCACGTCCTCGTAGTACGGCTGGAAGGGCCGGTTCAGCCGGTCGAGCAGCGCCTCGTCGGTGAGCGCGGCCACCGAGCCGATCGAGATCATCGGCGGTGGGTGCAGCCGGAAGCCGGCGTGGAACTGCCCGGGGAACCCGACCGCGCCGAGCGCGTCCATCCAGGAGATCACGCCCTCGACGGCGTCCTGGTAGTGCCGGTAGTCGTAGAACAGGGTCGGATCCTGCAACACCCCGATCGACCGGCGCAGCCGCTCCGGGTCGGGCTCGGGCAGGTTGAGCAGGTTCGCCCGGGCCATCAGCGCGTCCGGGCCGGTGAGGTCGTCGGTCGAGAGCCGGGACAGCTCCCCGCGCAGCCACTCGTACGCGGACGGGGTGTACGAGTGGTGGAACGCCTCGATGTTCGCGTCGATGATCTCCGCCGGTCGGTGCCCCTGCGCCCGGGCGTACGAGTCGAGGTAGTTCAGGGAGTGGTATCCCGAGGTGGGATCGGTCAGCGGGGGGTAGATCAGTGCCGCCTTGACGGTGCCGCTCATCGACTCCTCCTCAGCCGACCCGGGCCGCTGAACCGGCCAGGGTTTCCTCCGGCGCACGCTGCGCCACCTCCGGCAGCCGCGGGGCGCCGAACGTCTTGAGGTACGCCACCAGCGGTTCGGCGGCGTACCGGAATGCCATCAGGTCGACGAAGCCCCGGTCCCACGCCGCCGCCTCCAACCCGTCGGTGTCGCAGCCCCACAGCGCGGCGAAGCACGCGTCGACGACCTCGGTGCGGAAGTGCAGCCGACCATTCGGGCGACGCTGCCCGGTGGTCCGGGGGAGGGTGTCGTTCAGCGCCGCGGCGGCGGCCGCGACCTGCCGCGCCGCATCGAGCAGCGCGGGCGTACGCAGCGGTGCGGCGACCATCCACAGCGCCAGGCTGCGGTGCGGGGTGGTACCGAACGCCCGCACCAACATCCGCAGCAGCGCCTCGCGGTCGTCGAGGTCCCGTTCCCGGTCGGTCAGCCAGTCCCACCCGCTGGCTGGGGCCGCGGTCAGTCCCCGCCCGCCGGCCACCTGGTGGGCGCGCTCCTCGACCGCCGGGTCGGCGATGTCGACCCCGGCCAGCCCGGCCAGCACCGCCCGTCGGTGCCAGGCCGGCTCCTCGGGATGCAGCAGCATCAGCACCGCGGCGGTCTCCCGGTCGCTGACCCACTGCCCGCCGACCGACTCTCCGGCGAACCGGGCCCGCCAACTGTCGAGGAAGCGGGTGTGCAGGTTGTCGATCGGCTGGTCGCCGTCGTGCGCCGGGCACAGCTCGGGCGCGTTCTCCGCCGCCATCGACAGCAGCAGCCGCGCGTCGGCGCTCTTGGCGTCCCGGGGGTCGCGCCGGTGCCAGCTCACGAACCGGTCCACCACGGCCGCCAGCTCGGGTGGCGCGGTGCGCTCCAACGCCCGGTACGACCGCCGCCGGAAGGGCAGCTCCCGGGCGATGTCCAGCAGCAGGGCGGCCTCGGCGTCGCTGAGCACTTCGGCGGCGACGGCACGGCGCACCTCGACCCTGATGTTCACCAGCGGCTCGCTCAGCGTGCGGTGGCCCTCCTCGGCGGGCCCGTGCACCACCGCCACCTCGTCGTCGCCGGTGACGACGCCGTCGCGGTAGAGCTGGAACACCTCGCCCACGCCCCGCATCCCGAACTGCCACAGCTCGGCGGCGCGCAGCGCGCCCATGCTGGCGGCGCCCGCCACTGTCACCCCACGGTCGAGCAGGTCGAGGATCTCCCGGTGGCGGACCGGCGGGTGTTGCAGGAAGAAGCCGTCGATGATGAGGACCCGGTCGCCGGGGACGACGTCCAGGCGGAGCAGGTCGCCGTGCGCGACGGGTGGCAGCACCAGCGCGTCGGGCAGCAACCGGCAGACCTTGTGGACCGGCAGGCTCGGGCCGATGAAGACGACGTCAGTCACGGGGCACTCCCGGTCGGGTACTCAGGGCCCGCTCGTCGAACATCCGCAGGCCGGGGGCGAACACCTTGCTCACCGGAATGCCGACGTCGTCGTGCGTCAGGTCGACGCTGAACGGCTCGACGCCGGTGATTCGGCGCACCCGCGAGGCCAGCTCGCGCAGCACCTCGGTCACGCCCCCCGCCGGCGGGAGGTCCCGGCGGACCGGCCGGACGGGCCGGTCGACGGTGGGCGGTGGCACCGGCGGCGCGCCGACGTCGTGGTACGCGGTGGCGTCGATGTCGTCGCGGGCCCCGGAGACCATGACCAGCCGGGACTGGGCGGCCTCGGACATGGCCCGGCCGACGGCGATCTGCGGGTCCACGTGGCAGCCGAAGCCGCCGAAGGTGACCGGCAGGTCCGGCGACCAGATCGAGGCGGCGTAGCAGGGCACGCCGATGGCGTTGGTGATGTCGCAGACCTCCACCCAGCAGCCCGCGCTCAGCAGCGCGTCGTGCACTGTGCGGGTCATCGCGTTCGTTGCGGTGCCCGGGTCGGCGTAGACGCGTTCGGCCAGCGGCGAGGTGCAGTACGGCGCGATGCAGTCGCGTTCGACGACCTCCAGCAGGGCGTGCAGGCTGGCCTCGGCGAAGGTGTTTCCGGTGGCCAGCCCGTTGCTGCTGGGGGTGAACAGGGCGCGGTCCCAACCCCGTCGGACGGTGAAGTCGAGTTCGATGGTGGCGCGGGGCACCAGGCAGGCCGCACCGGTCACCAGCCCACGGCCGGCCACCCAGTCGAGTTCGACGGCGGGGGTCAGGGGCGACCGCTCCGCCAGGTGCAGCCACCGGACGTCGTAGGGCAGGTCGAGCGCCGCGGCCGGGGACCGGACGACGGTCCCCGGCCGAAGGTTCTCGGCATGCCAGGACTCGATGCTCTCCATCACCGCGCTGACCCGGGACTGCGTCGCGGTGGCGCCGGTGCCGACGCTCACCGCCATGGTGGCTCCGACCGGCCGGTAGGCGACGTGCACCGGTAGGCCGATCTCGTCGAGCCGGGTGATGTCGGCGACCCGGGTGATCCGGAATCGGTCCAGCATCCCACCGACCCGTGCCCAGGTCTGCTCCACTGTGGCGGTCCGGTAGGTGCCGGACCGGAACGCAATGGTCTCGGTCGTGTCAGTCATCGAGGCTCCCGGCGAGGGGTGGGGGAACTCAGAGGATGAGGACGGCGATGACGTTGACGTTGTTGTCGGCGATCGGGGCGACGCCGCCGGCGACCGTCTCCAACTCGGCCTCGGTCAGCTCGTTGAGGTCGACCAGCGGCACCTCGGGCACGTGCAGCACGTGCAGCCCGGGCGTGCCGGACCAGTCGGCGACGATCTGCTCCTTGGTGTAGAGCGTGGCGGGCTGGGCGCGGTCGACCTCGACAGTGGATCCGGGCTCGACCGGCAGGCCGGCCGCCGTCGCGTAGGCGGTCGGGTCGGCGAGGAGGCGTTGCAGTTCCTCGTCGCTGCGCCATACCGCGGTAACCAGTTCCGAATACTTGGTCACGAACCTCGCGCCGTATTCCTGTCCGTCGTTGCTCATCGTTGGGTCCTCTCCTGGGGAACGCTGCGGGGTGGGCGGTCGATTTCTGTGTGGAGAACGCTAAGAAGATCGAGGTTCGGCAATCAAGGATTTCTCCTGACTGCCATCAGAATCTGCCGCACACGTCACCGGGCGGCAGACATCGGTGTCAGGTGCAGCAGCACGGACAGCAGCAGGCGCAGCTGGAGTCCAGGCCGGCGACGACGCTGTCCAGCTCGTCCTCGGCGAGTTCCGCCGGGGCCACCGGCAGCAGCGACGGCACGAAGAGCACGAAGGTGCTGGTGGTCGCCGCCGACTCCCACGACTCGACCTGCACCTCCAGGTCGGGATCGGTGTCGGCGACGTCCCGGACCACCCGGACCTGCACGTCCTCTGGCAGTTGGAGGCCGAAGCCGGCGAGGAACGCGCGCGGGTCGCGGTCGAGCGCCTGCTCCTTGACCGGGTCGGCCCAGACCTCGGCGACCAGCCGGCTGTAGGCGGCCACGAAGACCGCTCGATCGACAGGTGTCACACCAGTGCTCCCTTCGATGGTCGGCCGCCGGCGGCGACACCGCGGCGGCGACCGGCAGCGCGGGATTTCGGGCCGCCGGTTTCGCTTCATCGTGGGCCACCGGCCGATCCGGTCCGCGTCACGCGCGGGAATTTCATCGAATGTGGCCGCGAAAAGGTCGCGCTGCGGCGAAAGCCGGGTAATTGGGAATCAGCGGCGTGCGACGGATTGCGATTCTAGAGATTGTCTCCACTGTGAACAAGTAGTAATTCCTCGCCTGTTACGCACCGGGTGCGCCACCTACGCTGCGATCAACGGACCGACCGCCGTGACAACGGTTCGACGGGTGCCGTGTTCCGCCACCGAGTGCTGCCGGAGGCCACCGTGACCATTGACGAGGTGACGACGACGCCCAGCGGACCGGCCGGGTACAGCGTGGAGCAACTCGCCCGCAAGGTCGGGATGTCGCCTCGCAACATCCGCGCCCACCAGGCTCGGCGGCTGCTGCCCCCGCCGGTGCGGCACGGCCGGGCGGCACTCTACGACGACTCTCACGTCCGTCGGCTGGACACGATCCTCGCCCTGCAACGGCAGGGCTTCAACCTGGTCTCCATCGAGGCGATGCTCGGCGTCCGGGCCGGTGACGAGGCACCCGACGGACTGACCGCGATGCTGCAACGGCTGACCGCCGACCGTCCCGCGCTGGCCCACGCGCTGACCCGGCACGGCGTGATCGGACGGACCACCGACGGCACCGTCCGCACCGTGCGGCCACGCCCGCTGCGCGCCGCCCTGGAGCTGCATCGGGTCCGGGTGGGCACGGTGCCGGCGCTACAGACCCTCAGTGAGGTGCTGGACAGCCTCCGGCCGGTCGCCGACGAACTGGTCGCCGCCGTCACCGCCCGGCTGCTGGCCCTCGCGCCGGAGCTGGTACGCAGCGGCGCCGGGGCGTCCTGGGCCGACCTGGACCGAGAGACCCTGCTGCTGACCCAGGGTGTGGTCAACGTGCTCACCGAGGCGTTCCGGCTCGCCGCGGAGAACCAGGCCGAGACGCACGTCGCGGAGCTGCTGGAGAACCACCTCGACACCGATGTGTGCCTGGAGGACGGGGCAGTCATCGACAACGGCTGACCGGGCAGGTCAGCCTGTCGCGGGCTGCCCGTCCGGCTGCCGGCGCTGCACCACCTCGTCGGACCGGTCGGCTCGGTCAGCAGCTGCCGCCGCGCCAACCTGTGGAACAGCCCCTCGGGTTGGTCCATCAACTCGTCGTAGCTGCCCCGCTGGACTATCCGCCCCGCCTCGAGGACCACTATGGTGTCCGCCGCACGGACCGTGGACAGCCGGTGGGCGATGACGATCCGGGTCGCGGCCAGGGCGGCGGTACTGCGGGTGACCACCTCCTGGGTGCGGTTGTCGAGGGCGCTGGTCGCCTCGTCGAGGAAGATGATCCGGGGCCGGGGAGCCAGCGCGCGAGCGATCAGCACCCGCTGGCGCTGCCCGACGGAGAGCGTCCCGCCGCCGAAGGGCACCATCGTGCTCATCCCCATCGGTAGCGCCTCCAGATCGTCGGCGAGGCCGGCCATCCGCGCCGCCTCCCAGACCTGGTCCAGCGGAAAACTGTTGGCGCCACAGATGTTGTCCCGTACCGAGCCGGCGAAGAGCTGACCGTCCTGCAGGACCACCCCGCACTGCCGGCGGATCGCGTGCACGTCGAGTTCGGACAGGTCCTGGCCGTCGTAGAGCACCGCACCCTGCTGCTGGCGTTCGAAACCGAGCAGTAACCGCAGCAGGGTGGACTTGCCGCAGCCGCTCGGCCCGACGACGGCGACGAACTCACCCGGGCGGACGTGCAGGTCGATGTCGACGAGCACCGGCGGCTCGTCCGGCTGGTACGCGAAGGTGAGCCGGTGCAGCGCGATCTCGCCGCGCAACTCGCCGGGGTCCACCCGGTCCGGCCGCGCCTCGGGGTCGCGCGCAGGATGTCCCGCAGGCTGCCCAGCCGGGGCACTGCCGCGATCACCTCCACCCCGGCCGACACCAGCACCAGCAGCGCGCCGAGCAGCATCGCGAAGCCGATGTTGAGGATGAAGAAGTCAGCCGGCGGGACCCGGCCGGCGAGCGGTCCCATCAGCACGCCGAACAGCACCAGTTGACCGGCGACCGGCAGCACGGTGGCGAAGGCAACCAGGCCCGCCTGGCTCTGCCGGACCCGTTGCAGCGCCGCCCGGGCCGCCGCCGCCACCTCCGACCAGCGAGCATGCGCCCGGGCTTCGGCCGCCGCCACCTTGATCTTGACAATGCCGCCGAGCAACTGGTTGGTCATCGCCGCCGCCCGGTGCTCCGCCGGCAGCGCGGCGCGTTGCTGACGGACGATCAGCACGGCAATCGCGCCGAAGGTCAGCAGCGTGACGGCGACGATCCCGGCCCCCCAGAGCCCGAGCACGGGTTCGACCACCAGGAGCATGCCGAGGGTCACCGCGACGGTCGCGCCCGCCGAGACGAGCTGTGGCAGCAGCGCGCTCAGCGCCTCACCGACGAACGAGATGCCCAGCATCGAGTTGGCGATCTCACCGCTGCTGCGACCGCTGAAGAACCGGGCCGGCAGGCGCAGCAGCCGGTCGAAGATCGCCAACTGCGCGCCGGACTGCAACCGGCCGTCCAGCCGCAGCAGCCGTAGGTTCTGCACCACCCCGACCAGCCCGGCGACCACCGCGGCGCTGAGCATCAGCGCGAGGAAACCGAACAGGCCGGTCACCTCGCCCCGCCGGGCCAACTGGCCGAGCACCTCGCCGGTGGCCAGCGGCACACCCAGGCCGAGCAGCGCCACGCAGGCGGCGGCGAACAGCAGGCCCCGCACGTCACCGCCCGCGCCGAGCAGCCCGGCCCGCAGCAGGTGACGCATCCGGGCGGTGGGCGGTAGCGGCGCCTGCACCTGAATCGCCTCGGCGGCGAACGTCGCGGCCACCGTCGCGTCGATCGGGCCGTACACCCGGGTGTCCGGGTCGACCTGGTGGTAGCGACCCCGACGGAACACCAACGGCACCGCGAGCGCGCGCTCCGGATCGTCGCCGGCCCGCCACCCCACCAGCGGCCCCAGGTCCCGCCGCCACCACCGGTGTGGCAGTCGCACCTCACGGAGGAACAGGCTGGACGCTCGGGACACCGCACGCACCGCCGCGCGGTCGCCCAGCGGCGCGCGGCTGCGGTCGGCCGGCTCGTTGACCGGGTTACCCATCCCCTCGGTGACCACCCGGAGCACCGAGGCCGCCCGCCCGTACCTGTCGAAGCCGACCTCGGTCTCCGGCACCTGGACCGCGCCGCCCGCGCCGATCACCCCGATCGACCGGCGGGCCGCCGCGGCGAGCACCGCCGCGTCCACCTGCCGGCGCCTGCGCACGGCGTTCAGCACTGCCGCGTCGGTCTCCTCGATCCGACTCTCCACGATGCGCAGCAGTCGGGCCACGTGTTGGTCGACCGCCGACCGGAGCTGACCGGCGACCAGCAGGTCCCAGCTGCCGTGGCTCTCCACCGCGCAGGCCGATTCGGCCACCACCCAGTCGCGCTCGGCGATCAGCAGCAGCTCCCGCTCCCCCGACATCTCCACCGGACCGCCGTCGTTGCGGCGCAGCTGACCACCGGCGCTCCGCAGCCACCAGGCACCCCCGGTGGAGGTCAAGGTGCTGCCCTGCGCCAGTGAGACGATCTCGCGCCCGCTCAGCGTGGACGCCTCCCGGGGCGCCTGCCCGTGGCGCAGCGCGTCGGCGATGGTGACCAGCACCAGGTCCATCGCCGCGACCAGCTCCGTCGCCGCGGCCCGCGCCCGCGCCGACGGCCCCTCGTCGGCCGGGCGGCCGAGCCGGACGTGCCGCTCCAGCACTGACAGCTGCCGCTGGGGCAGCCCCCGCAGCTCCGTGCCGGGCAGCGGCACCAGGATCAACTGCCAGGCGCCGATCGCGGTGGACGTCGGCACCAGGCCACCCGCCGGCAGCCGCGCCACGTGGTGACGGCGCGACGGGCTCATCCCGGCCCGGCGCACCGCGAACAGGTCCGCCTCGCCGCCGGTCACCAGCCAGCCGGCCACCGGGCCGTCCAGCCGACAGACCTCACGTACCCCGTCGGCGCAGAAACCGGTCAGGCCGCCGGCCGGGGGCTCCGCCACCGCGCCACTCATCAGCGTCTCCTCGGATCGTCGTGGTCACTGGTCCCGGACCAGGCGTGCGTACGCCCCGTCCCGGGCGACCAGTTGCTCGTGGGTGCCGCGCTCCACCTCCCGACCGCCGTCCAGCACGACGATCAGGTCGCAGTCACGGACCGTGGACAGCCGGTGGGCCACGATCAGGCAGGTCGCCCCCCGCCGGCGCAGATGCCTGTCGATCCGGCGTTCGGTCTCCGCGTCCAGCGCGCTGGTGGCCTCGTCCAGCACCAGCACCCGGGGGTTGCGGACCAACGCGCGGGCGATCTCCAGCCGCTGCCGCTGTCCGCCGGAGAAGTTGCGGGCGTTCTCCCGTACCGGACTGGCCAGGCCGCCCGGGCGGGCCGCGACCTCCTCGTAGAGGCACGCGTCGGTGAGCGCGGTGACGACGTCCTCGTCCGCGACGGTGAGGTCCCACATGGTGACGTTGTCCCGGATCGTCCCCTCGAACAGCCGCTGGTCCTGGTCCACCATGGCGACAGTGGCCGCCCAGAGGCCGTCGTCGACACCCGGCCGGTCGAGGCCGTCCACTGTGACCCGGCCGGTCCACGGACGGTAGAGCCCGGCGACCAGCCGGCCCACAGTCGACTTGCCACTGCCCGACCGCCCGACGAGCGCCACCCGGGCACCCGGCGGCAGGTCCAGGCTGAAGTTCTCCAGCAGTGGCCGGCCCAGCGGGTTGTAGCCGAAGGTGACCCCTTCGATGCGCAGATGCCCCTCCATCGGCGTCAACTGTCGAGCGGGACGATCCTCGGCCGGCGGCAACGGGTACCGCTCCACGTCACGTAGCCGGTTGAGGTCGGCGCTCATGTCCTGCAACCGCGAGCCCAGCGCGGTCAGGTTGCCCAACGGCCGGTTCATCGCGGCGGCCAGGCTCTGCATGGCGACCAGCACGCCGACGCTCATCGCCTCCGCCACCACCTCCCGGCTGCCCAACCCCAGCAACACCGCGGTGGTCCCGGAGGCGAGGAACGCCGGCAGGACGGAGAGCACCGCGGTGGGCACCCCCAGCCGCTGCTGCCGGGTGGCGACGGTGGCGTGCCGGGCCGCGAACCGGGCCACCGCGCGCTCCTCCTCGCCGCCGGCCTTCACCGTCTCGATCAGCTGGACCGTGGTGTACACGGTGGTCACCAGCTTGCTGCGGTCCGCCTGGAGTCCGGCGACGGCGGTCGACCGGGTCGAGGCGACATAGCGCAGCACGCTGACGTTCAACCCGGCGAGGACCATCGCGCACAGTCCGAGCAGCAGGTCGTACTGGCAGAGCAGCGCCCCGTACGCCAGCACCAGGCCGGTGTCCACCACTGTGGTGGCCGCCCGGCGGGTGAGCACCTCGGCGACCACCTCGTTGCCGCGGACCCGCTGGCCGAGGTCGGCGGCCTGCCGCTGGTCGAAGAAGGCCGGTGGCAGCCGCAGCAGATGTCGGAAGAACCGGGCGGCGCTGGCCAGGGCGAGCGCCGTCTCCGCGCGTACGGTCAGGCGTTGCTGGAGCAGGCTGGCCAGGAAGGTGAGCACGGTGGCCACCGCCACCGCCGCCACCAGGCCGGCGAAAGCGGCCCGATCCTCCTGCAACAGCACCCGGTCGACGAAGACCTGGGCCATCACCGGGACGGTCAGACCGACCAGGGCGATCAGCAGCCCGAGCAGCAGCATCTGCGCGATCGCCGAGCCCGGGCCGCGCCACCGCTGGGCCAGCGCCCGGACCAGCCGGTAACGGGTGCCGCCCGGCTGGAACTGCGGGCCGGGCTGCATGGTGAGCACGACGCCGGTGAACGCCCCGTCGAACTCCTCCCAGCTCACCGCCCGGGGACCGGTGGCCGGATCGTTGATGAACACCTTACGGCCGAGTCCCTCCAGGACCACGAAGTGCTCGAACCGCCAGAACAGCACCGCCGGCAGCGCCACGGTGGCCAGGCCGTCCAGGTCCATCTGGAACCCCTTGGCCACCATCCCGTACCGGCGGGCGCCCTTGAGCACGGTGGCCGCGGTGGAGCCGTCCCGGCTCACCCCGCACACCTGGCGCAACTCCTCCAACGGCACGTGCGACCGTGGTGGGCGAGCAGGATCCCGAGCGCGGCAGCGCCGCACTCCACCGCCTCCATCTGGATCACTGTGGGCGTGCGGACCCGTCGACGCCGGATCCTGGGCAGCTCCGGTACGCCGGTGGCGGCGCTGGTGGCGGCGCTCATCGGCGCAGCAACCAGTCGATCGGGTGCTCCCGGTCCACTGTGAACCAGGCGGTGACCTCGCTCGTCGAGTTGAGCTGGAACGGCGGCGGGGTCTTCGTCCAGCGCAGGCCACCCGGTGCGGCCGGGTCGGGTTGCAGGGCGACCGTCACCCGGATCACGCTGCCGCGGGCGAGCAGCCGCCGAACGTCCGGCCCGGTGCCCAGGAAGGCGCGCAGCGAGGCCTCGGTCTCCGGGAACGCCCCGACCGTGGCGACCTGACCGGCCAGGGTGCCGAACACGTTGCGCGGCGCCGCCGCGGCGGCCACCTCGACAGGCACCCCGGGTTGCAGCAGCGGAGCGGCGACGGCGGGCGCGTAGACGACGGCCTGCAACGCGTCCCCGGCGGTGTCGAGCCGCTCCAGGTCGGCCAGGTGGGTGCCCGGGGTGACGATCTCCCCCTCCGACACCAGCCAGGCCACGACGTACGCGTCACCCGGCGCGTTCTCCACCCGTACCTTGCCGTCCACGCTGCGCAGGCTGTAGAGCGGCGTGCCCTTGGTGACCCGCTGGTGCGGTGCCGCCCAGACCTTGGTGACCTGACCGCTGTCGATCGCGTCGAGGGCGGAGATCCCGTTGGAGTGGATCAGCACCCCGGCCGCCTCGACGGTCCGGGGTACCACTGTGCGTACCGACCAGACGCCCGCGGCGACCACGACGATGACCAGCGCGGTGGTGGCCAGCCAGTTCGGCACGGTGGTCAGCCGGACCGCCCGGTCCAGCTGTTCGGGCGCCTCCAGTTGGCGCAGCGCCTGCCGCCGGAACTTCATGGCCGGCCCTCCGCTGCGGGCGGGCCGGCGGTGCGGCGCGAGCCGAGCAGGAAGTCGGCCACGCTCGGCTCGACCAGCGGATCGAGCCCGGACAGCTCGGCGAAGGCCTGGGAGTCCCCGGCGCCGAGGGCGCACGGCGCCAGCTCCATGGCGGTGGCGACGAGATACATCTGCTGGGTCAGCACACCCGCGTCCTTGAGAATCATGGCGTAGCTCATCCCTTCGTACTTCCACATCAGCCGCTGGACCCGGGCGGTGACCACCAGGACCGTCTGCGGCGGTCGGGGCATGGCGCCGGCCGCCCGGGCGTACGTCAGCAAGCGGTCGGCGGCCGCCCCCCAACCGGCGACCGGCTCCAGCCGGTGCCCGACCGCGTCGTAGTGGTAGAGCCCGGGGTCGAGCCCGGCGCACCGCGCGACCAGCGGGTAGATCTCCAACTCGTAGACCCCCCCGCCGCCCGGGTAGGGCCGATGACCAACCTCCTGCCCGCCGGCCTCGCCCACGGCACTGGTGTGCTGCGAGCGGTACAGGAACTCCGCCAGCCGCTCCAGCGACAGCGGCGCCTCGTCGTCGTGCTCGCGCACGCTGCGTCGCTCCGTGACGACCTGACTGAACGGGGGATCCACCTTGGTGATCGTGGCCAGGTCCGGCAGCGGCAGATCGATCGCACGACCCCCGTCGTACGGCCGGCGCAGCGGTTGTGGCGCGAACCTGTCCCGCATCCGGTAGGTGCCGCCGACCGGCAGCGCGTGCCGGCCGGCCCGGGAGCGGTGGTGCAGCCGCAGCTCCTCGGGCGACCAGTAGGCCAGCGGCGCGTCGTCGCACTCCGCCTCGAACTCGGCGTCGGTGACCAGGATCCGGGCGGTGGTCAACTCGTCGAGCACCCGACCGGCGGCCACCGGCCGCACGCCGAGCGTGCGGGCCACCGTGTCGGCTCCGACGCCCGACACGGCCGCGACCAGCACCGCGCCGAGGGCGACATCGGCGCAGCCGACAGCGAGGGTGGTCAGCGGCGAGGCGGCCACCAGTCTGCCCCGTTCGGGCTGGAGCACGGCGAAGCGGGAGAGTCGGTGTCGCACCCCGGGTGTGTGCAGGCGACTCTCCGGCAGGCTGCCCCGACCCAACCCGGTGGGCACCAGGTCGAGCAGCGCCCGGTCGTCGACCAGGACGCGCCGCTCCAACCAGGAGTGGGCGAGCAACCGGCGCAGCAGCAACTGCGCGGCCAGCACCCGGCTCTCCCCCTCCAGACCGCTGATCAGCCGGCCGACCTCGACGTCGCTGACCCAGTCGGCGGCGAGTTGCAGCAGCAGCGCCCGCCGACTGATGCCCGGTCGCTCCAGGGTGAGCTGGAAGCGGGTCTGCCGCAGGGTCAGTGAGCCGTCGTCGCCGAGCCGCAGCTCCGCGTCGCGGCGCAGCCGGTACGACTCCTGCATCAGCGGGCCGCCGACGGCGCCGCTCACGGCGACCGCCGACCGGCCGGTGCCACCACGGTGGTCATCCCCACACCCCTCCCACGATCCCGGTAGGCCCGGGCCCGTCGGCTAGAAGAAGACGTTCAACGGATTGGCCGACGTCTCGTCGGCGGCCAGCGGACCGCGGCCGAGGCGGGCCGGCACGTCCCACAGCCGGCCGGGACCGAGCCGACGCCAGAAGTGCCGCAGGCCCGGCACCACCACCTTCACCACCGCCAGGTCGACATCCGGACGGGACTGGTCGACCACGATCACCTCAAGACCGGCCAGCTCCGCCCGTCGTACGCAACTCCGCACGTCGTCCCCGACGTCCCCGGTGCTCAGCGTCGGATGGTCCGCCGCGGTGCGGGGCGCCCGGGTGGGGTCCGGGGACAGCCAGGGCTGATCGGCCACCCGCACGGTGCCGAACCAGCGCGCGGTGTCCGGATCGTCGACGCCGTACCGGTTGCGCGCCGAGGTGGGTCCGGGGACGGCGGGCAGGAACTGGTTCACCTCGGTGAGCGCCCGGGTCAACGCGACAGGTGCGTCCAGGTGCGCGCCGAACCCGACCAGGACGTCCTCCGGCCCACCGTCGGCCCGCCGGGACACCGCGGCGTAGGTGGGCACGCCAAGGTCGGCGGTCAGGTCGAGGGCCCACAGCTCACGGCCCAGCGCGGTGGCGTGATGCTCCACGCAGGCGGCGGTCCACGGGTCGGCGAACGAGGTGAGGTCGACCCCGGGCAGCCGGGAGCGGTGGTACCACCACAGGGCCACGCTGTCCCGCTCCACGAGTTCGCAGAAGCCCTGCAGAATCGCCTCGGACAGGTTGCCGCCGGCCGCGCAGCCGTTCGAGTCGGCCGAGCACACCCCGAGCCCGGTCAGCTCCGGATGCCCGTACCAGCAGTACGCGGCGGGCAGCTCGCGCGGCGTCCGGCGGGTCAGCGACCAGCCCGTGGTCCAGTCCAGCTCCACCTCGTCGCCCAGCGCTCGGGGAACCCGGTGCAGGTGGCCCAGGTCGTCGTTGAGCCGGTCCCGGTCGGCGTACTGGTGTTCCGAGAACAGCAGCAGCTCCCGCAGGTGCACCGCACGGTCCGGACCGAGCTGCCGGTAGGTCGCCCGGTGCACCGGACGGTCGCCGCGCCACACCCCGCAGTAGCGCTCCACCGCCTCGCCGATCGCGCTCATCCGGGCCTGTAGGTCGGTCCGGCCCTTGCCGCCGCTCTGCCCGCGCAGATTGCGGCGCAACCCGGCGAGTTGGCGGGGCTGGGCGAAGTTGTGCCCGGCCGAGTAGGTGTGGGTGACGCCGTTGTCGGTCGCCTCCAACGGGGTCAGCCGGCTCACCACGCCCAGGTACCGGCTGACGTGGTGGGCGAGCGCGGCGTACGCCTCGGCGGGCTCCCGGGTGCGGGAGTCCCCGGCCCGGCTGGGCTGGGCCCCGCTCGGTGGCAGGTCGATCCGGGGCTCGGCCTTACCGACGAGGTCCGGATCGCCGCAGGCGGGGCACTGCGGCTGGCGTACCAGCTGGTGGCTCTCGGTGCTCAGGTCCCGGGTGTCCAGGGCGACCAGCCGGCCGGTGAGGCGCGGTGAGACGCCCCGGACGGCGAGCACGGCGAGTTCGGTGGCGAGCAGCCCGGCGGCCATGGTGGCCAGTCCGGGCACTACCGCGCGGCCGGGCTGCGGCAGCGGACCGTCCAGGTCCTGCCCGTCCAGGAAGGCGTTCACCTGGTCGTTCTCCTGCCAGCGTTGCCGCAGGCAGGCCCAGCAGCCGGTGCGACCCGGCACCAGGTGTGGACCGAGGAAGACCACGTTGCCGTGCGGCCGGGCCAGGGTCCACGCGCGACCGGCGGCCAGCTGACGGTCGTTGATCAGCGCGAGCCGGGGATCGAGCATCGACGACGGCAGCACCAGCAGCTGAGCGGTGACCGGGTCGTCGTCCGTCGGGTCCGGTCCGACCACCGTGACGGCGAGCCCGAGTGCGCGCAGCGCGTCGGCGGTCTCCGCCACCCGGGGTGCCCCGAGGTCCACGATGCTGACCGTGCCTCCCGCCATCCAGCGCTGCGCGGCCCCGGGCGGGACGCCCCGGGCGTCCCACCCGGCGGCC
>NZ_JAEVHL010000092.1 GCF_016803395.1 Micromonospora tarensis | reverse complement strand
CCTGGGCGGAAGGCGATGACTGTCGGGCGACGGAGATAGGCTGACTCTGTGCACCCCCCGTCCGACTGGACGAGGGGCCGCCGTCGTGTGCGTCGACTCCCCTGGAAGGATTCCCTTGCTCACCGGTCTGTTCACCGCCGCCCTGGCCGACCCCGGGTTGGCCCGGGCGCGTGACCTGGCGCGCTCCGGTGCCGCCCAGGTCGACGGCCTCGACATCACCGCCCCGGCGGCACTGCGCCCGTTCGCCGTCGCGGCGGTCGCCGCCGACAACGACGGGGCCGGCCGGCCGGTGCTGGCGGTCACCGCCACCACCCGGGAGGCCGACGACCTCGCTGCCGCGCTGGCGGGGTTGCTCCCGGCCGAGCAGGTGGTGGTCTTCCCCTCCTGGGAGACGCTGCCGCACGAGCGGTTGTCCCCTCGCTCGGACACGGTGGGCCGGCGGCTGGCCGTGTTGCGCCGGCTGGCGCACCCGGAGTCGACCGACGCGCACGGCGGCACCGGCCCACTGCGGGTGGTCGTCGCGCCGGTCCGTTCGCTGCTCCAGCCCCAGCTCAAGGGGCTCGGCGACCTCGAGCCGGTGCAGCTCGCCGCAGGCGAGGAGGCGGACCTGGAGGAGGTCGCCCGCCGGCTGATCGACATGGCGTACGCCCGGGTCGACCTGGTCACCAAGCGCGGCGAGTTCGCGGTGCGCGGGGGCATCCTGGACGTCTTCCCGCCGACCGACGAGCACCCGTCCCGGGTGGAGTTCTGGGGCGACGAGGTGGAGGAGATCCGTGCCTTCGCCGTCGCCGACCAGCGGACCATCGAGCAGGTTCCGCTGCTCTGGGCCCCGCCCTGCCGGGAGTTGCTGCTCACCCCCGCGGTCCGCGACCGGGCCGCCGCGCTGGCCGAGCAGCATCCCGAGCTGGCGGAGATCCTGGACAAGCTGGCCGAGGGCATTCCGGTGGAGGGGATGGAGTCGCTGGCGCCGGTGCTGGTCGGCCCCGACTCGCTGGAGTTGCTGCTGGACGCCATGCCGGCCGGCACCCACGTGCTGCTGTGCGACCCGGAGCGCATCCGCACCCGGGCGCACGACCTGGTGCGTACCTCGGAAGAGTTCTTGCAGGCCAGCTGGGCCGCCGCCGCTGTCGGCGGCCAGGCCCCGGTGGACGTCGCGCCGCCGCCTTCCGCACCCTCGGTGAGGTACGCGCCGCCGCCGGCAGGCTCGGTCAGCCGTGGTGGACGCTCTCCCCGTTCGGCCTGGTCGAGGCGGAGCCGGCAACCGCCGAGACGCGGCAGCCCTGGGAGGACGCGCCGGAGCAGACCGCTGTCACCCCGGACGACGCCATCGCGGTGACCCTGTCCGCTCAGCCGGCCCCGCTCTACCACGGCGAAACCTCGCGAGTGGTCGACGACCTGAAGCGCTGGGCCGGCGAGGGCTGGTCGATCGCCCTGGTCTTCGAGGGGCACGGCCCCGCCCAGCGGGCGGTGGAGGTGCTGCGCGACGCCGGCCTGGGCGCCAGGTTGACCGAGGAGGTGCCGAGCGCGCCCGCCCCCGGCGAGCTGGTGGTCACCTGCGGGGCGCTGAGCAGCGGGTTCGTCGACGAGGCGTCCCGTTTCGTGCTGCTCACCGGTAACGACGTGACCGGTGGCCGGGGCACCTCGACGCGGGACATGCGCAAGATGCCGAGCCGGCGGCGCAACACCATCGACCCGCTGGAGCTGAAGGCCGGCGACCACGTGGTGCACGAGCAGCACGGCATCGGCCGGTACGTGGAGCTGGTGCAGCGAACGGTCAACGGCGCGAGCCGCGAATACCTGGTCATCGAGTACGCGGCCAGCAAGCGGGGCCAGCCCGGCGACCGGCTATTCGTCCCCACCGACCAGCTCGACCAGCTCTCCCGCTATGTGGGCGGCGAGCAGCCGACCCTGCACAAGATGGGCGGCTCGGACTGGCAGAAGTCCAAGGCGCGGGCCCGCAAGGCGGTCCGGGAGATCGCCGCGCAGCTGATCCAGCTCTACGCCGCCCGCAAGGCGTCCAAGGGTCACTCGTTCGGCCCGGACACGCCGTGGCAGCGCGAGTTGGAGGACGCCTTCCCCTGGCAGGAGACGCCGGACCAGCTCGCCGCGATCGACGAGGTCAAGCGGGACATGGAGCAGACCGTCCCGATGGACCGGCTGATCTGCGGTGACGTCGGCTACGGCAAGACCGAGATCGCGGTCCGGGCGGCGTTCAAGGCGGTGCAGGACGGCAAGCAGGTGGCGGTGCTGGTGCCGACCACGCTGCTGGTGCAGCAGCACTACAACACGTTCGCCGAGCGGATGAGCCAGTTCCCGGTGCAGATCCGGCAGCTGTCCCGGTTCCAGACCGCGAAGGAGACCGAGCGGACGCTGGAGATGGTCGCCGACGGCACCGTCGACATCGTCATCGGCACCCACCGGCTGTTGCAGACGGCGACCCGCTTCAAGCAGCTGGGTCTGGTGATCGTCGACGAGGAGCAGCGCTTCGGTGTCGAGCACAAGGAGCACCTGAAGACGCTGCGGGCGTCGGTCGACGTGCTGAGCATGTCGGCCACCCCGATTCCACGGACCCTGGAGATGGCCATCACCGGCATCCGGGAGATGTCCACGATCGCCACCCCACCGGAGGAGCGACACCCGGTGCTCACCTTCGTCGGCGCGCAGGACGACCGGCAGGTGGCCGCCTCGATCCACCGCGAGTTGCTCCGCGACGGGCAGGTCTTCTACCTGCACAACCGGGTCGAGTCGATCGACCGGGCGGCTCGGCGGCTGCGCGAGCTGGTGCCCGAGGCGCGGGTCGCGGTGGCGCACGGCCAGATGGGCGAGGAGGCCCTGGAGAAGGTCATGGTCGGCTTCTGGGAGAAGGAGTTCGACGTCCTGGTCTGCACCACGATCGTGGAGTCGGGCATCGACATCCCGAACGCCAACACCCTGATCGTGGAGCGGGCCGACCTGCTCGGCCTGGCCCAGCTGCACCAGATCCGGGGTCGGGTTGGCCGAGGTCGGGAGCGGGCGTACGCCTACTTCCTCTATCCGCCGGAGAAGCCGCTCACCGAGCACGCCCACGAGCGGCTGGCGACCATCGCCCAGCACACCGAGCTGGGCGCCGGCATGTACGTGGCGATGAAGGACCTGGAGATCCGGGGTGCCGGCAACCTGCTCGGCGGCGAGCAGTCCGGGCACATCGAGGGCGTCGGCTTCGACCTGTACGTGCGCATGGTCGGCGAGGCGGTCTCCGCGTTCAAGGGTGAGCGGCCGGAGGAGGAGACCGACGTCAAGATCGACCTGCCGGTCGACGCGCACCTGCCGCACGACTACGTGGGCGTGGAGCGGCTGCGCCTGGAGATGTACCGCAAGCTCGCCGAGGCGCGCGACGAGGAGCGGCTGGGCGAGGTGATCGCCGAGATGACCGACCGGTACGGCGAGCCGCCGGCCCCGGTGCAGAACCTGGTGGAGGTGGCCCGGTTCCGCCTGCTGGCCCGCCGGTACGGCCTGACCGACGTGTCCATGCAGGGCAAGCACGTCCGGTTCGGTCCGCTGCCGTTGCCGGACTCGAAGCAGTTGCGGCTCAAGCGTTACCACCCGGATGCCGTCTACAAGCAGGCCACCGACCAGGTGAGCGTGCCCCGGCCAACCACCCGGCGGATCGGCGGTGAGCCACTGCGCGACCAGGCGCTGCTGCAGTGGTGCGCGCAGCTGCTCTCCGATGTGCTCGGTGCCCCCGCCCCGCTGGCCGCCGCGGCGAGCTGAGGCGGGGCGGGGTGAGGTGGGGGCCGTCACAGCGTGGGAGAGGGCATGAGAGAGTGACGGGTATGCGTGCTCGCCGTGTGATCGCCGCCGCCAGCGTCGCGGCCCTGGGTGTCCTCTCCCTCGCTGCCTGCGGCAAGTCCGCACCGAACATCGCCGCGTACGTCGGTGACACTACCTACTCGGTGGATCGCGTCGACACGATCTACGACGAGGTGCAGACGAAGTACGGCGACGCCGTCCGGCAGGAGGCTGGTCAGGCGAACGCGACCCCGTCGCCCGAGCAGCTGCGCTCCCCGGTGACCCGCCAGGATGTGGTCAACCTGCTGGTCGGCCTGGAGCTGGGCAAGCGGGTGGCGGCGGCGAAGAACGTCCAGGTGCCCGACGAGGTGACCCCGCAGCAGCTCGAGCAGAGCCTGCGGGTGCCGGCGAGCACCGAGTACGCCAGGCTCTGGGGCGAGTGGATCGACCTGCTCCAGGTGCTCAACCAGCAACTGCCGCCGGCCGAGCTGAGCGACGACTCGCTGATGGCCGTCTACGGCGCGCTGACCAAGACCGGGGCGATCCAGCCTGGCATGTCAGTGGCCGACGTCCGCCGGGCGTTCGGCGACGGCGGTTTCGTCCGCAGCGCCACCGCGCTCAGCGCCGCGCTCGAGGACGAGGCGGACCGGCTCGACGTCACGATCAACCCGCGCTTCCAGAAGGTCGGGGTGCCGTCGGTGGTGAGCACCGGCCAGTCGCTGGTCTTCTACTCGCTGCCGTACATCAACGAGGACGGCCCGGTCACCGACATCTCCACCCCGGAGCCGCTGCCGTCGAGTGACGCGCCGAGTGCCGAGGGCCCGGCCCCGGATCCGGGCACGGCCAGCTGAGCATGACGGCACGGATCGTCCTCCTGGTCACCTCGCCCCGGCTGCCCGCCGGCCTGTTGACCTCGGCGGCCTGGGACGTCGTACGCCGGCACCCGGTGCTGACCGGTGCGGAGGGCGAGTTGGTGACGGCCGTGCGTCAGGCGGGCGCCGAGGTCACCGTGGTGGACGGTCCGGCGACGCAGCCGCTGCTGGACGCGGTGGCGGCGCACGGCACTGTGGTGTGGCTGGCCGGGCCGGCGGGCGACGAGGCGCTGGCCCGGGAGTTGGGCCTGCGGCTGGCCCGGCAGCCGGGGTTGGCCGAGCTGGAGTTGATGTACGGCTCGTGGGACCCGCCGGGCGCGCGGCTGCTCGACGCGGTGGCCGTGCTGGACCGGCTGGCCTCGCCGGGCGGCGACCCGTGGAAGCGGGCGCAGACGCATCGCAGCCTCGCGGGTTATCTGCTGGAGGAGAGCTACGAGGCGTACGACGCGATGGTCGAGGACGACACCGACTCGCTGCGTGAGGAGTTGGGCGACGTGCTGTTGCAGGTGGTCCTGCACGCCCGGCTCGCGGAGGAGTTGCCCGAGGGCGAGCGGTGGACCATCGACGACGTGGCGGGTGGCCTGGTCGACAAGATGATCCGGCGCAATCCGCACGTCTTTGCCGGCGCCGAGGCGGGCACGTTGGAGGAAATCACCGCCAACTGGGAGCGGATCAAGCGGGTCGAGAAGGCGCGCGATTCCGTCCTGGACGGTGTGGCGCTCAGCCAACCCGCCCTGGCCCTGGCCGCGCAGATCCTGGAACGTGCCACCCGCAACGGCATCGAGGTCCCACCTCCGCTGGCCGCCACGCAGGTGGATGCCGAGGCGAGACTGGGCGCGAGCCTGCTGGCGACCGTCGTCGCGGCCCGCGAAGCGGGTATCGACCCCGAAGCGGCCCTCCGCCGAACCACCCTGGCCTACGCCCAAGCCATCCGAGCCGCCGAAACCCAGCCCCCATCCCCACCCCCACCCGTCGACCCGCGTTGATCAAGAGATTCGCATCAGGATCCGGCTCGGATCTGACCCAAACCTCTTGATCACCGAGGTGGGCGCGGAGGGCTGGGTAGGGTGGGGCCGGTGGAGGAGTTTGGGGTACTCGCGGAGCGGGTTGTTGAGGCTCTGCTGGAGTCGCGGCCGGGGGTCGCCACCGCTGCCGGGGATCATCGGTTCGACTCCCGGCTTCCGGATCTGTCCGCCGACGCGCTGTCCGCCGATCGGGTGATGCTCTCCGACGCGGCGAACGCGCTGTCCGAACTGGACCCTGACTCGCTGGACGTTGACGAGCAGGTGGACCACGCGCTGCTCACCTCCTTCGTGGACCGGGAGCTGTTCGAGCTGACCGAGATCCGGCCGCACGAGTGGGATCCGCTGCACCACAACCCCGGTCCGCTGCTACACCCGCTGCTGGCCGCCCGTACGCCCCGGCTGAGGTGCGGTTGACGCAGCTGGCGGGCCGGCTCGCCGCCGTACCGGATGCCCTCGCCACCGCCCGCGCGACGTTGCGGGACATGCCGCGGATCCACGCCGAGACGGCGGTCGGGCAGTTCACCGGCACAGCGGCGCTGATCCGCGACGAGCTGCCCGGGCTGATCGCCCAGGCGCCGGGCAGCCTCGACGAGGTCGAGCCGGCGGCCACCGCCGCGATCGCCGCGCTGGAGGAGTTCGTCGCCTGGCTGCGCACCGGCCTGGCCGCCGACGCCGGCCCCGGCCGCGACCCGCGACTGGGCCGCCGCCGCTGGGAGGCGCGGCTCTGGCACACCCTCGACACGGAGCTGGGGGCCGCCGAGATCCAGCGCCGCGCCTGGGCCAACCTGGACCGGGTCACCGCGGAGATCCGTGCGGCGGCCGTCGAGCTGGTTGGCGGCCCGGCCGACGACGCGACGGTACGCCGGGCGTTGGACGTGCTCGCCGCCGAGCACCCGGACGACTCGACGATCGTCGAGCTGGCCGGGGTGACCCTGGACGAGGCGACCGACTTCGTCCGCACCCACGACCTGGTGACAGTGGTCGACGACCGGTGCGTGATCCAGGAGATGCCGGAGTTCGCCCGGGGTGTCGCGGTGGCCTACTGCGACGCGCCCGGCCCGCTGGAGACCGCCGCCCTGCCGACCTTCTACTGCATCGCGCCCACCCCGGCGGACTGGTCGGCGCGGCGCGTGGACTCCTTCTATCGCGAATACAACGACCACATGGTCCGCAACCTCACCGTGCACGAGGCGATGCCCGGCCACTTCCTCCAGCTCGCCCACGCCCGGCGGCACGTCGGCGGCACGAGGGTGCGGGCGCTGGCCCGCTCCGGCCCGTTCGTCGAGGGATGGGCGGTGTACGCCGAGGAGCTGATGGCCGGGCTCGGCTTCGGTGGCCTGCCGGTGCGGTTGCAGCAGCTCAAGATGCAGCTACGCATGACCATCAACGCGTTGCTCGACCAGTTGGTGCACGCCGAGGAGCTGCCCGAGGCCGAGGCGATGGCGCTGATGACCGAGCGCGGCTTCCAGGAGGAGGGCGAGGCGGCCGGCAAGTGGCGCCGGTCGCTGCTCACCTCGACGCAGCTCTCCACCTACTTCGTGGGGTACAGCGAGATGGCCGAGATCGCCGCAGCCCGCCCGGACGGGGTGTCGGTGCGCGACTGGCACGACGCGATGCTCGCCCAGGACTGCCCGCCCCCGCGCCACCTGCGCACCCTGCTCGACCTCTAGACGCGTTGGCCGCTGCGTCGTCGACGGTCATTGGTGAACCTTGCGCCGTGCCGCGCTGGCCAGCAGATAGATGCCGGTGATGAGGGTGACGAGACGGACGACGAAGATCACCCCTCCGATGGCCGCCGCCAGCGCGCCCAGGGCGATGATGCCGTACGGGAGCCAGTCGGTGTCCGGAATGACGCGCGCAGACCCGGGGTCCTGCGGCAGGTAGGAGACAGTGGCGGTCGAACCCAGCGTCGGCCGATTGCTGCTCTGCTCCGGTTCGGTGAACTCCACCGGCCGGTTGTCCGACGCGGTGAAGGTCAGGACCCGCGAGTACATGGTGCGGCCGTTGCTGTCGCGGGAGGTCGTGATCCTGGTGACGGTGGCGGTCGTCGACGTTCCATCCGGGTAGGGCTGGTGCTGACCATGCCACCACCAGCCGAGACCGACGAACAGGAGGCCGACTGCCAGCACCACGAGGGATCCGAAGATGCCGTTGCGCTTGCGTCCCCAGGGCACATCGATTCCGACGAGGCCGTCGGTGACCAGTGCGGCGCCTGCGGCGGTGCGCGCTCCGCGACCGGACAAGACGTTGGCGAGGGTCCTCAGGATCTGGATGGGCATGTCAGGCGTCCTCCGGTCGATCAAGGGCGTACAGCGTGGTCATCGCACCCACGTGACGGGAACGGCTGCCGGTTCGACCGGCCGTCGTCAAGTGACCCGGATCTCGTCCCGTCGGCCGCGACCTCACGACCCGATCCCGAAAGGGCCGACGATTCGTTGATCCGCGTCACACCGCCGTCGGACGCACGCTCACGGTTGGCTGTTACCGCTGGTCCCAGACCCAGCCGGGGACGCCCACCGAGGCGGGCGCGTTGGCGTGCCGGATAACCTTCCGGCCATGAGCGAGTCGGCGATGGCTCGACGGCGGGGTGTCGCCGTCATGCTGGCGTTGGAGCTGTTGCTGATCGGGCTGGGCGTCGGCACGGTACGGGCGGTCGAGGGCGTCGTCGCGGGACACGTCCCGCGACGACCGCTCGCCAGCCAGCTCGGCCCTGACTTCATGGACATCGATTCCGTACGCTCCGACGCCGCCCAGTCCGTGGTGCCACCTCCGGCGGGTGCCGGCAGCTACACGTGGGACTGCGGCCGCAACGAGATCGGCCACCGCAACACCGCCAACGTCGTGGCGGCGCCGGGCTACCCGGGGCAGGCGCACCACGTGCACGACTACGTGGGCAACGTCTCCACGGCGGTCGGCTCGACCCCCCGAAGTCTCGCCACGGCCCCGACCACCTGCCGCAACGGCGACCGCTCCACCTACTTTTGGCCGGTACTGCGGACCGTGCCGGCGGGAGACGGCGGTGTCGGGCATCCGGGGCACGACGGCGAGATCCAGGTGCCGGCCGCCGTCACCCTCACGTTCCTGGGCAATTCGCGCGGACATGTGGTGCCCATGCCGCTACGGCTCGCGGGGACCGTGGGGGACGCGGTGGCCATAACCAACGGCAGCGCCCGCCCGGCGGCGACGTGGACCTGTTCCAGCACGCCCGACCGCCGGACCACCGCCTACCCCGTCTGCCCCGTCGGTGACCGGGTGCTGCGGATCTTCGACTTCCCCAGCTGCTGGGACGGCCGGCGGCTCGACAGCCCGACCCACCGCGCGCACCTCCTCGCTGCCGACCAGGACGGCGCCTGCCCCCACGACACGTTCCCCGTGCCGCGGCTGCGGATGACGCTCGCGTACGACCTTCCGCCGGTCGTCCGTTTCCAGATCGACGCGTTCGACGGCCAGCACAACAGCCCGCTCACCGATCACGCGTTCTTCCTCAACCTCATGCCGGAGACGGTGACGGCCAAGGTGGTGGCCTGTCTCAACGCGGGCCGGACCTGCCACGACGGCTGAGGGCCGCGCGGACCGCGGCGGCCGCAACGGGTCAGTCCGGGCGGCCAACCTCGAACCGGCCGGCGGAGGACGTGACCGTCACCGTGACCGTCTTCGGCTGACCGGCGATCCGCGCCGAGCAGGAGAACCGGCTGTTCACCTTGACCGGTGGGGCGACCGGACAGGCGACCTCGTCCGCGTCGAGCTGGTAGTTCTCCCGCAGCACCGTCAGCACCCCGCGCTGGAGCGCCGCCGTGTCGAAGACCTTGCGGTTGAGGAACCCGGGCCAGAGCAGGCCGAGCACCAACACGACCGCGAGCACGACCGGCCCACCGATCGCCGCCACGAGCTTCGGGGAGACGCCGCGCCTCGGCGCGCGGCCGGTCTCCGGGCCCGAGGCGGACGGGCCGAACTGCGGCGGCGGCGCCGGGGTCCAGCGGGGCGCCGGGGGAGCCGCGGCCGGGGGCGTGGCGGAGCCGTCGAGGCTTCCGTACGGGTTGGTCATCGTCGTTCCCCCGGTCCTCAGCGAGCCGTGGCGGTCGGCACGGCGACGACCTCGGGCAGTGGCTTCGTCCTGCCCCCGGTCGGGTTGACCGCGAACCAGGTGCCGCCGACCCCCTGGCCCTTGATGTCACCCGGCGCCTTGTCCCCGGCGAACCGGTAGACCGGCCAGCCGCCGATGGTCACCTGGCAGGTACCGTCGGCGCGCTCCACGTAGCCGACGAGCTGCGGGTTGATCCCGCTCGGGTAGATCTGGCCGGGCGAGTGGATCAGCAGTGGCGGCCAGGTCTTCGCGCAGTCTCCGTTGCAGGTGGACTTCGGCGGCTTGGCGCTGTCCTTGTCGAACCGGTAGAGCGTCCGGCCCTGCCCGTCGGCGACGTACGTGCCGATGTCGGCGGAGGCGGTGCCGTTCAACTGCACTATGGTGCTGCCCCGCCCCCGGTCTGGTGGGGGCGAGAGCGGGCCGGCGGCCGGACCACTGTAGATCTGCACGCGGCGCTGGGTCTTGGCCACGGTGGGCGCGGCCATCGGCGACGCCGACGCCTCGATCACCTCGGGTACCTGGTCCGGGCTCGCGGCCGCGGAGACGGCAGGGCTGGGCGCTGCGGCCGTGGAAGCGGCGGGCGCCGCGGCTTCGGGCGCCTTGTCGCCGCACGCGGCCAGGGCCGCCAGGCTCGTCAGTGCGATCGCGGTACGCGCGATCCGGCTGGGCAACAACATGAGTGCTCCACCTCGTGTTCGGTGCGACCGTGCCCGTACGCCCGGTCGGCACCCACACGGTCGGGCGCGCGATGTGGTTCACCGCAAGGACGGGAAGCTTCCGCGTCACGAACCCGAACATCCCGCTGAACCGTTCCGGAGCGCCATCCGTGTGGGTGGCGGCAACGGCGGAAGGCGGTCCACACGATGACCGCCGCGCCCGCCGGAAAGACGCACGAAACGAGGGAGCGGGAACGTGGCCACCTACCACATCGTCAGCGAGGACATCCAGGAGTCGGCGAGCTGGCTGCAGCAGAACATGCAGACGCTGCTGGACGGGATGACCCAGGCCAAGAGCAAGATCGACACGTTGATCCAGGGCGGCTACAACACCCCGGCCGCGCAGCAGCAGTTCCAGCCGTACTTCGACGAGTACAAGAGCAGCGTCGACCAGACCCTGGAGGGCATGGAGGGCATCAGCCAGTACCTCACGCAGGTCGGCGACGCCTTCGCGGAGACCGACAGCCAGACCGGCAGCAGCCTCGGCCGCTGACGGACGAACGGCCCGGGGGCGCGTGGTGAGCAGATCACCACGCGGCCCTGACCGTTTCCTCTCGACGGACCACCCGACCAGGAGAAACCCGTGCGCCTGCTGCTCACCGTTGCGGATCCCCCCACCGCCGTCACCGACTACCAGGTGGAGGCGGACCTCGACACCACCGTCGGGGAACTCGCCGCGGCGCTGGCCGCCCGCCGTCCGTCCGCGACGGACACGCCGCCGACGATCTTCGTCGCCGGCGCGCCCCTGGATCCGCGGCTGACCCTCGCCGAGGCCCCGGTACACCAGGGCACGGTTCTCGGCCTGGACCGCCCGGCGCCCGAGGCGCCCGCACCACCGCCGGGCCTGATCGAGGTACGGGTGGTCGGCGGCACGAACGCCGGTGACGTCCACCAGCTCGACATCGGCGAGCACGCGATCGGGGCCGCCAGCACCAGTCGGATCCGCCTCTCCGACCCGACGCTCGCCGCCGTGACGGCGCGGGTGCGGGTCACCCCGGACGGTGAGTGCCGGCTGAGCCTGCTCCAGCCGGGGCTGCTGCTCGACCGCACCGAGGTCTCCGGTGAGCTGGTGTGGCCGCCCGGCGGGCAGCTCGCCGTCGGTTCCTCCCTGCTGGAGCTGCGCCACCCGGTCCGTGCGGACGCCGCGCTGCAGGTCTCCGAGGACCGGACCGGCCTGGACTACAACCGCCCGCCGCGGCTGCTCGCCGCCGCCCGGGCCACCCGGTTCGCGCTCCCCGCACAACCGTCGCCACCCGAGCGGCGGCCGATCACGCTGATCACCGTGCTGGCGCCGCTGCTGGTCTCCGGGGGCATGTACCTCGCCACCCGGAATCCGCTGACCCTGCTCTTCGCCGTTCTGTCGCCGGTGGCGCTGATCGTGAACCAGATCGCCGCCCGGCGGCAGGGACGGGCCAGCCACCGGGTGCGGATGGCGGAGTACGAGGCGAAGAAGAAGCGGATCGCCGCCGAGGCGCAGGGGGCGTTGACCGCCGAACGGTTGGCCCGCCGGGACACCCATCCCGATCCCGCGGCGGTGCGGTTGATGGCGGTCGGACCGCAGCGTCGGCTCTGGGAGCGGCGCCGCACCGACCCCGACTTCCTGGAACTGCGCACGGGCACCGCGGACCTTCCCTCGGAGGTGGTGCTCACCGACCCGAGCCAGGACGAGCACCGGCGGGAGATCCGGTGGAGCGCGCTCGACGTGCCGGCCGTCGTGCCGGTCCGCAAACACGGCGTCGTCGGTGTCGCCGGTGGCCCGGTGGCCCGTACCACCGCCCGCTGGATGGTGGCGCAGGCGGCCACCCTGCACAGCCCCGAGGACCTGCAGATCTACCTGCTCGCCGGCGCGGGCGACGAGGAGGGCTGGTCGTGGACCCGCTGGCTGCCGCACGCGGCACCGCGCGACGGTCAGGACACCCTCGCCACCGTCGGCGCCGACACCCAGACGCTGGGCCGTCGGGTGGCCGAACTGGTCGCCGTCATCTCGGCCCGCTCCGCGCAACGGCAGGACGGCGCGTTCCGCGACATCCTCGTGGTGCTCGACGGGGCGCGCCGGCTGCGGTCCCTGCCCGGGGTGACGCAGATCCTGCGGGAGGGGCCGTCGGTCGGCGTCTACGCGCTCTGCGTGGACGCCGAGGAGAGGCTGCTGCCGGAGGAGTGCCAGGCCGTCGTCGCGCAGCAGACCGACGGGACGCTGCTGGTCACCAGGACGCTGGCCGAGCCGATCGCCGGCGTCCACGCGGACCTGGTCTCGCCGGACTGGCTGCGGACGGTGGCCCGGGCGCTGGCGCCGCTGCGGGACACCGGCGGCACGGACGAGGGTGGTGCGCTGCCCGACGCGAGCCGGCTGCTCGACGTACTCGGTATGGAGCCGCCGGAGCCGGACGCCGTGGCGGCGCGCTGGACCACCGGGGGCCGCACCACCGAGGCGGTGCTCGGCGTCTCCCTGGACGGCCCGTTCGCCCTGGACCTCAAGCGGGACGGGCCGCACGCCCTGGTGGCCGGCACCACCGGCTCGGGCAAGTCGGAGCTGTTGCAGACCCTGGTCGCCTCGCTCGCCGTGGCCAACCGGCCGGACGCCATGACGTTCGTGCTGGTCGACTACAAGGGCGGCAGCGCGTTCAAGGACTGCGTCCTGTTGCCGCACACCGTCGGCATGGTGACCGACCTGGACACCCACCTGGTGAGCCGGGCCCTGACGTCGCTCTCGGCCGAGCTGCGGCGCCGGGAGCACATCCTCGCCGAGGCGGGGGCGAAGGACATCGACGACTACGTCGACCTGCTGCGCCGCGAGCCAACCCGAACGCCGATGCCCCGGCTGCTCATCGTGATCGACGAGTTCGCCTCGATGATCCGTGACCTGCCCGACTTCGTGGCCGGTTTGGTCAACATCGCGCAGCGCGGCCGGTCCCTCGGCATCCACCTGGTGCTCGCGACCCAGCGCCCGGGCGGTGTGGTCTCGCCGGAGATCCGCGCCAACACCAACCTGCGGATCGCGCTGCGGGTGACCGACAGCAGCGAGAGTCAGGACGTGTTGAACGCGCCGGACGCCGCCTCGATCTCCAAGTCCACGCCCGGACGGGCGTACGTGCGCCTCGCGCAGTCGTCGCTGGTGCCGTTCCAGGCGGGCCGGGTGGGCGGGTTCCGCCCGGGCGCCCGGACCACCACCCGGCGGGCACCGTGGCTGGTGCCGCTCTCCTGGCCCGACCTCGCCGTCCGGCGCCGACCCGCCCCGGTGGCGGCAGCGCGGAGCCCGCGGCCGAGCTGACCGACCTCGCCGTGCTGGTGGAGGCGATCCGGGGCGCCAACGAGCAGCTCGCCATCGCGCCGCAGCACAGCCCGTGGCTCCCGGCGTTGCCGACCACCCTCACGGTCGACGCGCTTCCCGCCGCCCGGGGCAGCGGCTACCTGCCGGCCGTCGCGTACGGGCTGGTCGACCTGCCGGCCCAGCAGGATCAGACACCGCTGGAGCTGGACCTGGAGACGCTGGGGCATCTGCACGTTATCGGCTCCTCGCGCAGTGGCCGGTCGCAGACGCTGCGGACGATCGCCGGCACGCTCGCCCGCGCCCACTCCACGGCCGACGTCCACCTCTACGGCGTCGACTGCGGCAACGGCGCCCTGCTGGCACTCAACGACCTGCCGCACTGCGGCGCCGTGGTGCAGCGGACGGAGGCCGAACGGCTCGGGCGGCTGTTCGGCCGTCTCCTCGCCGAGCTGGGACGGCGGCAGCAGCTTCTCGCGTCGAGCGGCTCGGCGAGCCTCGTGGAGTACCGCTCAAGCGCGGTCGAGGGTGACCGCCCGCCGCACCTCCTCGTGCTGCTGGACCGGTTCGAGGTCTTCGACAAGACCTTTGCCGACTACGACAACGGCACGGTGATGGCCGCGCTGCTCACGCTGCTGCGCGAGGGTGCCGGGGCCGGGATCCACGTGGTGCTGGCCGGCGACCGGAGCATGTTCTCCACCCGGATCTCGTCGACGACCGACGACAAGCTGGTGTTGCGGCTCAGCGAGCGCAGCGACTACAGCATGGTCGGGATCAACTACCGGCAGTTGCCCGAGGAGATCGAGTCGGGCCGGGCCATCCGGGCGGCCGACAGCGCGGAGGCGCAGATCGCGCTCCTCGCCGAGGACAGCTCCGGTCAGGGGCAGGCCCGGGCGCTCGCGGAGATCGGCGCGGCGGCCCGGTCGCGGGACGAGGCCCTGCCCCGCGCCGCCCGCCCGTTCCGGATCGACGTCCTGCCCGACGAGCTGACGCTGGCGGAGTCACACGCCCTGACCCGACCGTCCGGTCCGCTGTGGACGCTGCTCGGCGTCGGCGGCGACGAGCTCACCGGCATCGGGCCCGACCTGGCGGAGATTCCCACCTTCGTCCTCGGCGGGCCGCCGCGCTCCGGCCGGAGCACAGCGCTGCTGGCCATGGTGGCGGGCCTGCTCGGGCGGGGGACGCCGGTGGTGATCGGCGCGCCGCGCCGGTCGCCGCTGCGGGAACTGGTCGGCGTGCCCGGCGTGCTCGACGTCGTGGCGGGCGAGAACTTCACCTCGGCGCGGCTCGCCGCGGCCCTCGACGGGCGCGACGGCCCGGTCGTGGTCGTCTTGGACGACGCGGAACAGCTGCTCAAGTGCGACGCCGGCAGTGACTTCGGCGAGATCGCGCGGACCGGAGCGGAGACCGGTCGTGGCCTGATCATGGCGGGCACCATCGACGGCCTCTCCGGGGGCTTCGGCGGCTGGCACGTCGACGCCCGGCGCAACCGGCAGGGCGCGCTGCTCAGTCCCCAGGGCCTCGGCGACGGTGAGCTCGTCGGCGCCAAGCTTTCCCGGGGGCAACTGGCCGGCGGCCGGCCCGGCCGGCCCTCGCCCACTTCGGCGACGGCAAGCTGCACCTCGTACAGGTGCCCCGCGCCGATCTCGCGGCACTGCGGGCGGTGCTCGACGACGAGCCTCCCGCGGCTGCCGTGCCGCAGGGATCCTGACGGCGGTCGCCGTGGGCCCCGCGCGGGCCCCGGCCCGTTGAGCAGCGCTCACAACACACTCAGGGGGACACCTTCCGGTGTCCCCCTGACGTGCGTCGGCGACTCACCCCCTGGTCGCCGACTCCCCCACGGAAGCCTGGGGAGTCGCGAGCGCCGAGGCTTCGTCCCCCCAGGTGAACGTCAAGGTCCCGGTGATCGTGGCGAACAGCTCGAACAGTTCCTCCGCCTCGGCGAGGTTCGGGCTCGACCCGGTCACCACGAGGACGTTCGATGAGCCCGGCAGCGGTACGACCGTGTGCATGACGGCACAGCGCATCGTCGTTCCGTCCTGGGTCACGTTCTGGATGCCGTGCACCCGACCGACCGTGCCGATTGCGGGGATCTGCGCCGTGCTCACCCGACGCCAGGTGCCGTCCGCCCGGCCGGGTTGCCCGATCGCGGTGAGCGCCCCGATGATGTCGCCCGTCACCGGCTGGGTGACCACCGAGACCAGCACCGTCGCGGTGAGCGGACCGTCCTCGTACAGCTGGAAGACGCCGGCGGCGTGCACCGCGCCGGCGCGGCGGGCCTCGCGCACCGACCGGCGCAGCTGCTCGGCGTACTGACCGGCCTGCTCCTCGGGAAGGCCGCCCTCGCGGGCGCGGGTCCACACCTCCTGCGCCATCCGGTTCTCGTCGCCTCGTCGGCGACCGAGTAGTCCACCCAGTCCTCCGGCGTGCGCAGCTGGAAGCCGGTCGGGGTCGAGGCTGTAACGCCGGTCACTTCTTCCCTCCGTCGTCCGGGTTCGTGAGGGCGTTGACGGTCTGCTCGTCCGTCTCCCGGAACGCGTCCGCGACCGCCTTCGCGGCGTCGCGTACCCCTTCGAGGTCCTTCGCCACCACGTGGCGGCCGTCACCCCACCGCTTCTCGAAGTCGTGGGCGGCCCTCTGCAGGTCACGCTGGCCGAGCGTGTCGACCACGTGCCCCATGGACTTGATCGGGGCACTGTCCATCAGATCCTTGGTGCGCTGTAGCAGGTCGTGTATCCGCTCCAGCTCCGCACCCGGTACGTCGATCACGCTCATGCCGGCACCGCCGCGCCGAGCCTGCCGGTTCGCTCGCTCATCTCCGGTTCCCTCCGGGGCCGTCACAGCAACTCCGCGCCGTACACGGATGCCGTGCCGTTGCGGTTCAGCGCTGAACCGATTCTCGATCGCCTACGTGTGCGAGTCGGCTCCCGGCACCCGGCGCGGTTGTGGGGGGACCAGACGGTGCGATAGGGGAGGTTGGTCATGGCGCGTCCGGGGGACGCCGAGTGGTCGGTGTTGCAGTTGGACTCCGACCCGGTGCCAGGGGATCCGGAGTCCTTCGAGGAGATCACCCGGGCCTACCAGGAGTTGGCGAGGACCACCCAGGAGGCGCACGACCTGCTTGCCACCGGCGGTCAGATCGACGTCGGGCAGGGCAAGGCGATGGAGGCCTTCCGGGACCTGATCGGCAAGCTGCCGCCCCGGTTGGACCGGATGGCCCACTCGTACGCCACGGCGGCCGACGCGTACCTGCGCTACCTTCCGTCGCTGGAGGAGGCGCAGACCATGTCGCTGCGCGCTCTGGATCAGGCCCAGCAGGCCTCTGGCGACCAGGGGGCGGCGCAGGCGGCGGTGTCGTCCGCGCAGGCGGCGCTCACCGCGCTCAGCGGTGACGCGGCGGCCGCCCAGACCGCGAAGGACAAGGCCGACGACGACGTCACCGCCGCCCAGCGCCGGGCCGACGATGCCCGGCAGGCGCTCGACCAGGCCAAGGCACTGCTCGGGCAAGCGACCGCGCTGCGCGACCAGGCCGCCCGATCCGCCGCCGCAACGCTGCGGCAACTCGCGAAGGACGCCCCCCAGCGCTCGCTCTGGGAGAAGATCGCCGAGGCGTTCCACGCGTTCATCGAGTTCCTGCGGAGCACGGTGATCCAGTGGATCACCCTGGTGCTGGACGCGCTCTCGGTGATCGCCTCGTTCATCTTTCCGCCACTCGGTGAGGCCATCGGTCTGCTCTCCGGCGCGATCGACCTCGCGGGAGCGGTGCTCGGCGGAGACCCCGCCGAGATCGGGATGGCCGCCGGCGGCATGGCCCTGGGTCTCATCCCCGGCGGTCGGATCGCCGCGCGGCTGATGAAGTTCGCGGCGAAGGGCGCGCCCGGGCTGGTCAAGGGCGGCGTCGAGGGCGCCACCCGGGGCCTGGAGGCCGGCGGCGGGAAGACGATCGGGGGCGGGCTGGCCGGCAAGGGTGCCGGCGCCAACCGGCCACCCGTGCCGAAGGACACGTCGCTGACGATCGACGTACGCAAGTGCGTCACCGACCCGGTCGACGTGGCCACCGGCGAGATGGTCCTCGCCCAGATCGACCTGGAGCTGCCGGATCGCCGACAGCCCGTGCTGGAGCGGACCCACCTGTCCACCTACCGCGCGGGCGGTTGGTTCGGTCCGTCCTGGGCCTCGACGCTCGACCAGCGGTTGGAGTTCGACGGACAGGGGGTCTGCTACTTCGCCCCGGACGGCATGATCCTCGTCTACCCGCCGGCACCGGCCGGCGCGACGGTCCTGCCCGAGGAGGGACCGCGCTGGCCGCTCACGGTCCGCGGTGACGGCACGGCCGTCGTGACCGACCCGGTGGCCGGCCGGAGCATCCTCTTCCTGCTCTCCGGGGCGGTCGGCCGACTCGCGGTGGTCGCCGAGGGCGACGGTGGCCGGCTGGAGGTGGCGCGGGACGAAAGCCACGCGCCGGTCGCGCTGCGGACCGGCGACCGGCAGTTGATCGCGGTCACCACCTCCGACAACCGAATCACCGCCCTGCATCGCACCGATTCGGCCGGACGGCGTACCGCCCTGGTCGCGGGCTACCGCTACGACGAGCAGGGCCGGCTCGTGGAGGTGGACAACGCGTCCGGCCGGCCGATGCGGTTCACCTACGACGACGCCGGCCGGGCCACCGGTTGGCGCGACCGCAACGGGGTGGACTACCGGTACGTGTACGACGCCGACGGCCGCTGCGTGCGCACCGAGGGCGCGGACGGATTCCTCAACGGCGCCCTGGCGTACGACGTCGAGAACCGGACCACCACGTACACCGACTCCCTGGGCAACGTCACCGTCTACCGGTTCGACGACGCCCACCACCCGGTCAGCGAGACCGATCCGCTGGGCAACACGACCCGGTTCGAGTGGGGCCGGTACAACCAACTGCTGGCGCGGACCGATCCGCTGGGCCGGACCACCCGCTACGAGTACGACACCGACGGTCGGCTGCACACGGTCGTTCGGCCGGACGGCACCGAGGCGCGGGTGACGGCCAGTGGCGTTGCCCTGACCGTCGACGTGCAGGACGGGGACCGGACGGTGCGCCGCACCTACGACCCCGCCCCGGACCCCACGGTCAGCCAGCTCGGGGTGGCCGAGCCGTTCGACTACGACCGGCTCCGCGCCGACGACCCGGCGCGTGACCCCGGTCTCGCCGGCCGTCAGGCGCGCCGGATCACCGCGCTCGGACGTACCGAACGGGTGCGCTACGACAGCGAGGGCAACCCGGTCGAGCGGGTCGACGCCGCCGGGCACCGTGTCCGCACCGAGTACGGGCCCTTCGACCTGGTGCTGGCCACGGTGGACGCCACCGGCGCCCGGACGAGCTACGAGTACGACACCGAGCTGCGGCTCACCGCGGTCACCGACCCTCGTGGGCTGGTCTGGCGCTACACCTACGACCCCGCTGGCCGGCTGGTCGAGGAGACCGACTTCAACGGCCGGGTCCGGCGGTACGCCTACGACGCGGCGGGCCAGCTGATCAGCTCCACGAACGGACTCGGCGAGACCACCGGGTACGTCCACGATCCGCTCGGCAACGTGGTGGAGCGGCGGACCGCCTCCGGCACCACCCGGTACCACTACGACGTGCTGGGCCGGCTGGTGACGGCCGAGAACGCCGACGCCCGGATATCGATCGAGCGCGACGAGCGGGGTCGGGTGGTGGCGCACACCACGAACGGCCGTACCCTCGCCTTCCGCTACGACGACCACACCGGGGCCCGGCACCGCCGGACGCCGGCCGGGGCGCAGAGCGTCTGGGCGTACGACCCGTTCGGCAACCTGGAGTCGCTGGTCACCGCGGGGCACACGCTCGGCTTCCGGCACGACTGGCGGGGGCGGGAGCTGCGGCGCAGCCTCGACGGCCGGCTGGTGCTCGAGCAGACCTTCGACACCGACCGGCAGTTGGCCGCGCAGGTGCTGCCCGGCCTGCGGCAGCGCCGGTTCGACTACCGGGTCGACGGCCTGCTCGCCGGCATCGACGACGATGTGACCGGTCGGGTCGAACTCACGCTGGACCCGGCCGGCCGGGTGGTCGAGGTCCGGGGCGCCGGCCGGGTCGAGGACTACCGGTACGACGCGACCGGCAGCCTGACCTCGGCGCAGGTGTCCGGCCTGCCGTACGGCGGAAAGCTGCGCTACGACGGCAACCTGGTCACCGAGGCGGGCGGGGTCCGTTACCGGTACGACGCGCAGGGCCGGATGGTCAGCCGGACGCTGGCCGACCCGGTCGACGAAGACCGCACGTGGCACCTCGAGTGGGACGCCCACGACCGGCTGGTCGGGGTGCTGACGCCGGGGGGTGACCGTTGGCGGTACCGCTACGACCCGTTGGGCCGCCGGATCGGCAAGCAGCGGTACGCCGCTGGCGACGACGCGACCCCGGTCGAGCAGGTGGAGTTCGTCTGGGACGGGTCGCTGCTGGTCGAGCAGGTGCACACGGACGAGCACGGCCGCATCCGGGTGACCACCTGGGACTACCACCCGGACGAGCAGCGCCCGGTCGCCCAGACCGTCCGCGACGAGCGTGACCAGATCGAGGAGCGCTTCTACGCGATCGTCACCGACATGGTCGGCACGCCCACCGACCTCGTCGATGCCGACGGCGCGCTGGTGTGGCGCAACGAGGCGAGCCTGTGGGGCGCCGTCCGCGCTGGCGACGACCAGAGCGTCATCCCCCTGCGCTTCCCCGGCCAGTACCTGGACGAAGAGACCGGCCTGCACTACAACGTCTACCGCTACTACGACCCGATCAGCGGCCGGTACGTCAGCCAGGACCCGCTCGGCCTCGCGCCGGCCCCGGATCCGGCGGGCTACGTACCCAACCCGTACGCCGCGGCCGACCCGCTCGGCCTGGCCTGCACGGCCGGCTCGTCGAGCAGGGCCCCGGCCTCTCCGGGCGGGGGCACCGATGTGCGGAGCCTGCCCGACACCGCCGGGTCGTCGAAGGGGGGCAGCGGCAAGCGCCCGGACGACCTGGGGGCCGACGACGCCGACCTTGGCGACATCGGTCAGCAGGACATTGCCCCCACGGTCGACCAGTACGGAATCCCGCGGAAGCCCAACCCGCCCGTGCCCAAGTACGTGTATCACGGCTCGACGATCGGGCCCGACGTCATCTTCAAGGGCGGACTGAAGTCCAACGCCACGCTCGACGGCACGACGCCGCACTACGACCTGGGGAAGCATCAGCACAACCCCGAGGGGAGCGGCTTCGTTTCCACCACCGGCAACCTTGACGTGGCGCTGTCCTTCATCCGCCCCCCAGCGGACCCCAAGCTCGGGCTTCTCGGCAAGAAGGGCCAGGACGGGGTGCTCTACCACGAGCGACATGGGTGGCTCTACACGATCGACGCGAAGAAGGACCCGATGCTCCACGCGCCGACTCAGAACCCGCACATCGAAAACATGAAATACCAGGATGAATGGTCGGCTTACAACAACATCCCACCGGATCGGATCATCTCGGCCACCCGCATCGACGGCCACTACAACACGTCGGCCGTGCCGGTGAAGGACCCTACCGATCCAAACAAGCTGGTGAACGGTGTGAAGATCCAGGTCCCGCAGGATCCGAAGTTCGGCCCGTTCCTGAAGGAGGACGTGCTGAACCCCCTGTACAAGCCGTGAAGGTATGACGCGGATGAAGGCTGACGACAACAGGCCGCCGGCGAACGAGACCGCACAGACGGGGCGAGCCCCAGGCGGCGGGCACCGGCAGAGTGAGCAGGACCAGGGCGAGGAGAGGACATCAATGGTGACGACGACGCCACCGCCGACGGTGACCGACGAGATGCGCCGGCAGGCGAAGCGGGCCCCGGACAGCTGGATCTACGCGGTCGATCCGGCGTTCGAGGGGGCCGGGGACGTGCCCGGCTGGGCGGTCGTCGGCGCGTTCCGGGTGGACGAGCAGGGCGAGATCAGCGACGAGTTCCAGCGGAACCCGAACTACCAGCCGAGCCCTGTCGCACTCGGGTTCCCCGTTCCCGCGAACGAGGTGGAGAACGCCCTGCAGTTGGCGGTCACCGGCCTGGGCGGCGACGACCAGGTCCGCGACGCGCTGCGCGAGGCGACGGTCTTCGTGCCGCACGTGCCCGGGGTCGGCATCGCCGACCTGGACGCGGGTCTCGACCGGCCGGTGGTGCACGCGTTCACCTCGGACCGGTACCTGCCCGCTCCTGTGGACTGGCAGTACTGGGAGCGGCGGCCGATCCCGGAACTCGTCGCGGCAATGGGTGACCGGTATCTGGTGCTCAACCCGGGCAGCGAGCTGGAGCTGCGGCTTCCCGCGGCCGACCTCGCCTGACGGGAGGGAACCTCGGCGGCCCGAGATGTCGGCAGCCTCGGTGCCGGGCGGCGGCCTTCCCAGACGAGCCGGGCGGTGAACCCGTTCGGCCCCGGTTACGTGTTCGGGTGGAGCCGCTCTGCACCGCCGGCCCACCCGTACGAGTCACGACAACGCTCTGAGTGAGGTAGTTGATGCGCAGGCTGCTCCGTGCCGCCTTACGGCGCCCGTCCCGGCCGGTCCGGTTGCTCGTCGCCGCCGTACTGGCGGCTCTGCTGCTGCCGCTGACACCGGGCACAGCGGGCGCCGTGGAGCCCGCCGTGCCGTACTGGGTGGTCCCGGGTGAACCGGGCACTGCCAGCGACCTGACTCTGCCCGGCGTGGCCGACCGCGTCCTCGGCGACAGCCGCCGCTGGCCGGAGCTCTACCAGCTCAACAAGGGTCGGGTGCAGCCGGACGGGCTGGTGCTGACCGAGCCCGGGCAGGAAATCCGGGCTGGCTGGGTCTTCGTCCTCCCCGAGGGCGCGGCTTCCGGTGAGATCCGGGTCGGCACGCCGCCGACGGCCGTACCGCCGGCCAACCAGCGGCCGGACCCGCCGTCCGGTGACCAGCAGCCGGTCCCGCCGGCGGCCGGTCAGCAGGCGAGCGCCCCGGCGGCCGGTCAGCCACGGCCGGCGGCGACGTCGGCGGCTCAGCCGAC
>NZ_JAEVHL010000091.1 GCF_016803395.1 Micromonospora tarensis | reverse complement strand
TGTTGTCTCGGAACATCCCCAACCCGGTGTTGCAGGTGCGGCAGAGAACTCCGCGGACGTCCTTACTGGTGTGGCAGTGGTCGATGACCAGGTCGCGATCGGCGCCACACAACTGGCACCGGTGGCCGGCGGCCTTCATCAGGTCGTCGTACTGCTGCTGGGTCAGCCCGTACTTGCGGCCCTTGTTCCGGTAGTGGCGCCGAAGTGCGTCCGTGCGCAGGCACCCCTTGCACCGGGAGGACGGCGTGTTGTTCCTGGTCTTGATCCGGTAGAAGTCGTCCACCGGCTTGGTCTGCTGGCACTCGGTGCACGTCTTCATGCGGTCGCCCACCGCTCACCGAGATCCGCTCGGTCGGTGCGCAGCACCGGCGTTCGCCCGGCCATCTGGCAGAGCCGATCTGGCGGCGTCTCCATGATCTTGCGGACGTCGTACGCCGCATCGGTGCTGACGACCAGTTCGTCGTGCATCGCGATGTACACCGAGTCCGAGAGCCCGGCATCGTCGACCCGGATGAGTGTGTCGGCGAGGACGTCGTACGCACTTCCCTGGATGTGGTAATTGACCGCCTTGTGAACAGCTACCCCGAACTGCCCAGAGGGAATCGGCACGATCCGCCCGGACAGGGTGAACACCAGCTGGTGCTGCTCACCGATATCCCGCAGCTTCTTGATGAGCCGACCCACCCGAGGCATGGCGCGGAACACCGCGTCTCGGAGTCCCCAGGCATCCTGGATGTTGATGCCCAGGTCGGCTGACAACTTGGTCATGCCTTCGCCGTACATCTGGGCCAACAGGACGACCTTGGCCTTCTTGCGTGTGATCCCAGCCGCCTCGGCGACGGTGGTGTAGAGGTCAGACGACCCGTCTTCGTATCCGGTTAGCACGGCCTGGTCGCGCGCAATGTTCGCCGCCACCACCGGCTCGATCTGTGACCAGTCAATGGAGGTCAGAGCGTCGCCCTCGTCGGCCATCACGATCCCGCGGCCCTCGGCCGGGAACTGCTGCAACGGCGGACCGGACATCGACATGCGTCCGGTCGCGGCGCCGAGGATGGTGGTGGTCGGGTGAATCCGGTCCTGATCGTCGGCGAGGTCAACCACCTTGGCCAGGTAGTCGCGCTCCACCTTCTCGGTCTCCTTGAGCCGGGAGAAGGCAACGGCCACTGGGTGCTCGAGGCGGGCCAGCGCGTCCTTGGTCGCGGCGGGGGCGCCGGTCTTGGCAGTCCGCGGGTGGTTGTCCGGCAGCAGACCGCGCTCGTCGAGCCATCCGGTCAGCGATCCTCCGTGGCCCGGCTTCACGCCGGCGGCCTCGAGCACCGCGCGGTCGGTGTCCTGCTGGGCCCGGACCTGTGCCCGGTAGGCGTCGAGGCGCTCGAGGTCGACCCGCAGACCCTTTGCCGAGCGGCGCACGAAGATGTGGTTGATCCGCTGCTCACGCTCGAGCAGTTCCTCGGCGTCGGAGCCGGACACGCCCCAGGACTGGAACGGGTGCCCGGTGGTCAGTCGGTCCCGTGCGGCCTGGCGCACCAGCGGGTAGATCCGGGCGGTGAGGATGGCATCGAACGCAGCGCCCTGCACGTAGATCGGCCGGTCGATGTCGAACTCCTTGTAGCCGGCCGACTTGGTCATGCCCAGCGCCTTGAACGCGCCGACGAGCACGTCCTCGGTGCCGGTCTCCAGGTACCGGTTGCCAGCGGCGATGAGGGACTTGCTGGTGCGCTCATCGGGCTCGGCGAGCCGGCAGTAGAGCAGGGTGTCGCGCACCTTGCTCACGTCGTCGAGGCGCATCAGTCCGTGGCGCACCAGCACAGGCACGTCGAACGGGCTGTTGTGCACGACGAGGATCCGGGCGGTGGACAGCACGGTCCGAATCGCGGCGGCCTGGGCGGGGTCGCGCGGGTCGAGCACCACTGCGTGGCGGGCGGACCCGACGGTGACCACCTTGAGGCGCATCGCCAGGGCGTCCACGCCTTCGGTCTCGATGTCGAGCGCGAGGTAGGGCTCACGGTCGGCCAGGTGCAGAGCTTCGCGGATCGCCGGCTCACGGCCGACGGTGTACTGGGCGTCGAGGGAGCTGGCGAACGAGAAGGTGCCGACCTGACCGGGATGAACTGCTGGCCCGAGGTCCATGAGATCCCTCCTGCTATGTCGTGGTGCGGGGAGTCGCGCGGCAGGTGGAGCCGGTCTGCCTGGGGAGGTGCGCCAGCACCGGGGAAGGAGGGCTGGCGCACCAGTCAGGCGGGCCGGATCAGAACGGCCGCGGCTGGTTCGGAGCGGGAGCGGTGCGCGGGCCGGGGCGGACGGCGACCTTGTAGTGGTGGTACTCACCGGTGCCGGACTTGTTGGCCTTCTTACCGAAGTACTTCGCGGCGAAGAGGTCCCCGACCTGCACTCCCGAGTCGTTGATTTCCTTGCGCAGGATCGACTGGTAGGCGGTCACCCGGACCTCGCCCCCGTCGGCCTTGCGCAACGTGATCACCGGGCAGTCCGGGAAGTTGCCGCTCTCGTCCTTGTAGTTCGACTTGGTCGAACCGATCGAGACGACGGTGCCCTGCACCCCGTCCCCGACCTGCTTGGCGACCCAGGCGGGGGCGCGCCCTCATCCAGGTCGGCCAGCAGGTCGACGGTGCCGGTGTTCTTGTCGTCGGTCATGCTCTCGAGCAGGTCCACGGTGATCTCCTTATGTGTGGTGTGGACGGACTGGGTTGGTTGGTGCTCGCCGTTCACAGCGCGCCGGTCGCGATGGCGGCCAGTCGCTGCTTGGCGGCGGTGCTGTGCTCCGGGGTCCAGGTGCTGGCGTGGAGCTGCCAGATCCGGTCGAGTTCCGGCTCGTCGCCGGCTCGGTTGATGAGGTCGATCAGGTTGGTGGTGGGCTCCACCCGTCGGGACAGCTCGGCGCCGTACCGCTGTGCCTTGCGCCAGTCGACGATCGAGAGTCCGAGCTGGGCACCGGCCCATCCGTGCTCGATGTCGATGTCCCACAGCTCGCCGACGTCCATCCCGTCGCCGAGCAGCACGACGTTGCCGATGGACAGGTCAAGGTCTGCCGGCGGCGGCATCCACTCGGTGACCGTCGACCGGTCACCCGCGACCTCGATCCCGGCGGAGATGAGCGGTGCCCGGCCGTAGAGCGAGAGCTGTACCGCGGTCCCCTGCGGGTACCTGACCGCGTTCTCGCCACTCTTGAGATCGACCACGCGGCGCCGGCCTCGGACCCGGGCGAGCCGGTCGTACCGACCGACCACGCCGTGCTCAGGCCAGATTGCGAACCCCTCGACGAAGGTGGGGTCGATCTCGATCTCGTACCGCTCGAGCGTCCGCTGCCACGCCGCAGCATCGGCCCGCTGTTGCTCGGTCAGCAGCTTCCCGCCGAGGTCGGCCAGCTCCGAGGCGCGGTGCCGCTGCGTCCCTCGGTTGGCGGCGTGGTGGGCGCCGGCCACCTGCATGGCGTCCTCGCACACCCGGTCGACCGTCTCGCGGTTGTCCAGGTCGACGGCGACCCGCTCGGCCAGCCGCGGCTCCAGCGTCATGCCGATGGCGACCTGGCGCTTACGCCACTGCTCCAGCGCGTAGGAGTCAGGGACGATCTTCGCCACGGCGGTGACGCTCTTGCAGCGACGTCCGTTGAGCGTGTAGCTGTGGGTCGAGTCGTTGTAGACCAGCCGGTGCGTCACGCCGCCTCCTCAGTGATCTCCGCGAACCCGTCCGCGCCGCACCCGCCACAGAGCCCGCCGGCCTGGCGCCACCGACCCGGGTGCGTGCAGCTTGCGATTCGGGACAGGTAGTCCTCGCGCTGCTCGGTCTCCGTGGCCTGCCGCTTCGCCCGCAGGACCGTCCGTGAGGCGTTGCAGACGAACCGCCGGCCGGGCAGCTCCTCACCGGCGGCCCGGCGCCGCTTGCGCTCGCGGACCCAGAACGACTTGACGGCGTCGAGGGTGGAGCCGATGACCCAGGCGACCTCGGCGGCGGTGTACGCCCCTGCCCGGTCGGTGAGCATCTCGACGACCAACTTGGCGTGGTCGGCGGGCTTGGACCGGGTCTCGTCGGTGACCCCAGGCAGGCGGGTCAGGGTGCGCCCGGCGCCGTTGAGCCGCCGCTGGGCGACGAACGTCGTCCAGTAGGAGCTGGCGGCCTCCGGGTCGATGCCCAGGCTCGCGCCGATGTACGACCAGGGCCGCTTGGCGCTGGCCATCATCGCGATGGCGTCATGGTGGTCGGCGGGGTTCTGGCTCTTGGTGACCGAGCAGGACCCGCAGCGTGGGGCGCGGTTGGCGAAGTGCTTGGTCATGGGTCGCTGGCAGATCGGGCACTGCTTGAGGGCGGTCCCCCGGTCGTCGTAGGCCACGCCGGCGCGGACGACGCCGATCGGCTTCTCGTACTTGCCGGGCTTGCACTCGTCGCGCAGCTTGAGCGGGCAGCGGGTGTTGCAGAGGTTGATGGCGACCGGGTTGTTCTTGTGGCCGGTGTCCCACCATCCGACGGGGTTGGTGACGCAGGGCCGGGGGTCGTGGTGCGGGGCGACCAAGGCGCCGGGCCGCGAGGCCGTCAGGGGTCGCAGCGGGAGGATGGTCGTGGCGCTCATTGGCCCGCCCCTTCCGTGATCAGTGTGGTAACCCCGCTTGGCAGGGCGTGGTCGCCGAGGAAGGTCGGGTCGGCGACGAGCTCGACGGTGAAACGGGCGCGGACGTCGGCGCTCATCGGGCTGCTCCGATCAGCTCGTCGTGGATGTGCGCGGGCTCCAGCGGCCCGGGAACCAGCGGTCCGAGCCACTCGTCGATGACGGGCCAGTGCGGGGTCGCGGTGATGGCGGCGACCGGCCGGCGGATGAGGGCGGTGCGGTCGTCGACGCCGCCGTGCACGGCCACGTCTTCGGGTGCCGGGTTGAGTTCGTGCCAGGCGGCGGGGCTGAGCAGCCAGTCCGGGTCGACGGGGCGCAGCCGGTCGGTGTGGTGGACGCCGGCGGCGAGGTCGTTGGTGGGTGACCAGGTGTCGGCGGCTCCGTCGTGGTCGGGTCCGAAGAGGCGCTCGCGTAGCCGGGTGAAGGCGTTGGTCTTGGGTGCGGGGGTGGTGGGCCAGGCGGTGACGTGGCCGTCGCTGAGGTCGATGCTCATCGGGTGGCCTCCGCCTTCTCGTGGGCCAGCCAGACGCGGCTGCCGTTCCGAGCGATGACATGGCCCTCGGGCACCCGGCCCGTCGCGCCCCAGGAGAAGGCCGAGGGACAGTCAGGGGTGCACGCCGGCAACTCGTTCCCCTTCGCCCGCTCGGCGATCAGCTCGTCGCGCTGCTGCCGCAGCCGGGCGTTCTCGGAGGTGAGCGCGCCGACTGTGTTGGCGTGGGTGGCGGCCTGGGCGCGGGCCTCGGTGAGGGCGTCGGTCAGTTGGTCGATCAATGCGGCGATGCCGTCGACGGGCGACTGGAAGCCGGCCCGGTCGAGTGCGATCCAGGCGGCGGTGATCTGCGGCAGAGCGTCGTTCAGCTGTGCGGTCAGCTCGTCGATCACCGGCTGGACGGCCTCGACTACGGCGCGGGCGGCCCAGCGGGGCACGGACTCCATCGGCTCGCCGCTCGGCGTGAGCTTGCGCGGGATGTAGGCACCGGGGTCGCCGATGCGGGCGGCGATGGTCGGGTACAGATCGTTGGTGGTCACGTCAGGCTCCAGATCAGGAGGGCCCAGAGGGCGACGGAGATGGGTGCGGCGATGAGGAAGCCCCGGAAGAACGGCGGCGGGTTCACGCGGCCCTCCTCAGTGGCAGGTGGGAGACCAGCCAGTCGACGGCGGGCTGCCACCGAGAGGCATGCTCGGCGGCGACCAGGCGGCCGTGGGCGACGGCGGGTTCGTCGTCGCCGGGGATGGCCATCAGGGCGGCGCGCTGGGTGTGCAACTCGGAGGTGAGCACCAGCACGTCGGCGGCGGTGCGCTGACGCTGGCGGCGCTCACCGTGCAGTTCCCCGCCGAGCCAGGCGGCGGCGACGATCAGGGCGAGGATGGCGACGGCGAGGATCAGGCGGGCCATCACGCCACCGCCCCAACGGCGAGCTGCGCCATGACCTGGCGGCCGATCCACTCCGTGTACGCCGGCGGGATCGCCTGGGCCATCTCCCGGGTGGTCATCCAGTCGATGCCCATGGCCCGCTGCCAGTCGGCCTTGGCGCCGTGCTGGATGCCGTCCCGGACGGACCGGCCACCGCTCTTTCCGGTGACAGTGACGTACTTCCCGTCACCGATCCGCCCCCGGTGACGCAGGTGCGCGGGAGCGGTGAGGGTGATCCCGCCGCCGGCCTCGAACCCGCGGTGGCGGAACACGCCCAGGTCGAACATCTCCCCGCACAGCACGATCGGGTCGACCAGGTGGCGCAGGTTCGGCTCGATGTTCTCGATGACGTACGGCACGCCAGCGGCCTGGAGCAGCTCCCGGGTCGGGGGGATCAGGTTCGGGTGCCGGTCGCGGGTCCCCCACCGGCCGGCACCGGCAGACCCGAACTGGCACGGCGGGGACGCGGTTACCAGCACGAAGCGGCGCAGGAACGCGACGTCACGCATCACGTCCAGAGCGTCGGACTCAACGAACGCGTCGCCGCAGTAGTTGGCACGCCGGACCTTGTCCACGCCGGTGACGCGGAAGCCGGCCTGCTGGAGTCCACGGGTGGCGCCGCCGGCGCAGCAGAACAGGTCGAGGGCTTCGGGCTTCATCACGACACCTGCCCGAGCGCCCGGCACCGCGCACGGGTGGCGTTCGGTGCCAGGCGGGCGAGGATGGCCCGGCTGCCGGCGATCAGTTCGTCGGTGCCGGTGGTCGCGGCGGTCAGGCCGGCCCGGGTGGCGTTCGGTGCCAGGCGGGCGAGGGTGGCGTCGATGCGGGGTCCGGGTTTCGACGGCATCGGGTTGTCGGCGGTGGGCCGGGGCTGCCCCGGGGTGAACGGTGCGAAGCCGGCGGTGAGGGTGGGCAGGTCGCCGAGGTCCATCACGACGCCACCGCCTTGGCCGCGTCGTACTGGCCGATGCCGGCAACGATCGCGTGGCAGCACCAGAGGTACGACCAGGTCCAGTCGGTGAGATCCCACTCCCAGGTGTCGGAGAAGACGCCCTTGTCCTCCCAGAAGCGGAGCAGCTCCCGCGCCTCTTCCTCGTGACCCGCGTCGCCGTTACGGACTGCGGCGAGGATCTCGGCCTTGACGGTCTGCGCGAGGGCCGGGTCGTCGTCGGCGAAGTCCACCAGCACATCGGTGACGTGCTGGACGAAGACGTCCTCGCTGTACTTCTTGAGGCCCTTGCCGTAGTCGGCGGTCTTCTCGGCCCAGTAGCCGGGGTTGATCCCGTGGTCGCTGCGGAAGAACTGGAACATGTCCGGGAGTCGGGAGAAGACGAGGTTGCCGTCGACATCGCCCCGGATGGCCAGCGCCCCCGGCCAGGTGACGATCTCGAACCAGTACATGGAACTGCCCGGCTTCGCGAACCGCAGGTGGTGGTACAGGCCGTCGTCGTGCAGGACGGTCATGACGTGGTCGGCGGTGTCCCGCTGGAAGCGCTCGCCGATCTTCTCCGCGCTGTACAGGTTGCTCATCGCGTTGCCTCCCAGCGGGTGGTCGGGGCCATGGCGGCGACCAGCGCCGCGTGTGCCGTCTCGATGTCGTGGGCGACGGCCTGCCAGACCTCGATCTCTTCGTCGATGAGGTGCCGGGCGTTCTTGGCGATCTCGCCGGGCAGGGCCGCCCAGTACGCCTCGGTGGCCTTGACCACGTCGTCGGTGGCGGTGGTGAGCTGGGTGCGGAGGTCGGCGAAGGTGTTCGCCTTGATCGCGGCGCTCACCGGGTGCCGTCCTCGGGCTGGATCTGCGCCCGCACCTGAAGCTCAGGCCCGTACGGGCTGTGGCTGAGCCGGATGGTCGACGTGGTCCACGGGATCTGGTCGTCGTGCATCTGGATCTCGCTGCCGAAGTAGGCCGCCATCTGCTCCAGTTCGGCACGGCTGGCCAGAACTCCGAGGCTCAACGTGGGGTAGCTGCCGAAGTGGATGCGCTGGGCCTCGACGTCGTCCGCGAGCTGGCGGAGTTCGGCGGTCAGGCGGTGACGTGGTGTCGACTCCATCTGGCCGCCCTTGCAGCCATCGACGCATTCGTGGCCACGGCCGGCACCGGTCAGCGGGTTGCCGGGGACCAGGATCAGCCCCGACGTGGCCCCGCAGTACCGGCAGCGGCGGTCGGGCCGGGTCTCGACGTTCGCGATGAACGCGGCGTCACTCCGCCCGGCCTCGTACGCCGACGAGAACTGCGGCGGCAGGATGCGGAGGGCGACGAGCATGTCGATCGCCTCGCGGACGCTCTCGGCCGGGTACTCGGTCGGCTGGCCGGTGAAGTGCGGGGCGTCGGCGGGCTTGCGCCACACCTGGAACCCGGCCTCGTTCGGCCGGACCGCGACGGTGGCCCCGTCCTCGAACGGCGCGTTCTGGAAGCCGCGCGACGAGTCGCGCCAGTCGTTGGCCTTGCGCCACCGGCTGACCTCGGCGAGCAGCCGGCGGTCCTTGTTGATCCGGCACTGGCCGATACGATCGACGCTGCTGTGGTCGGTCATGGGATACTCCCTGTCGGTTCGGACGCCCCTGCGGACTTGGCGGTTGGTGGGGGCGTCGTTCTGTGTCCGGGCCCGGGTGGGCACCGGGGCGGAACTAGGCGGCGCTCTGGGTGCGACGGGCGCCGGCGCGGCTCGCACGGGCTTCGATCCGGCTGCGCTCGCGGCGGCACTCCCGGCACTCACGCCGAGCGACACCACCCGCCCGCTGCCGGGAGTAGGTGTTCTCGGCCGTGTACCCGTGGCCATTCGGGCAGTGGGTCTTCGCCGCGTTCTGGTGCGGCATCGTGTGCTGGCTGCGCAGCACGTTCTCCCCACGGGTCACCACGTCGAGGTGGGCCGGGTTGACGCATCGCCGGTGTCGGCACGTCACCCCGCCGGGGCAAGTCGTGTCGACGTTGTGGCACCGGTGGTCGACGATCAGCCCGGTCGGGATGGGCCGGTTCATCAGCTCGCAGGCGACGCGGTGGGCGCCGACGCCGTGGAACAGGCCGTAACCGTCGTCGTCGATGAACCCTTGCCACGGCCAGCAGGCGTCGATGCCGCCGGTCGTGTCGACTTGGGCGATGAACGCCCGCAGCCGCAGCGGGTGGATGTCGGTCATGCCGCCTCGCCCTCGGGTCGCACGGCGGTAACCGGTCGGGTGGTGGCGGATTGCAGGATGCTGGCGAGTCGGGCGCGATCGGTGTCGCTGAGCGGCGGGGCCGCGTCGACCAGACGACGAATGAGGTCGTCGCGGTCGGCGTGAGCGCTGACAGGACGCTCTGCGTCGATCTGCTCGACGGCCTTCATGCCGCAACCTTCAGCAGTGTTCGGCGCTGTCGCTGACCGGTCAGCTTCAGGCCGTGGCAGATTCGCGCGTACACCCGGGGGGACACCCTCCGGCGGTCGCCGCGCTCGATCATGGACAGGTAGGCGGTCGAGATTGCGCAGGTCGAGGCGAACTCAGCGAGCGTGCAACCGGTTAGCTGGCGGAGTTCCCTCAGCTTCGCTCCGTCGACTGCGACGGATGCTGGCTTCGGTTCGCTCATGCCTCGAACTTTAACTACATTCCGCAGAATTACACAAGGGGTTCCGTTGAACTGCGCGGTAACTAGCTGAACGTCTAGGTTGCGGTGGTACTGGCGGGTGCCTTCGGCCGAGTTCCGCTGGCAGAATGCCGGGCATGGATGAGGCTGGTCAGAGAGAGCACCTAGCGAAGGCCATCGAAACGCGGCGGATCGAGCTAGGGCTGAGCGGCGCTGCCGCTGCTCGGGCAGCCGGCATTGATCGCGCTACCTGGACCTCGGCCGAGAACGGCACACGTCGCACCGCCGAGCACAACTACGCCGGCATTGAACGCGCCCTCCAGTGGAAGCCCGGCAGCATCCGCGCCGTCCTCGGTGGCGGGGAACCGATGACGCTTGACCCGTCCGCCAGCGAGCCTGTCGACGAAGAGATCGAGCTAGTTCGCACCGACCCAAGACTCACCGCAGACATGCGCGAGCGGATCATTCGACTGATCGTCGAGCGCCGGGAACGCGACAGAGCCGCCGCGCTGGACGACACGCGACGGCTCATCGACCTGTTCAAGCAGAGCTGACGGGCCTCAGGCGGTCCGTCGATGACGGACTGAAGCCCGGTAGGACAGGAACCGAGGACCACCCGATGGAGTATCTCGACTTCGCCGGCGAGATCCCCGCCGGCGAGTACGGCGGCGGCCGGATGCTGATCCACGACCGGGGCACCTACCGGTGCGAGAAGTGGCGCGCCGACGAGGTGATCGTGACGCTCTCCGGTGACCGCACCGCCGGACGCTACGTGCTCTTCGCCACCGGCGGGCGGGACTGGATGGTCCGCCGCACCGATCCGCCGCCGCCGGGCTGGACGCCGATGCCCGAGCTGGTCCGCCCGATGCGTGCCACCGCCGCCGCCGCACTCCCCCGCGACCGCGCCGCCTGGGGCTACGAGCTGCGCTGGGACGGGGTGCGGGCGCTGGCGTACGTCTCGGGCGGGCGACTGCGGCTGCTCTCCGAGACCGACGAGGAGATCACCGGCGGGTACCCGTGGCTGCGGGCGATGGCCGAGGCGCTCGCGCCCACCGAGGCGGTCCTCGACGGTGTGCTGGTCCGCATCGACGGCGCCGGACGGGTCCGCCCGATCCGCCCGGCCACCGGTGGCCGGGTTCCCGGTGGTGCCCAGTACCTGATCGTCGACCTGCTCTGGCTGGAGGGGGTGAGCAGCGTCGACGTGCCGTACGCGCAACGTCGGGAGCTGCTCGATGGGCTGGCCTTGGCGGGTACGCACTGGCAGACTCCGCCGTGGTTCCCGGGCGCGGGCGACGAGGCCCTGCGTGCCGGACAGGAGCAGGGCCTGCCGGGCGTGCTCGCCAAACGACTGGACTCGGTCTACCAGCCGGGGCGGCGCAGCCGGCACTGGCTCAGCATCGACGCGGCCTGACGGCGAGGAGCGACGTGTACCTGACCCACCTGGAGTGCCCACGCTGTGGCCGGACGTGCCCGGCCGACGAACTGCACAACCTCTGCGGATGCGGCTCGCCGCTGTTGGCCCGCTACGACCTGCCGGCGGTGGCGAAGGCGGTGACCCCGGAACGCTTCCCGCTGCGCCCGGCCGACCTGTGGCGCTACCGGGAGCTGTTGCCGGTCGCCGACCCACGACACGTCACCACGCTGGGCGAGGGCTGGACGCCGCTGCTGCGCGCCCCGGCGTACGGCGCGGAGATCGGCGTCGCGGACCTGATGGTCAAGGACGAGGGGTTGATCCCGACCGGCTCGTTCAAGGCGCGGGGCGCGGCGGTCGGCGTGAGCCGGGCCCGTGAGCTGGGCGTCGAGCGGATCGCGATGCCCACCAACGGCAACGCCGGGTCGGCCTGGGCCACCTATGCCGCCCGGGCCGGGCTGGGGGCGACAATCGTCATGCCGCTGGCCGCGCCCGGCATCTGCCGGCGCGAGTGCGTCGCCGCCGGGGCGGACCTGCGTCTGGTCGACGGGCTGATCGGCGACGCCGGCCGGCGGGTGGCCGAGCTGATCGCGGCGTCGGACGGGGCGATCTTCGACGCCGGCACGCTGCGCGAGCCCTACCGGCTGGAGGGCAAGAAGACGATGGGGTACGAGATCGTCGAGCAGCTCGGCTGGCAGGCGCCCGACGTGATCATCTATCCGACCGGTGGCGGTGTCGGCCTGATCGGCATCCACAAGGCGCTGCACGAGCTGCGTGAGCTGGGCTGGATCGGTGACAAGCTGCCCCGGCTGGTGGCGGTGCAGTCCACCGGTTGCGCGCCGATCGTGCGGGCGTTCGCCGAGGGTGCGGATCGGGCCCAACCGTGGGCGGACGCGCACACTGTGGCGTTCGGCATCACCGTGCCCGCGCCGCTGGGCGACGAGCTGATCCTGACCGCGTTGCGGGAGTCCTCCGGCACCGCCGTCGCCGTCGACGACGCGGACATCCTGGCCGACCTGCGGGGCTTCGCGGCCCGGGAGGGGCTGCTGCTCTGCCCGGAGGGGGCTGCCTGCCTGACGGCGGCACGGCAACTGCGCGCCGGCGGGTGGATCCGGGCCGGCGAGCGGGTGGTGGTGCTCAACACCGGTGCCGGGCTGAAGTATCCGGACACTGTCGACGTGTCCGGCGTACCCGTGTCGGCCTGAGACGACGGGCGACCCGCGGGCCCTGCGGCCCGCGGGTCCCCGCAGCGCGGTCTACTGGTAGGTGATGTCGGAGGGCGAGTAGAGGCAGTTGACGCCGTCGGCGCCCTCACCGATCTTGGTCGGCTCGCTGCCCTTCGGCACGCCCTTGTACTTGACGCAGATCGAGGTCTCGCGGTCCGGATCGCCGACGATGGTGATCCGGCTGAACCGGGCGGTGTCGCCCCAGTTGGTGTTGATGCCGGCGATCGCGTCGGTGTCCCGGGCGATCACGTTGTCGATCACCACGTGCCGCTGGTACGACGTGGAGCAGTTGCCGCAGGCCCGGTAGAGCTTTCCGGCGTTCTCCACCCGGAAGTTCCTGATGTAGACGGTGCCCGAGCCGTTGTGCTGGAAGACCTTGTCGCTGGCGGAGCGGGCACCGCCACCGTCGACGGTGTACGTGGTGCCGCCCAGGAAGGTCGCGGCGTCCTCGCCCACGTCCTCCCACCAGACGTTGATCAGGGTGCAGTTGCCCTCGCAGTGCACGCCGTCACCGGCCGGCGCGCCGATGATCACGTTGCGCAGCGTCGCGCCGGCGGCCAGCTCGAACATCGGGTCCTGGCTCTCGCTCTGCCCGCCGTCACCGATGCCGTAGTAGCGCTTGAGTCCACCGTCGAACGTGCCGGACACCGGGATCGTCGCGTCCACCTTCTGGCTGCTGGTCGGCGTCGGCCAGCCCGCGGGCGGCGGGGTGGTCGGCGGCGGCGTGGTAGGCGGTGGGGTGGTCGGCGGCGGCGTGGTCGGGGTGCCGCCACCGGACGAGTCGACAAGCACGTCGTCGAAGCCGCCGCTGGCGTACGCGGTGACCAGGCCGATCCGGCCCGCGCCGGCCAGGCTGTTGCTGCCGGAGGCGATAGGCGTGCCGTTGACGAAGCCGCGGACGGTGCTGCCGCTGGCCTCGATGCGCAGGGTGTACCAGGTGCCGGTGCCGATGCCCAGCGACGCCGAGCCGATCGCGGTGACGGAGCTGCCGTTGACCGCCTGCAACTCGGCCCGGCCGGAGCCGAGCAGGGCCAGCCGGTACATATTGGTGCTGCTGGTGGAGCGGGCGGCCAGCCCGACCAGGGCACTGGACGTGCCGAAGCTGGCCGGCCGGACCCGGGCCTGCACGGAGTAGTTGGTCCAGCTGGTCTCGCCGGCGAACTGCCGGGCCAGCTCACTTCCGGCGTTGGACTGGTTGAGCACGCCCGAGCCGTCGACAGTCCAGGTGCCGCCGGACTTGGACCAGCCGGAGGTGTTGCCGTCGTCGAAGTTGTCGCTGAAGACGGTGGCCGCGAAGGCCGAGGTCATGCCGGCGGTAAGGGCCGCCGTGGTCAGGCCGGCAGCCAACGCCAGCAGGAGCGGCCGGCGGCCGGGGAGTCTTCTCTTCTGCACAGGTGTCCTCCTTGACGCATGTGGTGGCGATCCCGCGGCGGCCCTGTCGGGGCGCGCCGGCACGGCGTGCGGCGTTGCGTGGGATCGGTGTGCGCTCCCGCCGGAGGCCCGGATCCGAGGCGGGGTGAAGCGGGAACAACGCCCTGGGGAAAGGGCTTTCCAGCTCCTTCGAGGCTAGGACCGCCCAAGCAGCAGCGTCAATGCCTGACGTTTGCAGGTCTGTTGCAGGATTCGGACCGGGAAGGCACGTTCCCGATCAGTAGCTGTCCGGCCGGGTGATCCGCCAGGCCGCGTTGATCAGGCCGATGTGGGAGAGCGCCTGTGGGGTGTTGCCCAGCTGCATCCCGGTGGACAGATCGATCTGCTCGCTGAACAGCCCCACGTCGTTGGCGTACCCGACGACCCGCTCGAAGAGGGCCTCGGCCCGCTGCTGCTCACCCGTCATGACCAGACACTCGACCAGCCAGAACGAGCACAGCAGAAACCCGGCCGGATCGGTCGTCCACCGCCGCAGCAGTCCGCCCTCGGTGCCCAGCTCGCGCTCGACCATCTCGATGGTCGAGCGCATCCGCGGGTCGGTGGCCGGCAGGAAGTGCGTGACCGGCAGGGCGAGCACCGAGGCGTCCAGCTCCGCCGACCCGAACGCGCCGGTGAACGCCCCGATCCGGTCGTTCCACCCCTCGCGCAGCACGGTGTCGCGGATCTCGTCGCGGATCCTGGCCCAGCGACGCGGGTCGGCCCGATCGCCGAGCCGGTCGGCGAGCCCCACCGCCCGGTCCATGGTGAGCCAGCAGGCCACCTTGGACGAGACGTAGTGGCGCTCCTCGCCCCGGGTCTCCCAGATACCACGGTCGGGCAGCCGCCACGTCGACGCCACCTGCTCGGTCAGGCCGAGCACCATCTCCCGCAACTCGTCCTCGAACCGCGCGCCCAGGTAGTCGCGCAGCCGCCACACCGCCGACATCACCTCACCCGGCACGTCGAGCTGCCGCTGCCGCCAGGCGTCGTTGCCGACCCGCACGGGTCGACTGTCGCGGTAGCCGCGCAGGTGGTTGCAGTGGTGTTCGGAGAGGTCGCGCTCCCCCTCCAGCCCGAAGAGCACCGGCACGGGCTCGTTGCCGAACCGGCCGATCGAGCGGGTCGCCCAGGTGAACAGCCGGGACGTCTCGTCGGGGCAGGCCGCCACCCAGAGCGCCCGCATCGTCAACGAGAAGTCCCGCAGCCAGCAGTAGCGGTAGTCGTAGTTCCGGTCGCCGCCGATCCGCTCCGGCAGTGAGGAGGTCAGCGCCGCGGCGACCGCGCCACTGCGGGCGTAGGTGAGGCCGGTCAGCACCGTCGAGCTGTGTTTGACCAGTTCGGGGTAGCGGCCGGAATACCCGTGCGTCTCCCGGAACGCCTGCCACGCCTGAGTCGTCTCGGCCAGGGCGGTGAGCGGTTCCACCCGGGCCGGCGGATCCCCGTACGCCTCGCCGAAGGCCAGGTCCATCCCGATCACCTGACCGGCGGAGACCTCGAACTCGTGGGTCACCCGGTCGGTGCGGGCCCGCAGGTGCAGGCCCCCGGCGCGCAACAGCAGCACCACCGGGCCGGCGCCGGCCAGCACCCCACCGTCCGGCTGCTCGTGCAGGTACGGCGTGAGCAGGCCGTACTCGGGGCGGGGCGCGAAGTCCAACGCCATTCGCACCCGCCCGGACAGCCCATGGACCACCCGGATCAGCACGGCGGGTGAGTTCCTACCCAGCTCGTGGGCGCGGGCGCCGACCTCGGCGGCCAGCGCGTCGATGACCGCCACTCTGCCGTGCGGTGTGTGGTGCACCGTCCGCAGCACCAACGTGTCCGGCAGGTACGCGCGCTCCACCCGGTGACCCGGCCCCCCGACCCCGACCGGCGCCAACCGAAAGTAACCGGCTCCCGGGTCGAGCAACCGCGCGAACACCGACGACCCGTCGAACCGGTGTGGGCACCACCAGTCGACCGAGCCGTCCTTGCCCACCAGTGCACCCGACCGGGAGTCCGAGAGGAACCCGTAGTCGGAGATCGGCGGCTGCTGCTCCACCCGCCGGGCGTACCCGCAACGGCCTGGATCAGGCAGCCGCCGGCCGGATCACTGCGTCGGTGGCTCGTCCTCGCCCGCCGCCTCGGCCGCGTCGGCCTCCTCCTTGGTCCGGTGTACCGCCTGGTCGGCGTGCTCCGGCGGCCCGTAGACGGTGTACAGCACGAGCGGGTTGGGCCCGGTGTTGACGAAGTTGTGCCTGGTGCCGGCCGGCACCACGACCAGGTCGCCCGCGACGACCTCCTGCTTCGCGCCAGCCACCCGGGCCTCGCCGACACCGCTGACGAAGGTCAGGATCTGGTCGATGCCCTCGTGCACCTCCTCGCCGATCTCGCCGCCGGCGGGAATGGTCATGATGACCAGCTGGGTGTGCTCACCGGTCCACAGCACCCGCCGGAAGTCCGGGCTCTGCTCGGCGACGGTCGCGATCGTGAAATGTTCCATGCCCAGCCCATACCCCGTTCGGTGGCGCGCCACGCCGGGACTCACGGATGGTGGAATTCCCCACGGTCGGCAGGTTTGGATCCGGACCAACCGGGGATCGTCACACTCGACCGGCGCAATCGGCCGGTCGAGCCAGGTCCCCACTGGCGTACCGCCGAACGGCTGCGATGGTGGGAGACGGCCAGAGCGCGGCGACGTGCCGACCACTGTCGGAACGGCGCCGCGCGCTCACGTCAACGGTGCAGCCAGTCGAGCAGATCCGGCGGTGCCAGGGTCGCCGCTCGGGCGTGGTACCGGGCGAGCCCGGCCTCGTCCAGCAGGTCGCGTCCCTGCCCCGAGCCGCCCCGGCGGAAGAACGCCTGCCGGCTGCGGAGCACGCCCAGCCGGTCCGGTGCGAGCCGGTCGGCGCGTTCCCGCATCCGACCGAAGGTGGCCGCCTCGACCAGCTCCGGACCCGGGGCGGGAAGCTCCCACCGGTCGGCGAGCCGGCGCATCTCGCCGCCCAGATCGGTCAGCAGGTCGTCGTAGTGCACCAGCTCGACATTGGGCTGGTGGCGGCGGGCCCAGGCGTCACCCAGGTGCAGCAGCACCCCCGGCAGCGAATCCAGCTCGGCGCGCGGGTCGGTCTCCCGGTCGATCCAGCTCGACAGCCACCGCCGCACCGGAGGGCGCGGTCGGGGCGGCCCGGCCGGCGCGGGTTGACCGGTCAGCTCCGCGAGGCGGGCCCGGTCCAGGTTGCCCGCCTGGTGATACAGGGAGACCGCCATGTCCAGCGGGTGCCGGGCCACCACCACGTAGTGCACCCGAGGGTCGAGCGGCACCCCGTCCAGCGGGGTGTGCGTCTTGACGAACCGCCGGTGCGGTTGTGCGGCGAGGCGGTGGTAGACAGTGTCCCGCGGCTCGACCAACCAGTCCAACCAGGGCGACAGCACGGGCAGCGGCGCGGGCAGCTCCGGGGTGCCCAGCACCAGGAGGGCGCAGATCATCTGCATCCAGGTGGTGCCGCTCTTGGACCGGGTGCTGATCACGATGTCGCCGGGGCGGAAGGGAAAACCGTCCCACCGCGCGCTGTCCTCGTCGTGGGAGCGGTAACGGTGCGCTGGCGCGAGCATCGGGGGATGATAGTCGCCGAACCGACAGTCGGGCAGCCGAATTCCGACGCACATTCCTGGGACCCGTGCACCAGCCTGGCTAGATTGAAGTATGGTGCCCGCCCCCGGGGGCCGGGCGGCGCAACCCGTGTACCGCCCCATCCTCGCCAGCAGACGAGGCGAGCTGGAAGCCCTGAGCCACCTCGATCCCGCGTCCGCCGCACTGGTCGCCCCGGTCCTGGAGATCGGCACGAGAGATCGCTCCGTTGTGGACACTCTGCGCAGGCTGCCGTCCGGGATGATGCCGGCCGTCGACGTCAGCGCGCTACCCGACACACCCGAGGCCGAACTGACCCGGTGGGGCGTACCGGTGGTGCCGGTGGTCGGGCTCGCGGAGCGCGACCACCGACTGGTCGCGCACGGCGCGGCGGCGCGGGCGTACGGCCGGCGGGCGCTGATCCGGCTGCGGTCCGCCCAGGACCGGGCCGGCCCGGACGCCAGCACCACCGCCGTGGAACGGATCTGGCGGTTCACCTCCCTCGCCCCGGAGGAGTGTGACCTGCTGCTGGACGCGGGCGACGTGTGCTGCCCGGCGGACGTGCGGGCCGCCGAGCCCCGGGTCCGCCGGCTGCTGGACTGGGCCCGCCGGCACGCCTGGCGATCGGTGACCGTGGCGGCGGGCGGCATGCCGCCGACGCTGTCCCGGCTGCCCACCGACGAGGCGATCCGGTTGGAACGTTGGGACTGGCAGCTCTGGCGGCGACTGGCCGACGCCGGGGTCGGCTACGGCGACTACGGTGTGCATCCCGCGGTGCCCGGCACCGGTGACGCCACCGACCGGTTGCCGACCGTGCGATACACCGACGACGGCAGCTGGTGGATCTACCGCTGGGCGCGGCGCGGCGGCCGGGGCGACGAGCGGTTCGCCGACCTGTGCCGCACGCTGGTGTCGGCGCCGCACTGGCCGAGCACCGGCGCCGCCTTCTCCTGGGGCGACCACGAGCTGCTGCGCCGGGCCCGCAGGGGCGCCGGCGCCGGCTCGGCCGCCAACTGGGCGGCCTGGAGCACGTCGCACCACCTGGCGTACGTGCTCAGCACGCTCGTGCACCCGCACGCGAACGGCGGGCCGAGGTGGCACCCCGGGCAGGGGCCGCCCCAGCGCGGACGATCCCTGCGGTGAGCGTGGTCCTACTGCTTCTCGGTGAAGCCGAACTGGATGATGCCCTCGTCGTCGACGGTGGCGTCCACCGAGGCGTCGCCGAGCAGTTGGGCGGCGTCCTCGTCCAGGAAGATCCGGGCACCCTGGTTGTCGACCACCCGGTCGCCCTGCACCGGCTCGGGCACCAACTCCACGGTCAGCGAGCCCGCCTCGGTGTCGGCGGCGATGCGCACGCCGCCGTCCTGGGCGACGTCCTGCTGGTTGGCGAGGTCACGGATGACGAGCACGGCGTTGTCGGTCATGGTGAGCATGGGTGAAACTCCTCGTGGATTCTCGGCTCGCGGTCGGATACCCCCGGGCGAACCGGACAACCGGTCCGCGTACGAGCACACGTGGGAGGCGACAGGAGGGACGAACGGTCGTCGCCGTCGCATCGAATCGGGGCAGCTGACGGCCCCGTCACCCCCACCGTGCCGGTTGCCGGACCATCCGTCAAATAGAGCCGGATCAGTGGAGAGCGGCGGCCGGGGCCAGCCAGGCGCGAATTTCGTTGACCGCGGCCCGGCCGGCCCGGTTGGCACCGATCGTGCTCGCCGAGGGGCCGTAACCGACCAGGTGAACCCGCCTGTCGGCGACCACCCGGGTGCCGTCCATGGTGATACCGCCGCCCGGCGCGCGCAGGCCCAACGGGGCGAGATGGTCGATGGCCGCCCGGAAACCGGTGCACCAGAGGATCACGTCCGCCGGCACGAACCGGCCGTCCGTCCAGGTCACCCCGTCCGGTGTGATCCGGTCGAACATGGGTAGCCGGTCGAGGACGCCACCCGCACGGAGGCGGCGTACCTCCGGGGTGACCGGCAGCCCGGTCACGCCCACCACGCTGCCCGGCGGACGGCCGGCCCGAACCGCCTCGTCCACCCGGGCCACCGCCTCGCGGCCCAGCTCCGGGCCGAACTCCTCGTCCCGGAACCGGGGCGGCCGGCGGGTCACCCAGGTGGTCTCCGCCGCGACGGTGGAGATCTCACCGAGCAGTTGCACCGCCGAGGTGCCGCCACCGACGACCACCACGCGGAGGTCGGTGGACTCGGCGGGGCCCCGGTAGTTGGCGGTGTGCAGTTGCCGGCCCCGGAACGACGACCGGCCCGGGTAGTGCGGCCAGAACGGTCGGGTCCAGGTGCCGGTGGCGTTGATCAGGGCGCGGGCGGTCCACCGACCCTGGTCGGTGCGCACGTCCAGCCGCCCGTCCGAGCGGGAGTGCACGGCGCGGACCCGCACCGGCCGACGCACCGGCAGGTCGAAGGCCCTCTCGTAGGCGGCGAAGTAGGCGCTGACCTGCTCCGCGGCGGGGCGCTGCGGCTCGGCCGGCGGGAAGGGCAGCCCGGGCAGGTCGTGGAAGCCGTGCACCCGGTCGAAGACCAGCGTCGGCCAGCGGTGCTGCCAGGCGCCGCCCGGCCCGTCGTCGCCGTCGAGGATGACGAAGCCACTGCCGGGGAGGAAGCCGGTGCGGCGCAGGTGGTAACCGGCGCTCAGGCCGGCCTGGCCGGCGCCGATGACCACGACGTCCACGGAGTGGGTGTCCACCTGGGGTGCAACGCTGTCCGCGGTCCCGCTGTGCCCGCTCCGGCCGTCAGGCCGATCACAGCCGACCACCGCGTCCGGCCCGGCCGCCACCCCGGCTCGCGGGCACGGCGCTGGCAATATCTTTTCGGCTGAGGACCTTTTCCGGCGAATATCTCCGTGGCAGCATCAGCGCATGCATCGCCGTCACTTTACCCGGGCCCTCGCGCTACTCGCCCTGGTCGCCACAGCGGCCACCGCGGCCGCGCCCGGCGCCACGGCCGAGTCGCCCACCCCCGCGACGACCCGACTGCACGCCACCATCGACACCATCCTCGCCGACACCCGGCTGGCCGGCGCACAGGCATCGGTGGTCGTGGTCGACACCAGCACCGGGCAGCCGCTCTACGACCGCAACGGCGACCGCAGACTGGTGCCGGCCTCCAACACCAAGCTGCTCACCTCGACCGCGGCCCTGGAACTGCTCGGGCCGGGGCACCGGTTCAGCACCGACGTGCGGGCCAGCGGCAAACGCCGTACCGGCCTGCTCTCCGGCAACCTCTACCTCCGCGGCGGCGGTGACCCGACCATCCTCGCCGCCGACTACGACGCGCTCGCCGCCCAGGTCGCCGCCGACGGCGTGCGGGTGGTCACCGGGAACCTGGTCGCCGACGACACCCGCTATGACCGCACCCGGCTGGGCCCCGACTGGACCTGGGACGACGAGCCCTACTACTACGCCGCCCAGGTCTCCGCGCTGACCGTCGCCCCGGACACCGACTACGACGCCGGCACGGTGATCGTGCACGCCACCCCGGCGGACCGGGCCGGCGCTCCGCCGGTGATCAGCACCACCCCGCCCACCGGGTACCTGCGGATCGACAACCGCGCCGAGACGGTCAGCAAGGGCGAGACCTCGATCTCGATCGAGCGCGAACACGGCGGCAACACCGTCGTGGTGACCGGCCAGATCGCCGTCGGCACCGAGCCGGCCAGCGACTGGGTGACCGTCTGGGAACCCACCGGCTACGCGGCCGACGTGTTCCGGGCGGCGCTGCGCCGGCACGGCGTCCGGGTGCTCGGCCGGACCGTGCTCGGTCAACCCACACCGGAGACCGCCCGCCCGGTGGCCCGGCACGACTCGATGAGCCTCGGCGAGCTGATGACGCCGTTCCTCAAGCTCTCCAACAACGGGCACGCCGAAGTGCTGACCAAGGAGATCGGCCGGATGCTCTCCGGCTCGGGCACCTGGGCGGCCGGGCTCACCGCGATCAGCGAGTATGTCGCCGACACCGGAATGGACACCGGCCGGCTGCGGCAGCGCGACGGCTCCGGGCTGTCCCGGCGCAACCTGATCCCGGCGGCGGAGTTCGTCGACCTGCTGAGCGCGGTACGCACCGAACCGTGGTTCGCCACCTGGTACGCGGCGTTGCCGATCGCCGGGCAGCCGGAACGGTTCGTCGGCGGCACCCTGCGCAGTCGGATGGCCGGCACACCGGCGGCCGGCAACGTGCACGCCAAGACCGGCAGCCTGACCGGGGTCTCCGGGCTCTCCGGCTATGTGACCAGCGCCGACGGCCGGCTGCTGGCGTTCTCGATCCTGTTGAACAACTACCTGACCGCGTCGGTCAAGCCGATCGAGGACCAGATCGCGGTGGCGCTGGCCGGGTACCGCGAAGAGGGTGCGGCGACGGCACGGACGGCCCCGCCAGCGGTACCGGAGATCCCCCGGACCCCCGAGGGCGTCGAGTGCTCCTGGGTCAAGCCGATCACCTGCTGAGCGACGGCCGGGAGGCGTCAGCGCGCCTCCGGCCCGGCGGGCGCTCAGGCCGGACGGTCCGGCGGGGGGACCACCGCCGTCGGGTCGCCGCGCTCGATGAGCGCGGCGATCTCGGCGGCCCGCAGCCCGCGCAGCGCCAGCACCCGGGTGCCCCAGCGGTGCAGGCGACACGGGTGCGGGCTGGCATCGTTGCGGCAGACCACTCCCCCGGACCACCGCCGGGGGGCGTGCACCACCACCGCGCGCACCGCGAACTGGGTGTCCTCGCCCGTCACGTACGGCGGCAGGGGGATGTCGCGAAGAACCTCCCCGGACACTTCACCGCCGCCGGACGAGGCGGCACGACGGACGCGGTGGGCGGCACTGCTACTCATCTCCGCTGCCTCCACACTGGATGGTCGGATGGGGACAGCAGAAAGTTACGACCTCGTCGACCGTCCGCGACGGACAAACTGTCCCGCCGGGCGAGGACACCGTGACCGGGCGACCGGTCAGCGCACCGCCACGGCCTGGAGGCCGACGTTGCCGCAGCGCTGCGTGAAGACCTTCTCCACGGTCCAGGTGAGCAGCAGCCGGGCACCCCTGGGCACTGTGAACCGGATGGTGAACTGGGCGCTCTGGCTGGTGTAGGGGTCCTCCAGCCGCACGGTGCTGGCCGGCCCGCCGGTGGACAGCCGCGCCTCCAGCCGTCCCCGCGCCATCCAGATGCCGCCGTAGAGCTGGACCGTGCGCGGCCCGCCGCCGCCGGCGACGGCGAGGGAGAACCCGTTACCGGCACCACAGGTGTAGACACCGTCGGAGCTGCCGTTCGTCGAGCGCTCCGGGGAGCCGTCGGACCAGCGGACGTGCTCCTGGTTGCCGTCCCAACCGACCCGGGTGCCGGAACCACCCCCATCGATGACCTCCCCGGAGCCGGACTGCTTGCGGACCGTCGACCTGCCGCCCCGCTCCCCCCAGTGCATCCAGTCCCGGGTGCCCACGGCGGTGAGGTCGACCTCGGCGGGCATCTCGCCCCGGCTCACCGACAACGCCGGCGCGGCGGGCGTCACCGGCGGCGGGGCGGGCGCGCTGGCCGACGGCGTCGGGTCCGGCGATGGCGGGCGTTGGCGCGGCCGGAG